>JAZRVZ010000081.1:0-6496 GCA_045599425.1 Bacteroidaceae bacterium | reverse complement strand
ACCGCATTGATAAACACTTCAGTAGGGAATGCAAGACGTGTGATTTCTTCATCGGCAGAGAATGATGGCTTGATTGGGTATTCGTCGCCCTTGAGGTAAGTAATGGTAGCTTGTCCAGTCTTGACCTTATCATCAGAGCCGAGGCAATAGTCAATAACGAGGGAAAGGTCATCATTGAAAGTGAGGTTGACTACTACGTCGCCAGTGAATTTGGCGAGGAGTGGCATGATTTCGCCTACTGGGATGGCTACAGGTTCGGTAAACGTGCCTTTCACGAGAGAGAAAGGGGCAGGAATGGTAAGTTGGGAATCGGCTGTACCAGTGGTGAATCGGAAGGTATCATCAGTCTTGGAAAGAAGGATATTGTCAAGAATGGAAATAGCATTCTTCTTGGAGAGACACTTGGAAGAAGTGTTGAGAGAAGCAAGAAGGGATTTTGCTGAGGGGGATTGGAGTTGAAACATATTTTTGTTAAGTTAAAAGTTATTTTTTTATAGGGGATATAGGGACTATAGGAGCTATAGGGCTATAGATTAGAATGGGAGGTCGTCGGAGAGGTCGTCGTAGGAAACACCTGCGAGTGGATCGGAGGATTCGGCTGGAGCAACGTAGGATGTAGGAGAAGAAGCCTGGGCGAACTGCTGTGGGTAGGTGGTCTGCTGTGGCTGCGACTGTGGTTGGTAGAGCATAGCAATGCGCTTGTTCATGCGGTTGCGGATAGCCTTGAAGAGGTGGGTGTTCTCGTCGTTAGGGTCTTGGTTCACAATGTCAGGATTGCGTTCCTTGTTGGCTTGCTTGACCTGCTCGACGAGTTTAGGGAATGTCTTGATGGCTGCATGGATGTAGTCGTTGGAGAAGGACTGAGTGATTTCGTGAGTAGGAATGTTGGCGTTGGTGTCGCCACGTTCGGCTGCGGAACGACGAGCTGCGTTTTTGTAGTTCTCGGAAAGTGGCCAGATGTTGACACGGAGACCGGCACGCTGTTTTGCATGACCTTCGGGAGAAGCCGAAGGCACGGTAGCAGTGCGGGATTCCTGAATTTTAATATCGTTGAGATCAAGAGGGATGCACACGAAAGCGCGATGAGGATTTTTCTGGTCGATGCCAGAGAAGACTTTTGCTCCGTTGAGGGAGAGAAGGTCGAGGGAACCGTTGTAGGATGCCATAGTTTAATTTGGAATTTGGAATTAGGAATTAGGAATTATTTAGAAGGGCATGTCATCGTCGGACTCCTTGGGGATAGCGACGGTGGATGGTTGGGACTGAGAGGCGGTGGTACGGCGACCTTGTTTTTTTAGGCGGTTGCTTTCCCATCGTTCCTCTTCTTCATGGGTGAGACGAGTAGGATTGCCGAGATCGTCGAGATGTGGAAGCGGGTCGGGACGTTCGGCATACTTCTTGGCGACTTGCTTGAGAGCCTTGTAATCGACTGGCACTTCATCCTTGCCAGGGCGGTAGAAGAAGAAGACGTGCTTCGAGGTCTGGAGGTAGCGGATGAATTTCGGCTCGATGGTGTTATCATTCTCCCACTCACGACCAACGAAGTATTCCTGTGTGACCCATGCCTGGAGTTTGAAACACTTGCGCTGCTTGTCGCTCTCGTTCTCGAAGAGGTGCTTGGGGTTGCAGGTGATGGACATGTTCTCGCAGTAGTCGTATATCTTCTTCTTGAAGGTGGCACGGGAGTATTCCTTGCTTTTGCCTTCGGAAGCATCTGCCCAGTCACGCATGAACTCGTTGAACATATCGTCGGTGCAGACAGGTACTCCATAAACGGCATCGCGACCAAAGAACCACTCGAAGTAGCGGACAATGCTCTCGGTGAGCTTCTGCACCATCTGACGACGGCGCACGTTGCCTTGCGGTGCAATGACGAAGGTCTTGTGGCGCATGATGAACTGAACGGCGAGCGCACAGACGAAGATTGCCTGATTGCGGTCGGTGTCGGTGAGTTTGTCTGGCTCCATGCGGAAGTTGCGCATCACGTCCTTGGGCGAACGTGCCGGTTTACGCTTCTGTGGGTTGGCACGGGCGAAGCGGTCGGAGAACGAGACAAGTGGGAAACGTCCGATGGTAGAATCATCGTCATCGGTGAGCGGAGTATTGCTTGTGATAACGTGAAGCGGTGAGTCCTCCATCTTGTAGATAACAGGGTCACCAAACTTGCGCTCGACCTTGGTGCCGGAAGAAATCTTATTGTAGAAATACTTCATCGGGAAGCCCTTTGGCTTATCCTCCCAATGCACCACACGGTATTTGCCAGGGTAGATAAGGAGGTCGGAGAGTGCAAACTTTGCGTCGGCAATGGTCAGGAACTCCTTCATGTCAATGGAGAGTACGTTGACCGCACAGCCCACGATAAGGTTTATCATGACGGACTTGCCCGAACCACCAGTTGCTTGTTTCTCGTCGGCAATGTCATCCTCAAGGAGGTAGGGACAGATACTCTGCATATCATCCCACGAACGATAACAAAGACGACCGATACAGGAGAGCATGTTAGCAAAGTGAGAATCAATGACCGCCTGTTCGTCGGTAGTCATCATCTCCTTGTTGCGCACCTTCTCCTGTTCCATCTGCCAGAGGACGTTGGAGCAACCGCGTATGATACGGACGATAGGCCAAAGGTCCTGCTCGCGCTTGCCTTGCCAATCCACCTGCCAGCGGTAGGTCTGCGACCATTCCTCCAGTTCGGCACGCATCTGACCAATCTCGAAGGTAGAGAATACGGGCGAACCGTCCTCGTAGCGTTGAGCCTCTTTCTGGTTGATGGCTTCGAGACGCTGGCGGTACTCATCCCTTTCACTGACGAGGAAAGGAACGGTGGCGAAGTTGCGCATGGTGAAGTCGTAGGGCTTGCGTGCAAGGGCAGGGATGAAGAAGTTTATCTCATCATAAGACACAGGACGTATAGCATCGGGGGTAATCTTCAGTGCCACGTTGCGGAAGTAGAAGTATTCCTCTTTATTGCTGAACGAGTCAGCAAACTTGATGACCATACTTTGCAAGCCACCGGCAGACTTCTCGGTGAAGGTCTTGTCTATGAGGTTGGCACAATCGTTCATCAGTCGGATCTCGTTGTCGCTATGTCGCCAGCTCTGTTCGATAAACTCCAACAGGAGTACCTTAGCCGCCTGAATGATACTCTTTGCGTCGATATACTCCACAAAGCATCGGTCAAGGTGGATGTACTGACCAACGAGGTCGGTGCTTTCGGGGTCAATCATGCGGTAATAGCCGTGGGAGGTCATAAAGAGCCATACCTTAGTGGGACTGACCTTGCAGGTAGGAGGCTTCGGTTTGCCAGAGCGAGGGTCACGAGGGTACTCTATCTCGAATGGGTCGGTATTCTTGGCACTTTTCAATCGGGAGTAGAGCGGTATGCGAATGTCGTGGTCGAACTTGAAGTTGTCCTCGTCCGTCATGCGGTAGGTGAGCATGTAGTCACGCACAGAACGCGGAGTGCCACCGAAAAGCCACTGCCAACGCTGGTTGAAGCGAATACGGAAGGCATCAGGAAGCATGGCATAACAGAGGTCACTGTACTTAGTAGCTATGGCTCCGCAGTCGCGCTGTGAGGCAATGTCATTCGGGTAGAGCATGATGACACGCTCGGCAAAGCGGTTCATCTTCTGATACTGCACGGCGTTGAAGTCAAGGCGTTCCTGCTTCCATTCGCCACGGTCTATGTACCAGAAGTTACGTCTGCCTACGGAGAATGCCACATGATACCAGCAATGCTTACGAAAGTGCTCGTCGCTCTCCTGTTTGTCGATACGGAGAGAACGCATAGAGTAGTATGTGCTCAGGGCATCTTCGGGTGTACGGCAGAACACGATGTTACGAGCCTTAATCTCGTTGGTAGGGATAGGTTCAAACTCCTGCCGGTAGCCATCTTTCAGGTTTCCGTCCTTATCCTCCTTCTGCACCCATACCTCTTTCTCGTCGGTGTATTGCTCATCGGGGTCGTACTTAGCGATGGCAGCATGGACAGCCGTAGAACTACTGTCCCGCTGCTCCATAGCGTAGGTAAACACTCTATCGCCCATAAGCCATTTGCTGACTTTGCGGACGCTATGATCATCGCAAGTAGAGAAAACGATAGGGTCTTGCTGGATGGTAGGCCGAAAGATACAACCACATGAACCTTGGGGCCCGATAACGTCAGTGGCGAAACAGACGAAGAGAGGGTTCCATGGAGTGCCGTGGATGATTTGAGAGCCTGACGGAGAACCGTCAGGAACGGTGGTGATATTAGGTAGTGTGACAGAATCAACGGCATAGATGCGGAAATCATCGTTGAGCATTGCAGGCGAGAAGTCTTTGCCGAAACCGAACTGCGGAATGCCTTGGTGGAGAGTTACCTCGCAACCGAGGGCAGCAAGCTCCTGGGGATTGAAGTCGGTCTTTGGCATGAAAGAGAACGTCTCGATGGTTTGCGGTGCGATGGTGCGATAGTCCATCTTGCCGAATAGCATAGGATAACGGGCACGGGTCTGTTCTGTGTCGCCATAGACCTCGGTGACGAGACCACGGCAGGCACGGTAAAGACCGTAACCGTGGAGGGGAAGGCTGTGGATGGCGGCATAGAGTTCGAGAGCTCCGTAGCCTTTGCGACCAGTCTTGGTGCATTGCCAGCGCACTCCCCCCCCCTTAGCTTGGGGATTATCCACACCTACGCCGTTGTAGAGTCCTCCGCGCTCACGATTATAGATAATGAAGTGTGGGGTTGCTCCACCACGTCCCTCTTCCGACGCGGAGCTGGAGCCCTTACAAAAGGGGCAGAAGCAAGCTGTCTGTCCACCGAAATGCTGTTCATCTGCAACCAGAACATGGCGCATGAGCGTCATGTCGATGTTGGCAAGTTCGTTGATAAGGGGGTGGTAGAGCATATAAAACTAATTTATGGCTTCTAAAGATTAAGAAATTTGTTGAGTTTGACGAATTGGATGTTGCAGAGACATTCTTGAGATATGCGTCGAGCAAGTAAAGCACCGAGTTCTTCGAGCGACATAAGGTCGGAATGGAAATGGCGCAATTCGATTGCTATGCGTACCCATGCCTTAGACTGACGCGGATAGATATAGGAGTCGTGATAAAGCCGAAATCCGCTGAACATACATGAGCGTGTAGCAAACAAAGAAAGGAACACCTTCTTGACGAGTGTGTACCCAGCTCCAACGTAAAGGAGTGTAGGAATGTCGTCATTGTCGCCCCGATAGTCAATCGTCCATGCAATCTCACGATGGTAGTCGTGGGAGAAATGTACCCCTCGTTTCTCGGTGCGAGAAGGTGGAATAATGGGCACTATATCGACCACAGACATATCGGGGTCTGGGCGGTTCGCTTGTCGGTAGCGCGCAAAAGTGGTGCTATACATATTGCTGAATAGAGCATAGGATTAATGGATGCCTTTCAACTGGCGCATCATCTGCCATGTGCTATAGATGCTACGTTTACAGTCGAAAATAGGATCATGAGGGACATTCTTTCCATCATATTCCTCCACCATCTTATAAGCCTTCTTGGGGTCAAACTCGACACCAACCTTATCACATATAAGACGTGCGCCTTCGATAAAGAAAGTACGATGGTCGCGGAAATTGGTATATTTGACAGGAATAGCCAAATGATACCTATTGCATATATTGCGAAGGATAGCAATATCAAAATCAGAGCCTTGACACCAGAGATTTACATCATCAGCATTATAGTCCTCAGTAATCTTGTCAATCCACAAAAAGAATCCTCCGACAACTATCTCTACAGGAAGACAAGGAGAGCCTTCTTCGTCATCAGCAAGCACCGCACGCTTAGCAGCCTCAGACTGCTTAGACCACCAATTTGCAGTGTCCTGGTCGAAAGTGAAACCATCGAGGAAAGAAGAACGAAGGTCAACGTGAGCAAGATATTCCGATGAGTGGTCATCCTTGCCGTCAAGTTGGATAAACGGAGAATCGTCTCCGTCACGTGTCCATGCGACCGCACCAAGAGAAAGCACTGCCGCAGTAGGGCAAAGCGCACACGTCTCAAGGTCAAATGTAATGTCAAGTGTCATACTATTTATTATTATAGTTGTTAAGAACTGTACGAATACCATCTAATTCCCATGACCTCCAAATGTCAACGGTAAAACGCTTGATAACAGTACCCTGACTCATGCCGCGCGCATCCATAAAGGCTATGAACTTGTTGCAAAGACCTCCATTGACACGCTTGAGACACTGGTAGAACACGCCAGGTTCGTCACTCTGTGCAAGAGTATAGCCCTTATTGTTAGGCAGGTCATCGGGTTCGACAAACTCTAACAATATTTTTGCTACTTCAGGCAACTCTAAGAATTGTTTTTTACACTCTTTAACACCGCATATTTCCCATTCCGAAAACCCCTTCTGGAAGAATCGGATATAAAAAGTAGACTGAGTGAAACCCTTTTGTGCGAGATATTCAGCCAAGTATTTTTTTTCGTCAGCCGAAAGGTCTGCTGAGTCGAGAT
>JAZRVZ010000080.1:0-7977 GCA_045599425.1 Bacteroidaceae bacterium | reverse complement strand
TAAACTCATCAGGACAAGCCAGATGGCCTATCAGGGCGATGCCCAGTACCAGAAGTCGTTCTACGAGATCGTGGAGCGTCATGAGGATATGATCAACGCCATCATTCCCGCCGGCAGGGATCGTGACACGCTGCTGGCCGTCGTACACTCCCTTCTGGACGAGCTGAAGAGCATCTACCAGGGCGTATACCTCATCCGTGACCTCTCTCCCAAAACCTCTGCGGCCATTGTCTCCTATGGTGAGCGCATCAGCAGTCGTATCGTGGCCACGCTGGTGAAGGGTGCCGAGTGGTTTGACAGCCGCGATTTCATCAAGACGGAGGTGAAGGCTGGCAAGAACGTCCTGGCCAGCGACCTGACCGAACAGCTCGTCCGCGAGAACTGGAAGACCCTGCCCCAGGTAAGCCTCGTGGGCGGTTTCATCAGTACCGATGCCCACAGCGGCGAGGTGACCAACCTCGGCCGTGGCGGCAGCGACTACACCGCCAGCATCATCGCCGCCGCCCTGGATGCCAGCGTGCTGGAGATCTGGACAGACGTGGACGGATTCATGACCGCCGATCCACGCGTCATCAGCAACGCCTACGTCATCAACGAGCTTTCCTACGTCGAGGCCATGGAGCTCTGCAACTTCGGTGCCAAGGTCGTCTATCCCCCCACCATCTACCCCGTCTGCGTCAAGAACATCCCCATCCTCATCAAGAATACCTTCAATCCCGAGGCACCCGGTTCCATCATCAAGCAGGACGTGAGCGACGATGCCAAGGCCATCAAGGGTATCTCCAGCATCAAGGGTACCACCCTCATCACCGTCAGCGGCTTGAGCATGGTCGGCGTCATTGGTGTCAACCGCCGCATCTTCAGCACCCTGGCCGACAATGGCATCAGCGTGTTCATGGTCAGCCAGGCAAGCTCGGAGAACAGCAGCAGCATCGGCGTGCGCGACGAGGACGCAGAAGCCGCCTGCGAGGTGCTGAACCAGGAATTCCAGAAGGAGATCGAACAGGGCAGCATGTACCCCATGAAGGCAGAGAGCGGCCTTGCCACCGTTGCAGTGGTGGGCGAGAATATGAAGCATACGCCCGGTATTGCCGGCAAGCTCTTCGGTACGCTCGGTCGCAACGGCATAAGCGTGATTGCCTGTGCCCAGGGCGCCAGCGAGACGAACATCTCCTTCGTCGTGGACGGCAAGTACCTGCGCAAGTCGCTCAACGTCATCCACGACAGTTTTTTTCTGAGTGAGTACCAGGTGCTCAACCTCTTCATCTGCGGTGTGGGAACCGTCGGCGGAAGCCTCATTGACCAGATCGCCAAGCAGCAGGAGAAACTGATGCGCGAGATGGGATTGAAACTCAACGTCGTAGGCATCGCCAGCGGCCACAATGCCATGTTCGACCGCAACGGCCTCTCCCTGGAAAACTACCACGAACGCCTGAAGCAGAGCGAAGCCAGCGACATCCAGCGCCTGCGCGACGAGGTCATTGGCATGAACATCTTCAACAGCGTTTTCGTGGATTGCACCGCCAGCGCCGACGTGGCCGGCCTTTACAAGGATTTCCTCTCACACAATATCAACGTCGTGGCAGCCAACAAGATCGCGGCCAGCAGCGACTATGCCAACTATCGCGAACTGAAGACCATCGCCCAGAAGCGTGGCGTGAAGTTCCTCTTCGAGACGAACGTGGGTGCCGGCCTTCCCATCATCCGCACCATCAACGACCTGCGCAACTCGGGTGACAAGATCCTGCGCATCGAGGCGGTACTAAGTGGTACGCTGAACTTCATCTTCAATAAGTTGAGTGCCACCGTACCCTTCAGCGAGACGGTGAGGATGGCCAAGGCGGAGGGGTACAGCGAACCCGATCCCCGCATTGACCTGAGCGGCAAGGACGTCATCCGCAAGCTGGTCATCCTGACCCGCGAGGCAGGTTACGAGATCAACCAGGAGGACGTGGAGCGCAACCTCTTCGTGCCCGACGAATACTTCGAGGGCAGCGTGGAGGATTTCTGGCAGAAGCTTCCCCAGCTGGATGCCGAGTTTGAGCGTCGCCGCCAGGAACTGGAACAGGGCGGCAAGGTATGGCGCTTCGTGGCTACCTGCGACCACGGCAAGGCCAGCGTGAGCCTCAAGGAGATCGACCACGACCATAGCTTCTATGTGCTGGAGGGCAGCAACAACATCGTCCTCCTCACCACCGAGCGCTACAACGAATATCCCATGCTCATCCAGGGTTACGGAGCCGGTGCCAGCGTAACCGCCGCCGGCGTCTTCGCCGATATCATGAGTTTGGCGTAAGACCCACCCCCAACCCCTCCCGTAAAGGGAGGGGAACAGAATGGGGACGGGGAGTAATAAATAATCCAGACGTCGCAGATGAGGGACAGGAGATGAGGACAAGAAGAAGTAAGCTTCAAGTTTTATATTTAAGGTGAAAAGATGAAACACATTATATTATTAGGTGACGGCATGGCTGACTGGCCATCGGAGGCCCTTGGCGGCAAGACGCTGCTGCAGTATGCCGACACTCCGCACTTCGACAAACTGGCACGCGAGGGTCGCAATGGCCTCCTGAAAACCGTGGCCGACGGATTCCATCCCGGCAGCGAGGTGGCCAACAGCAGCATCCTCGGCTACGACCAGCACATCGTCTACGAGGGACGTGGCCCCCTGGAAGCCGCCAGCATCGGCGTGGAACTGGCCGACGACGACCTGGCCATGCGCTGCAACCTGGTATCCCTGGACGGCGAGGTCATCAAGAACCACTCCTGCGGCCGACTGGAGACAGAGGAGGGCGACGTGCTGATCAAGTACCTGCAGGAGAAGCTCGGCAACGAGCAGATACATTTCTATACCGGCGTACAGTACCGTCACCTGCTGGTCATCAAGGGCGGCAACAAGCATGTGCATTGCACGCCTCCCCATGACATTCCCCTGCAACCCTGGGCAAAGAACCTGCCCGTGGCTGAGGTGCCCGAGGCAAAGGAAACCGCCAATCTGTTCCGCCAGCTGATGCGCAACAGCTACGAACTGCTTCGCAAGCATCCCCTCAACCTCCAGCGCGTGAAGGAGGGCAAGGATCCTGCCAACTGCATCTGGCCCTGGGGGGGTGGCTACCGTCCTAAGATGGCCACCCTGATGGAGACCTTCCCGCAGATCAGGAAGGGTGCCGTCATCACCGCCGTCGACCTCATCCGCGGCATCGGTCACTATGCCGGCCTTCGTGTCATCGAGGTACCCGGAGCCACCGGCCTTTGGGACACCAACTTCCGTGGCAAGGCACAGGCAGCCATCGACGCCCTGCGCACCGACGACTTCGTCTACATCCACGTCGAGGCAGCCGACGAGGCAGGTCACGACGGTGAGCTGCACATGAAATTAGGATGCATCGAGCACCTCGACCACCTGCTCCTCGCCCCCATCATGGAAGAGGTTGCCAAGTGGGACGAACCCGTGGCCATCGCCCTGCTGCCCGACCATCCCACGCCCGTCAAGCTGCGCACGCACACCGCCGATCCCATCCCCTTCACCATCTGGTATCCCGGCATCGAACCCGACGCCGTGCAAACCTTCGACGAAGTGGCAGCCAAGGAGGGCGCCTACGGCTTGATGGAAGGTGACGAATTTATCAAGGAATTTATGAAGAACTGATATGAAATACTACAGCACAAACGGACAAGCACCCTTGGCTACGCTGGAAAAGGCCGTAGTAAAGGGTTTGGCAGAGGATAAGGGCTTGTACATGCCCATGGAGATTCATCCTCTCCCACAAGATTTTTTTGACCATATCCAGGACATGACGTTCCAGGAGATTGCCTTCGAAGTGGCCATGGGCTTCTTCGGTGAGGACATCCCCGCCGAGGATCTCAGGCAGATTGTCTACGACACACTGGCCTTCGATGTGCCCGCCGTCAAGGTAACAGACACCATCTACTCCCTCGAACTCTTCCATGGCCCCACCCTGGCCTTCAAGGACGTAGGCGCACGCTTCATGGCACGCCTCTTGGGCTACTTCAACAAGAAGCAGGGCGCAGACAGGTTGGTCAACGTCCTCGTTGCCACCAGCGGCGACACCGGTTCGGCCGTGGCCAACGGCTTCCTGGGTGTGGAGGGCATCCACGTCTACGTGCTCTATCCCAAGGGCAAGGTATCGCCCATCCAGGAGTGCCAGTTCACCACCCTCGGCCAGAACATCACCGCCATCGAGGTGGACGGTGTCTTCGATGACTGCCAGGCACTGGTGAAGAACGCCTTCATGGATGCTGAACTTAATGCCCACATGAAGCTCACCTCGGCCAACAGCATCAACGTGGCACGCTTCCTGCCCCAGTCGTTCTACTACTTCTATGCCTACGCGCAGATGAAGAAGCAGGGGCTGGCTGACAATCTGGTGGTATGCGTGCCTTCAGGCAACTTCGGCAACATCTGCTCTGCCCTCTTCGGCACACGCATGGGTCTTCCCATCAAGCGCTTCATTGCAGCCAACAATGCCAACGACATCTTCTACAACTACCTGCAGACGGGCAAATACGAACCCAAGGCCAGCGTGCAGACGATTGCCAACGCCATGGACGTGGGCGACCCCAGCAACTTTGCCCGCATCTACGATCTCTACAAGAAGGATCACGCTGCCATCTGCCAGGACATCAGCGGCTGTACCTTCAGCGACGAACAGATAGCCGACACCATGCGCCAGTGCCTCAAGGAAACCGGCTACCCGCTCGATCCCCACGGTGCCTGCGGCTATCGTGCCCTGCAAGAGGGCCTCAAGCCCGGCGAAACCGGAATCTTCCTGGAAACCGCCCATCCCGCTAAGTTCAAAGGCGTGGTTGACCGCATCATCGGTGGCGACATCGAGATTCCCGCCAAGCTTGCCGCCTTCATGAAGGGCGAGAAGCAGAGTGTGGCCATGACCAGGGACTTTGCTGACTTCAAGAATTACCTGATGAACGAGTAACGGGCTTAGTAGCAAACGTAGACAAGATATTGAAATATATTCGCTTGACAGTTGACCGCTGGACGAATGACCGCATCTATGGCCATTCGCCCGGCGGTGATGCTTTGGAGGTTGTCCTCCAGGTGGACTTTGCCTATCTCCCTGCCTTGCTCAAGGAAGGTTGCCAGCTCAATGTCGTGGACGATGGACAGCTCCTCATCTACGAGCCCGATGCCCTGATGGACATCTCCTCCGTGGCCCAGTGCATCGAGAGCTATGGCTCCTTGCCCTACAACTATCTCCTCTCGCAGATACGACCCTCTGTCAATTCATCCGCCATCCTCATGGGTAACTTCGCCGGCCAGTTGCTGGACGAGCAGGTACACTTCGACGATGTGCCCTACAGCGAGAGCATCCGGCAGTTCTTCCGCCACAATGCCATCCGGCTCGCCACCTGTCCCGACCTCGACCTCGGTTTCCACACCCAGGCCAAGGCACAGGCAGAGCACATCCGCAAGGTCATCCGTGAGGTCATGCCCCAGCGTGTCCAGGGCTTCCAGCGCGACCTCGTCCTGCTCGAGCCCTCCTTCTTCTGCGAGATGCTTGGCTTCCAGGGCCGTATGGACCTCCTGCAGCTGGACTACAAGGTGCTCATCGAGCAGAAGGCCGGCAAGGGAGCCTGGCCCGACGGTCCCGACCCGCAGACGCCACGCCAGCAGCCCAAGCACTACGTCCAGATGCTCCTCTACATGGCCATCCTGCACTACGGCTTCGGCATCCCCACCGAGCACATCCAGTGCTTCCTCCTTTATTCGCGCTACGGCAATCCGCTTCTGCCCCTGGGCGAGGCCCGCCACCTCCTGCTCGATGCCATCCGCGTTCGCAATCAGGTGGTCTGGTGCCATCAGTGGTACGCCGCCGGTCACACCACCGTACTCGAGCAACTCACGCCCGAACATCTCAATCAGGCCCACCTTACCGACCCCATCTGGGACAACAAAGCCAAGGAACTCCGCCAGCTCCTCCGCCCCCTCCGTGAGGCATCGCCCCTGGAGCGTGCCTACTACCATCGCCTCATGTCCTTCCTCCACACCGAGCAGTGGATATCCAAGGTCGGGTCGCCCCACAATCCCGAGGTGGGCAATGCCACCAAGTGGAAGCTCACCCTCGAGGCGAAGATCCAGGCTGGCTGCATCTACCACGGCCTCCACCTTGTGCAGCCCGCAGCCGACCATCAGGGAGCCGTGGACAGTCTCGTGCTCCATTTCCCCGAAGGGTGGGAGAGCGACACCACCAACTTCCGCCTTGGCGACCCCGTCATTGTCTATCCCTACGATCGCGGCGAAGAGCCCGATGCCCGTCGCACCATGGTGCAGCGAGGCTATCTGCAGCAGGTGGACGGACAGGGTGTGCTGGTGCGCCTGAGAGCTCCGCAGACCGATGCCCGCGTCTTCCGCCACACCCGTGCCGATGCCCTCTGGGCCATAGAGCACGACGGTATAGACAACTATGGCTCCCTCTATCGCGGGCTCCACAGTTTCCTCTCCGCCCCGCAGCCTCGCAAGGATCTCCTTCTGGCCCAGCGCCATCCCGAGGTCGACGAGAGCCTGGCGCTTTGTGGTGACTACGGTGATTTCAATGAACTTGCCCTCCGTGCCAGTCAGGCCCGCGAGATGTTTCTCGTCATCGGCCCTCCCGGTACCGGCAAGACCAGCTTTGGCCTGCTCAACATTCTCAAGGAGCAGCTCCTCAGCGACCCTGAGTCCAAGGTGCTCCTCATGTCCTATACCAACAGGGCTGTCGACGAGATCTGCTCCAAGCTCGTGGAGGAAGGCATCGACTTCCTCCGCGTGGGCAGCGAAGCCTCCTCCGTGCCCGAGTACCACCCCTATCTCCTGGAAAACCGGGTACAAGACTGCTCCACGGTTCAGGCCGTCACCGATCTCATCCGTGGCATGCGTGTCTTTGTGTCCACCACCACCGCCATGAATGGCATGACGCCCCTCTTCCGCCTCGTTCAGTTCAGCCTTGCCATTGTCGACGAAGCCTCGCAGATCCTCGAGCCCCACATCGTGCCCCTCCTGGCAGCCACTTCCGGCAGCCGTCAGGCCATCCGTCGCTTCGTGCTCATCGGTGACCACAAGCAACTCCCTGCCGTGGTGCAGCAGGAGGCGGAGCAAGCCCAGGTCAGCGACCCACTGCTCCGTGGCATCGGCCTCACCGACTGTCGCAATTCCTTCTTCCAGCGCATGCTCTCCTTCTATCGCGACGACCCCTCCGTCTGCTACATGCTCACCGACCAGGGACGCATGCACCCCGACATTGCCGCCTTCCCCAACCATGCCTTCTATGGTGGCAAACTCGGTGTGGCCGGCCTTCCGCATCAGCAGGAGCCCGTCACCGCGCCCCGTGTCCGCTTCTTCGACGTGCCCGCTCCCAACTGCACTGTCTCCGACAAGGTCAACCTTCCCGAAGCAGCCCTCATTGCCCGTCTCGTGGAACAGGCTTCCCGGCAGTTTGCCATGCACGACATCGGCATCATTGTCCCCTATCGCAACCAGATAGCCACCATACGCAGCGCCATGCAACACCAAGGCCTCACGGGCATCGAAGACATCACCATCGACACCGTGGAGCGCTACCAGGGCAGCCAGCGCGAGGTTATCATCTACGGCTTCACCGTGCAGCGTCCCTACCAGCTCGACTTCCTCTCCCAGGGCAACTTCACGGAGGACGGCATGGAGATCGACCGCAAGCTCAACGTAGCCATGACTCGCGCGCGCAGGTATTTGTATATGGTGGGCAATGCCCGGCTCCTCCGCCAGAATCCCGTCTTCCGTCGGATGCTGGAGTACCTGATGTAAGCTTTGCGCCGACTTTGGGCTGTCTTTCAAAAGTGCGTCTTGGCGTTCAATAAACAGAACCCACCTAAACCCAAATAGTTCATTAGACCATGGATGTGATTTTGAATTATCTTTGTGTCAGCATTTGTAGCACATTGAATGAGCATAGGGGGTCCTATGTGAGTGAAATGAGCTGCAAA
>JAZRVZ010000079.1:0-12470 GCA_045599425.1 Bacteroidaceae bacterium | reverse complement strand
ACCTGGGAGCAACGAATAGCAACATCGCGGAAATCAAGCAGATGGACATCCACGCCATACCGGCTCTGAAACTCTTCATGGGTAGCAGTACGGGTGGTATGCTGGTGGATCAGGAAGAGGCGCTGAGTGAGATTTTCCGTGGGTGCCCCACCCTGATCATGACGCATTGTGAGGACACTGCACGCATCAATGAGCGAATGGCAGCGGCCAAGGCTCAGCATGGTGAAGATCCCGACGTCACCTTGCATCCATGGATACGTGACGACGAGGCCTGCTATCGCAGTTCGGCCCTGGCCGTGAAGATGGCCACTGAGACCGGCGCACGTCTGCACATCGCACACATAACGACTGCCAGGGAACTCGCCCTTCTGCCCCAGCATCCCAATCCCGATATCGCCAGGAACCAGATAACGGCGGAGGTATGTCCGCAGCACCTCTTCTTTGCCGAAGAGGATTACCAGACGCTGGGTACCCTCATCAAGTGCAACCCTTCCATCAAGAGTCAGGCTGACCGTGAGGCGCTCCGCAAGGCGGTAGCCTGTGGTCTGCTGAACGTGGTGGGTACGGATCATGCCCCACATCTGCTCAAGGAGAAGGAGGGCGGCGCGCAGAAGGCTGTCTCCGGCATGCCTCTCGTACAATTCTCCCTGCCTTTGATGCTGACCCTTGCCAGCCAGGGGCTGTGCAGCATGGAACGCATCGTGGAGCTGATGTGCCACAATCCCGCCAGACTGTTTGGCGTATCCCGTCGCGGCTTCATTCGTGACGGCTATCAGGCCGACCTGGTTCTTGTGCGCCACGGGAAGCATGTCGTGACCGACGGTGATGTGCTGAGCAAATGCGGATGGACTCCCCTTCGCGGAAGGCAGCTGGATTGGTGCGTCAATCGTACATGGGTCAACGGGCAGCTGGCCTACGACGAGGCAACGGGTGTCCATAGTGAAGTAATGGGACAGGCCTTAAGGTTCAACGAATGAAACTTTACACGCTGCACTTCCCCATCCATGAAGTAGCTCCTTACATCAACTGGCTCTACTTCTTCCACGCCTGGGGATTCCCCGCCCGACTGGGCAGCATTGCGAAGGTGCATGGCTGCGAAGCTTGCCGACTTAACTGGCTGTCGGGTTTCAAGCCCTCGGAACGTGCCAGGGCACAGGAGGCGGCAAGGCTTTACGACGATGCCACGCGTCGGTTGGGACTGGCAGATGCGAAGTATCAGACCCATGCCACAGTGGCTTTGGCGGATGCCAACAGCGACGGAGATGACATCATTGTGTACCGTGACAATGGCGAGGCCTGTAGGTTGCCCTTCCTGCGCAGTCAGCAACCGGATGCCAACGGACTATGTCTGTGTATCAGTGACTTCGTGCGACCTGTTTCAAGTAACGGTTCAAGCGATACAAAAGTCAAAGGTTCAATGAATAGCACGAATATTGCTTCAGTCAATAGTACGAATAACACCTCAGAAAATGGTATTGGCAGTGACTCAAGCAACGGCACATATAAAGACACGGGTACACGGGATTGCATAGGAATCTTTGCATGCTGCACCGACCGGCGTATGGAAGAGGAAGAAGCGGACGAGTACAACCACCTCCTGAATCAGACCCTGGCCGACCGTCTGGCAGAGGCTACGGCGGAATACCTGCACGAGAAGGTAAGGAAGGAACTTTGGGGCTTTGCACCCAATGAAGCCCTCTCTGTTGAGGAACTGTTCCAGGAGAAATATCAGGGCAAGCGTCCGGCTGTGGGCTATCCTTCGATGCCCGACCAGAGCCTGAACTTCCTGCTCTCTGGCCTGTTGCCTTTCGGAGATATTGGCATCAGCCTGACGGAGACCGGAGCCATGCGTCCGCATGCCAGCACCAGCGGACTGATCCTCTCCCACCCCGCCACCGTGCATTTCAGTGTAGGGTATGTCGGTGATGACCAGTTGCGGGATTATGCACACCGTCGTGGCATGAGCATCGAAGAAATGAGAAAGTACATTAAATAAAGGTATAAAGAGAGTTCGCAGGACGAAGGAGCATTGAAACCCAGAGCGAAGCGAACACTACCCACCAAAATAAGTTACAGTCAATATGGAAATAAAGAAAGCAGAATTCCTGATCAGCAGTCCGCAAGTGGAACAGTGTCCCGCCACACAACATGTGGAATACGCGTTCATCGGCCGTTCCAATGTGGGCAAATCAAGTCTGATAAACATGCTGACAGGCAACAACAAACTGGCCAAGACATCAGCAACGCCAGGAAAGACCATGCTGATCAACCACTTTGTCATCAATGGCGAATGGCAGCTGGTGGACCTGCCTGGCTATGGATTTGCAAAGCGGAGCAAGAAGGAACAGGAGAATCTTCAGAGGATGATTACCGGATACATCCTGCAGCGGGAGCAGATGGCCAACCTGTTCCTGTTGATTGATTCCCGCCTGGAGCCTCAGAAGATTGACCTGGAATTCATGGAGTTCCTGGGTGAGCATGGCGTACCTTTCAGCATTGTCTTTACCAAGGCTGACAAGCTGGGCAGGAACAAGCTGGCATGCAACATCCAGCTCTACCTCAACCGTTTGCGCCAGGACTGGGAGGAACTGCCCCCGTACTTTATCTCATCGTCCGAGACGAGACAGGGACGAGAGGAGATACTTGACTACATCCATAACATTAACGAATCCATAAAACACCCTGATAATGAAATGGATCTATAGGACATACCAATTGTTTGTGGCATTGCCCGTCCTGCTTGTCCTTACGGCGCTGGCCTGTCTGTTCACCATCATCGGATGCACACTGGGCTTTGCCAGTTTCTGGGGCTACTGGCCCCTCTGCATCATCAGCCGGCTCTATTGCCGCATTCTGCTCCTGCCCGTCCATGTCGAGGGTCGCGAACAACTGGATCACAAGACCAGCTATGTCTTCGTGGCCAATCACCAGGGAGCTTTTGACATTTTCCTCATCTACGGCTTCTTGGGGCGTAACTTCAAGTGGATGATGAAGAAGTCGCTGCGCAATATTCCCATGGTGGGAAAGGCATGCGAGAGCGCCCGTCACATCTTTGTGGACAAGAGTGGCCCGAAGGCCATCCAGCGCACATACGCCAATGCGCGTGAAATCCTGAAAGGTGGCACGTCGGTCGTTATCTTCCCCGAGGGAGCACGAACCTTCACGGGACACATGGGCATATTCCGCCGTGGGGCTTTCCAGTTGGCCGACGAACTGCAACTGCCCGTAGTGCCCATCACGCTGAACGGCCCCTTCGATGTATTCCCTCGTACCAGGAAAGGCATTACCTTTGTGGACTGGCATCCCCTGACCATGATGATTCATGCACCCATTTACCCAAAAGGCCAAGGCATTGAATTTGAAAAGGAAACCATGAGGCAGGCCTACGAGACCATAATGGATGGACTGCCGGCCGAGAGACAAGGTTACGTAAGGAACGATGACCAGTAACCCCTGAAATCCTATAACCTCAAAACCCGATTATGATACTCATTGCAGACAGCGGCAGTACGAAGACATCGTGGATCACGATAGACGGAGACAACAGAAGCGAAATCCTTCAGACCAGCGGAATCAATCCTGTGAGGGACAATGAGGAGGTTATCCGTCAGGCCCTTTCCCCCCTGATGGATTGGGTGAAGCATACGGTAGACCAGATACATTTCTTTGGCGCAGGCTGCATTCCCCCCTATTCCACTACAGTCAAGAGACAGCTACAGCAAATGTTTCCACAGGCAGAGGTCCAGGTTGAAAGCGATATGATGGGAGCAGCCATTGCACTTTGCGGCCATCAGGAGGGCATTGCGTGCATCCTGGGAACAGGTGCCAATTCCTGTCTGTTCGACGGTCGGCGCATCATCCGTCAGACACCGGCCCTGGGGTTCATCCTTGGTGACGAAGGAAGCGGTGCCTCCCTGGGCAAACGACTGCTGGGCGACGTATTCAAGCGTCAGTTGCCAGACGTCATGCTGAAAGCCTTTGAAGAGGAGTATGGCCTCACTCAGTCGGAAGTGATTGACCGGGTCTATCGACAGCCTCAGGCCAATCTGTTCCTGTCCTCCCTCGTCCCTTTCCTTTACCGTCATCTGGACTGTCCGCAGATCAGCATGCTCGTCACCGATGAGTTCCGCCGCTTCCTGCACCGAAACATCCTGAACTACGGTCGTCCGGACCTTCCTGTCAATTTTGTGGGAGGCATAACAAACAGCTTCAACGAACAGCTCCGCCAGGCTGTCAAAGCGGAAGGCATGCTGATGGGAAAGACCATACATCTGCCCATAGAGGCCATGGCAAGTTACTATGAGAGCCGTTGAAGAGGAGTTCTGATTACAGATTGTAAGCGAGCGTTGCGACCATCAAATTCCAGCTACACGCAACTAACAAATTGTCAGCGTGATAAGCAAAGTTACAAAAAATAATTAGAAAATATTATGAAAATTATTTGGAAAATGCTTGCAAGTATGACAAAAAGATACTAACTTTGCATCGTTATCCTGAATAAACAATCTTTTTACCTTAAACAAAACAAACCTTACTAAACAGAAAATGAAGGCTCGCTGCGAAGCGGGCCTTCATTTTTTTTCGTCAGGAACTTACAATCTGTAAGCAAGTTAGTAATATCTATGCCGGATCTACGCTATGTCCTCCGCCACGACCTGCCGGTTATAGGTTATGCCCAGGCAAAGGGAAGAGTCCTGGATTACCGGTTATAGGATATGTCTGGGCAAAGGGAAGAGTCCCGGCTTACCAGTTATAGGATATGCCCAGGCTCAGCCACTCCTTGAACATCCAGTAGGTACCGGTATTCTTTCCATCAGCATCCGGCATGCGGTTCTTGAGGCTCTGGTCGTTGAAGCGCGGGTAGAAGTAGAACTTGGAGGTCAGGTATTTGTTGATGCTGAAGGTAATGGTATTCTCAAACTCCACGTTGGTGTAGTGAAGGTTTGATATCCAGTACAGACGACTGTCCCACTTGATGTTCTCCGCAATCTTCCAATTGAACTTGGCTGTGGCAGAGGGACCGAAGGTACTCTTGGTATGGTGCCCCTCGTCTATGCCATAGCGGGTGGAGAGCGACAGACGGTCCACATATTTGATGTTGTACGTGCCCGGAGCCATATAGAGTGATCCGGTGAAACGCTTCAGGTTCCACTTCCAGTCAACACCCACGGAGATATCCACATTCAGGGGGGCGAGGAAGTCAGTAATGACACTGCGCCGTGTGAACTCATTTCCTTTCTCGTCCTTCTGTTTCTTGTACTGATAGTTGGGAACCAACTGTGTCTCCGCCTTCACATTGAAGGTATAGTACCAGTTCTTGGCAGCCTTGACACCCAGTTTGGAGTTCAGGCGAAAGAGGTTGTTGGTTGGCTTGAACTTGTTCTGCTCGCTCTCACTGTTGGTCTGAAAACCCAGCTGAAGGTCGATGCGGTTGTCCCACTGAATCTTTCGCTGATTGTTAAGGTTGGCATCGATAGCCACGATTCCCAGCACATTATAGTGATTGGCTTTGCCCTGGAACCAGTTGTCCGTGGCAAAGTTCTGGGTAAGGTTCAGGGAGTTGCTTCCGCCAAACTTCCAGAAGTTGGGCTTACGCACTATGGCCATGACCTCACCCACGTCCTCATGCTCCAGCTCAGACAGCTGCACCTCCTCCTTCATCTTTACATCAGACTTGATGGGCACGTCGGTGTCCTTGACCAACAGGGCATTCTCGCTGATTTCCTTCTCCGTGACCGTAACCAGTCCCGGATGACTGACATACATGCTTCCCAATGCCTGATGAGTATAGAAGAGGCGGGAAAGTTCCGGATCATCCAGCACCTCACGGGAAACCAGATGTACGTAAGGCTGCAATCCACCGGGCTTCCAGTTCAGTCCCAGGGCCTGACGGACGGGGCTCTTGTACAATGTGCCGGGAGTGACCATCTGGTAGAAATAGGGACTCAGTATGGTTGCCCCACCACCCTGCCGTCCGAGGAGATCAGCATGATATCCATCGACCAGGCGACGCAGTGAATCCGCATATTCACGCAGAATGGTATCGGCGGAGACTGTTGTTTCATGTGAATGTGACTGCCTTGTCCATCCTTTGGAGTCATGGTTGGCCAGAGCTGTCAAAGTCAATGAAAACAAGACTAAGATGGTACACTTTCTCATCATATATTCTTCTAAATGAATTCAAATTTTACGCAAAGATACGCTTTTTACGAACAAATGGACATTTATTTAAGTTTTTTTTGTAATTTTGCAGGCTCATTGCGCACACGTACATGTGCGCATACGAAATAAATTAGGGAAATAACTAAAATTAAAGACACAATAATGGACAAGAACACAGTCACAGGAATGATCCTCATTGCAGGTGTGCTGATTGGCTTCAGCTATTTCAGTCGTCCCAGCAAGGAGGAGCAGGAGGCGTGGGCCAGGCAGCAGAAGGAAATGCAGGCTAAGGCCGAGGCCGAGAAGAAGTTGAAAAGCGAAAGGGCGGCACAGGCTGAGGCTGCCCGTCTGGCAGACGTAACGGATTCCACCAAATGCTTCTTTGCCCACCGTGGAGGTGAGGGAGAGACCGTTTACCTGAAGAACGGCAAGGTGAAAGTGGGCATCTCCACCCAGGGCGGTACCGTAAGCTTTGCTGAGCTTGAAGGCAAGTACAAGGACCAGCAGGGCAAGCAGGTCACGCTGCTGACCCCCCAGAGGAGCCAGATGGCCCTGACCATCGACGGCAAGGATGAGAACTTCGTCAGCACCGACTATGTGTGGGAGCCCGTTGAAAGAACGGACAGCACCGTCACCATGCAACTGACTGCCGCCGATGGTGGCAAACTCATGATCGACTATCGTCTTCAGCACGACAGCTACATGCTAGACTTCAATGTCAAGGCACAGGACATGGGCAAGTACCTTTCCTCTGCAAGCGACAGGCTGAACATCCTCTGGACCGATTCCTGCTACAGTCAGGAGAAGGGACACTCCTTCGAGAACCGCTACTCCTTCCTGCAGTGGAGGGAGAAGGGTGACGACACCGACGACCTGAGCATTACGGGCACGGATAACGAGGAACCCGAGGAAGCACTGGACTGGGTAGCCTTCAAAAACCAGTTCTTCAGCTGCGTGCTGATCGGCCACGAGGACTTCACCAAGGCCAGACTGCACAGTGAGACGTTTGACGAGAAGTCCCATGTCCTGAAGTACTACAAGGCCCAGATGCAGACCAGGTTCGACCCCACCGGCAAGGAGAGCACCCACATGCAGCTCTATCTCGGCCCCAACGACTTCCACCTCCTGCAGGCCACCAACAGCCTGGGCACCATCAAGAAGGACCTGGAGCTGGAGGAACTGGTTGACCTGGGCTGGCCCCTCTTCAAGTGGATCAACCGCTGGTTCATCATCAACATCTTCGACTGGCTTTCTGGCTTTGGCCTGAGCATGGGCATCGTATTGCTGCTGATGACCCTCATCGTCAAGGCTGTTGTCTATCCCGCCACCAAGAAGAGCTTCCTGAGCAGCGCCCGCATGCGTGTGCTCAAGCCCAAGATGGAGGAACTGAACAAGAAATACCCCAACAAGGAAGACGCCATGAAGAAGCAACAGGAGATGATGGGAATCTACCAGCAGTACGGCGTGAGCCCCATGGGCGGCTGTCTGCCCATGCTCATTCAGATGCCCATCTTCATAGCCCTCTTCAACTTCGTACCCAAGGCCATACAGCTGCGCGGTGAATCCTTCCTCTGGGCCGATGACCTTTCTGCCTACGATGACCTGCTGAAATGGAACGCAGACCTGCCCCTCATCGGTGATCACCTCAGCATCTTCTGCCTGCTCTTCTGTGCCACCAACATCATCAACACGGTTATCAGCATGAGACAGCAGAGCAGTCAGATGAGCCCCGAGCAAGAGCAGCAGATGAAGATGATGCGCTGGGTGATGTACCTGATGCCCGTCATGTTCTTCTTCATGTTCAACAGCTATTCCAGCGGTCTGAGCTACTACTACTTCCTCAGTGGTCTGATCAGCATCCTCATGATGTGGTTCCTGCGCAAGACCACCGATGACAAGAAGCTCCTGGCCCAGCTTGAGGCCTACCGCGAGCAGCACAAGAACGACCCCAAGAAAGTGAGCAGCATGGCACAGCGCCTTGAGGCCCTGCAGAAGCAGCAGGAGATGATGCGCCAGATGCAGAACAAGAAATAACGCAGAAACAGAATCAAGATGAATATACTGAAGATTATGGCAGCAAGCGCCATTATGGGAACAGCACTCAGTTCCTGCAACAGTGAAAAGGCAGAGGAAGGCGAGTTCATAGGTCGTCACGAACTGAAACTGGAGAGTGACCGCATGACCCCAGAGGTCCTGTGGGCCATGGGTCGCATAGGCGCCTATCAGGCCAGTCCTGATGGTCAGAAGCTGGTTTACAGCGTGAGTTACTACAGTGTGGAGCAGAACAAGAGCCACTCGGTCATCTACCTGAGTGACATTGACGGCAGCAACCAGCAACTGCTGACCACCAGCACCAAGAGCGAGAGCGATCCCGTCTTCATCAACGAGGGCAGGCAGATTGCCTTCGTCACCGGCGGCCAGCTCTGGCAGATGGACCTGGACGGCGGCAACCGCAAGCAACTCACCGAGGGTGACGAGATCGGCGGATTCCTCTTCTCGCCCGACCAGAAGCATGTCATCCTTATCCGCGAGGTGGAGCAGCACACCAGCATCGCTCCCCAGGAGAAGGATCTGCCCCTGGCAACCGGCATGGTCATCAACGACCTGAACTACAAGCACTGGGACAGCTACATCACCAGTGCGCCCCACATCTTCGTGGCCGACTTTGACGGCAGCAAGGTCGGTGAGGCCAAGGATCTGCTGGAAGGCGAACCCTTCGAGTGCCCCATGCTGCCCTTCGGCGGCACGGAGGAGTTCTGCTGGAGCCCCGACAGCAGGCAGATTGCCTACACCAGCCGCAAGAAGACCGGCGTGGACTATGTCATCAGCACCGACAGCGACATCTTCCTCTATGACCTGGAGAGCGGTGAGACCAGGAACCTCTGCAAGCCCGAGGGATACGTTGAGCCTGAGTATGACGCCACCGTCAGTCTGGAACATCAGGCCAAGAACCAGAGCGAGGTGGACATCAACGCCGGCTACGACCAGGATCCCCAGTTCTCGCCCGACGGTACCAAGATTGCCTGGAAGAGCATGGAACGCGACGGCTACGAGAGTGACCGCATGCGCCTCTGTGTGCTGGACCTCGCCACGGGCGAGAAGACCTACGTTACCGAGCAGTTCGAGAGCGGCGTGGACGACTTCTGCTGGGATGACAACAAGCGTCTCTACTTCATCGGCGTATGGCACGGCCGCACCCTGGTGTTCAGCACCAACCTGCAGGGCGAGGTGAAGTGCATCACTTCCGGCGACTACGACTACGGCAGCGTGAAGAAGATGCCCGATGTCCGCACGGACAAAACCACCGGTTACGTGACTGACGTCAAGTACGGCAAGAGTCTGATCTGTGAGCGCCACAGCATCTCGGCTCCTGCCGACCTGTACCGCCTGGATGTGACCGGCGAGGAGGCAGAGGTGACTCAGATCACCCACGAGAACGATCATATCCTCAACCAGCTGGCCCTGGGTGAAGTGAAGGAGCGTTGGGTCAAGACCACCGACGGTCAGGAGGAGCTGTGCTGGGTCATCTACCCCAGCAACTTCGACCCCACGAAGAAATATCCCGTCCTGCTCTTCTGCGAGGGCGGTCCCCAGAGTCCCGTCAGCCAGTTCTGGAGCTACCGCTGGAACTTCCAGATCATGGCAGCCAACGATTATGTCATCATCGCTCCCAACCGTCGCGGTCTGCCCGGCTTCGGCATGGAGTGGCTGGAGCAGATCAGCGGCGACTATAGCGGCCAGTGTATGAAGGACTACCTCTCGGCCATCGACGACATTGCACAGGAGCCTTACATCGACAGCGAGCGCATGGGTTGCGTGGGTGCCAGCTTCGGCGGCTACAGCGTCTACTGGCTGGCCGGTAACCACGAGAAGCGCTTCAAGGCCTTCATTGCCCACGATGGTATCTACAACACCCAGCAGCAGTACGTGGAGACCGAGGAGATGTGGTTCCCCAACTGGGACATGGGCCGTGCGCCCTGGTACAAGGACGAGGCTGGCCTGCGCCAGAAGGTCTTCGAGACCTCACCCCACCTCTACGTGCAGAACTGGGACACCCCCATCCTCTGCATCCACGGCCAGAAGGACTTCCGCATCGAGTACACCCAGGCCGAGAGTGCCTTTGCAGCAGCCCGCCTGCGCGGCATTGATGCCCAGCTCCTCCTCTTCCCCGACGAGAACCACTGGGTACTCAAGCCCCAGAACGGCATTCTCTGGCAGCGCAGCTTCTTCCGCTGGCTGGACAAGTACCTGAAATAAACTGAAGATTGAATGATTGAAAACGGATAATTGACAAATTACAATACATAAGAACAATGAGCGAAATAATCAGAGAAAAACTCAATGCGAGCAAGACCGCCCGCTTCACCGCCCTCATCATCGTGAGTGCCACGATGATGTTCGGCTATTTCTTCACCGACGTCATGTCACCCCTTGAGGACATGCTGAACCGCGACCTACAGTGGAGCGGCAGTGAGTACGGCTTCTTCTCGGGAGCCTACGGACTCATCAACGTATTCCTGCTGATGCTCTTCTTCGGCGGCATCATCCTCGACAAGATGGGCATCCGCTTCACCGGCATCATGGCCACCGGTCTGATGCTGGCCGGTGCCGTCATCAAGTGGTACGCCGTGACCTTCATCCCCACAGACACCATTGTGGACTGGTTCCACCTGCATCTGGTCATCATCAACATTGATGCCCCCCACCTCTCCTGCCTCATTGCTGCCCTTGGCTTTGCCATCTACGGTGTGGGCTGTGAGATTGCCGGTATCACCGTCAGCAAGGTTATCGTGAAGTGGTTCACCGGCTACGAGCTGGCCCTGGCCATGGGTCTGCAGGTAGCCCTGGCACGTTTCGGTACCCTCTTTGCCATGTGGTTCTCCCTGCCCATCGCCAACCACCTGGGTGGCATCTCGACCAGCATCGGCCTCGGTGCAGCCCTGCTCTGCGCAGCCATGCTGGCATTCATGTACTACTGCACCATGGACAAGAAACTGGATGCCAGTCAGGAAAGCACACAGAGTGAGGATGCAGAGGAAGGCTTCAAGATGAGCGACCTCAAGATCCTGGTAAGCAATCCCGGCTTCTGGATCATCTGCCTGCTCTGTCTGATGTTCTATGGAGGCGTGTTCCCTTTCCTGAAGTTTGCCACCAAACTGATGATCGTGAAGTATGGCGTCGAGGCTGACTTCGCCGGTATCATTCCCGGACTCATCCCCGTCGGCACCATGATCCTCACCCCCCTCTTCGGCGGTATCTATGACAAGAAGGGCCACGGCGTACTGCTGATGCTCACCGGTTCCATCCTGCTCACCATCGTACATGTATGCTTCGCCCTTCCCATCCTGAACGTATGGTGGTTTGCCGTACTGGTGATGATTGTCCTGGGCTTTGCCTTCAGTCTTGTTCCCAGTGCCATGTGGCCCAGCGTGCCCAAGATCATTCCCATGAAGCTCCTGGGTAGTGCATACGCCATGATCTTCTTCATCCAGAACATCGGCCTGAGCCTCATTCCCATGGGTATCGGCGAGGTGAACCAGTCCAACACCGATGCCAACGGCATCACGGACTACACCACCTCAATGAGCATCTTTGCCCTCTTCGGTGTCATCTCCATCCTGCTCTCCCTGCTCCTGCTCAACCTGGACAAGAAGAAGGGTTATGGCCTGGAGAAGCCCAATGCCAAGAAATAATTGAAAGCGACATCTATTTAATTGAACGCAGAGACGCAAAGACACAAAGATTATTTTTTGAATCTTGGTTTAATTAACACTTTGCGCCTTTGCGTCTTTGCGTTCAAGAATTATTTGTAGAACACCCCTGAAAGTAATGCGAATAGACATTATAACCGTACTCCCCGAACTCGTTGAGCCCTTCTGCCAGGAAAGCATCCTGGGAAGGGCTCAGAAGAAGGGTCTGGTGGAGATACACATCCACAACCTGCGCGACTACAGCACCAACAAGTGGAAGCGCGTGGACGACTATCCCTTCGGCGGCTTTGCCGGCATGGTCATGCAGTGCGAGCCCATCGACCGATGCATCTCCGCCCTGATGGCCGAGCGGCACTACGATGAGATCATCTTCACCTCGCCCGACGGTGAGCAGTTCGACCAGCCCATGGCCAACGAACACTCCCTCAAGGAGAACATCATCAACCTCTGCGGCCATTACAAGGGCATTGACTGGCGCGTACGCCAGCAGCACATCACGACACAAGTCTCCATCGGCGACTATGTCCTCACGGGTGGCGAACTGGCGGCTGCCGCCATGGCCGATGCCATCGTGCGCATCGTACCGGGCGTCATCGG
>JAZRVZ010000078.1:0-3382 GCA_045599425.1 Bacteroidaceae bacterium | reverse complement strand
ATGCTGAGCACCTGCAAGTGATAGTTCTGCTCGTTGCCCACCACGTAGATCATCTTGTCGATGGGGAAGTCCTGGAAACGCAGCTTGGCCGTACCGATGTCCTGTGTCATGTAGACGCTGGTACCGTCGGAACGCAGCAGCAGTTTCTCGTCCAGGCCCTCGCCGGTGAGGTCGGCCCACACCGAGTTATCCTCGCGACGATAGAAGAAGCCCTTCTCCAGGCCTTCCTCCACCTTCTCCTTGCCTTCCAGGTAGGTCTGGCTCTCGTAGTAGATCTTGTCGAAGCCGACACCCAGTGCCTTGTAGGTCTCGTCGAAGCCGGCGTACACCCACTCGTTCATCCTGGCCCAGAGAGCACGCACTTCGGGATCGTTCTGCTCCCACTTCACCAGCATCTCGTGAGCCTCCTTGATCAGTGGAGCCTCCTGCTTGGCCTTCTCCTTGATGGCCTCGGCACGCTTCCCGGCATCCTCGATCTCGGCGAAGAGGTTCTCTGCCTCATACTGCTTCACCAGCTGGGCAATCTCCTCACGATAGTGCTTGTCGAAGGCCACGTAGTAGTCGCCGATGAGGTGGTCACCCTTCTTGCCGCTCGTCTCGGGAGTCTCGCCGTTGCCGTACTTCAGCCAGGCCAGCATGGACTTGCAGATGTGGATGCCACGGTCGTTCACGATGTTGGTCTTCACGACCTTGTTGCCGTTGGCCTCCATCACGTTGGCCAGGGCCCAGCCCAGCAGGTTGTTGCGCACGTGGCCCAGGTGCAGGGGCTTGTTGGTGTTGGGCGAGGAGTACTCGATCATCACCAGGGGTGACTCCTCGGTGACGGGGGTGAAACCGAACTTTTCGGCATTCTTGATCTCCTGCAGCAGCAGGATCCACTGGGCGGGAGCGATGACCAGGTTCAGGAAACCCTTGACCACGTTGAAGCGGGCCACCACGTCGGGCACGGCCTCCACGAGGTACTGACCCAGTTCCTGGGCGGTATCCTCGGGCTTCTTCCTGCTCATCTTCACGAAGGGGAATACAACGAGGGTCAGGTTACCCTCAAACTCTGCACGCGTCTGCTGCAGCTGAACCATCTTCTCGGCCACCTCCTGTCCGTAGAGGGCCTTCACGCCAGCCATGACGGCCTGGGTTATCTTTGCTTCAATGCTCATGTTTTATGCTGTATTTTGTTTGTTCTTTGCTTTTATTTTAATAATGTGGATGCAAAGGTACGAATAAGTGAGCGAAAACGCAAATTTTGAGCAAGCCGAATGCAGAGAAAATATGTTTTCTATGCTGAGGCGCCGCCAAAATTCACCCGAAGGTTAAATTTATTTGCAGTTTTCCGAACGGGAGTACCTTCGGCCGCAGGTCACGGGTGCCAATAACGTGCGATACAGGGAAGAAAGGTGGCTGGAAATGGGGATTCAGAAAAAAAACTTTTTGCAAAAAGTGCCTTCACGCCTTCACACAATCCGGGAAAAGGGACAGGCACCAATGACCATGAATCACACAAATGCAATTGGTGACCTTGCACCACCGACGGAACAAGATGTGAAGGCGTGAAGGCACTTTTGGCAAAAGTGTTTTCAGGAACGAGCTGCCCCGTGCTGCGGATTCCGGCAGTGACGGAAAATGTTTCCGCCCGTACGGAAAGCCCAGGTCCTGCGGTCGACTCGGCAAAGTCCTACGGTCGATTTGCCCAAGTCCTGCGGTCGACTCGGCAAAGTCCTGCGGTCGATTTGCCAAAGTCCTGCGGTCGACAAAAAAGCCCTCTGTGCGGGGCACAAAGGGCTGTGGATATTTGCAAAGACTGGTTTCAGTCCCCTGATTAGATCAGGTCGGTACCAGGCTTGAACTTTACGACGGTCTTCTCGGCAATCTGGATGATCTCGCCGGTGCGGGGGTTCTTGCCCTCGTGAGCGGGCTTAACAACGGGAGCGAAGGTACCGAAACCGAGGATGGATACCTTGTCGCCAGCCTTCAGGGCATCAGAGATAGCCTCAACAGCTGCGTCCAGAGCCTTCTTGGCATCTACCTTGCTCAGACCTGCGCCCAGAGCAATCTTGTTTGTCAATTCTGTCTTGTTCATGATGAAAATGTATTTATTTGTTAATGATTGGTATGCGGTTTAGGCTTTTATGTCGGCAAATTTATGTAAAGTTGTTTGTATGGCAAAGAAAATCAGCAAAAAAAATATAAAAAACTCCTTTTTTCTGCTCTATTCCCAGGATTTTATGCCTTTCTATGCAGGAAAATGCTTACTTTTGCATCAGAATCCCGGCATTTGTGTGCCGAGGAGAACCACCGGACAAATCAAAAGAAAGCTATGAACCAGATGCCTCCCATTACCAAGAACCTGTTAATCATCAACATATTGTTTTTCCTGGCCAGCCTGGTCATGCCGGGCCATGGCATAGACCTGGAGGGCCTGATGGGCCTGCACTATTTCCAGGCCGACGATTTCCGTCCCTACCAGTTCTTTACGTACATGTTCATGCATGGCAACCTGGAACATATTTTCTTCAATATGTTCGCGCTGTGGATGTTCGGCCGCATCGTGGAGGGTACCCTCGGCCCGAAGCGTTTCCTGACGCTCTACTTCGTCTGCGGACTGGGTGCGGGACTGCTGCAGGAGGTGGTGCAGTACATCTATTATTCACAGTATGAGATGATTGACCATTTCCGTGATATCATGACCGGACAGCTGTACGTCGGTAAGTACTTCATCATCGACGGTCGGGCACTGGACTTGAACCTGCTCTCCACCGTGGGTGCCTCCGGTGCCGTGTATGGGGTGCTGCTGGCCTTCGGCATGCTCTATCCCAATGACAAGATGTTCATCATACCCATCCCCGTGCCCATCAAGGCCAAGTACCTGATTGCGGGATATGCCATCATCGAACTGCTGAGCACCGTGACCCGTTCAAACGACGGAGTGGCACACATGGCCCACCTGGGCGGAATGCTGTTTGCCGCAGGACTGATCCTTTACTGGAAATGGTATGACAGAAACCATAACACCTGGGGTGGAGGATACTATCAGTCCTACTGAGGTTCACGGATGTCGGTGCAACAGGTATGAATGACGATGGAAAACGGTAGTGGGCATACTTTCAGGAAGTTCCTGGGCAAGCAGGCCGGACGACTGGCCCTGCTGGCCAGCCTGGTTGCCGTGGGCTGGTTGTGGGGCTGCTGCATCGCAACCTGGATTCCATGCGACAGTCACCCGTATATCTCGCTGATAACCTTTACTTTCCCGGTTGCCCTGGTGGTCAGTATCATGCTGACGCTCATCGTGCTGCTGGTACGTCCTCGACGGGTATGGATACCCCTCTTAGGCATCCTGCTATGCTGGGGATACATCATGGACTACTGTCCCCTTGGGTGGGGTGGG
>JAZRVZ010000077.1:0-10380 GCA_045599425.1 Bacteroidaceae bacterium | reverse complement strand
TGCTCATTCAATGTGCTACAAATGCTGACACAAAGATAATTCAAAATCGCATCCATGGTCTGATGAACTATTTGGGTTGAATGGGTAACGGATATATGTGAACCCCGGAAGGGTCCGTCATGGCACTTCCGGGGTTCGTGTGTGTATGAGGGGTTGCCTGTTTCTCAGAGGCTGTCGCCGAAGTCCTTGCGGAACTTCTCGGCCAGCTGCTCCTGCCAGTTGCCGATCTCCTTCATGCGACCGAAGAAGAAGCGGAGTACCTCGGGCTCCTCAACCCACTCCAGTCCACCGATGAGGTTGCGGTTGTCCCACAGCCACTTCACGCGGTCGGCACAGTACTTGATCTGTGACAGGGTGAATACACGGCGGGGTACGGCCAGTCGCTGAAGCTCCAGCTCGGCATAGCGCTCGGTGCCATCGGGCTCACGCTGCTCGGATACGGTACCACGCTCCATGCCACGGATACCGGAGATGATGTAGAGGGCGCAGCCCACGGCTGCGGCGGGATACTGGTTGTGGGGCATGTCGGGCACGAAGGCTCCGGCGTTGAGGTGGCAGCCCAGACCACCGGCGGGCAGGATGACGGGTACGCCGTAGGCATCCAGTTCCTTGGCCAGTGCCTCGATGAAGAGGGGACCCTGGCTGATGTACTCCATGTCCAGTGACTCGTACAGACCCTGGGCCATGGCCTCCATGGTGCGGACGTCCATACCACCGTAGGTCAGGAAGCCCTCGTAGAGGGGGATGAAGCTCATCATCTCCTTGGTGTACTTGGGATCCTTGGAGCAGATGATACCGCCCTTTGAGAAGCTGAGCTTACGGGCAGAGAAGTAGATGATGTCGAAGTGGTCGGCCAGCAGATGGTAGATTTCCTTCACCTCCATGTACTTGCAGCGGGCCTCGCGGGTCTTCATGAAGTAGATGTTGTCCTGAAGCAGTGAGGCGTCCAGCACGGACTTCACGCCCTTCTTGTGACAGATGTCGGTCACGGCCAGCATGTTCTCCAGGCTGACGGGCTGACCGCCGATGAGGTTGGTACCGGCCTCCACGCGCACGAAGGCTACCTTGTCTGCACCGATCGTGTCGATCTTCTCCTCCAGGTTCTCCAGGTTGAAGTCGCCCTTGAAGGGATCCTCGGTCTGGGGGATCAGTCCCTTGGCGTCAACCAGCTCCTCCACGCTGCCGCCGCAGCGGGTGATGTGGGCCTTGGTGGTGGTGAAGTGGAAGTTCATCAGGGCAACCATGCCGGGCTTCACGTAGGCCTCGGCCAGAATGTTCTCGCAGGCACGGCCCTGGTGGGTGGGCAGTACGTTGTCACAACCGAAGACTTCCTTAATGGCATCCTTGACACGGTTCATGGTCTCGCAGCCGGCATAGGCGTCGTCGGCCTTCAGCATGGCGGCGAACTGCAGGTCGGACATGGCGTTCACACCCGAGTCGGTGAGCATGTCCATGTAAACGTCCTTATTCTGAAGCAGGAAGGTGTTGTTGCCAGCCTCCTGGATTTTCTTCAGACGATCCTCCACGGGCAGGAGGTTCAACTTCTGTACCATACGTACCTTGTGCATTTCCAAGGGTACCTGATTCTCACTCTTGTAGAATTTAACAGCCATTGTGTTTTTTCTTTTGTGGGTTAGATTTTAATTATGTTATCCTAAATTCCGGTGTTGGGTGCCAGGCGGACTGGCTATGTGGCCACCGGCAGCAAAACGGTTACAAATATACACCAATTTATGGATTCCACGAAAAAATTATCACTTTTTTATGGATGAATGGATTAAAATTGTTATTTTTGCATTGTAAAACCCCCTCAACCATTAACCCTGAACCCTAAACAACAAACTTTCAACCATGAAAGAGGATAATCCCCTTTACCGCTTCCGGTACTGTCCCCTGTGCGGTTCGCCGCGGTTTCAGGAGCATGGCGAACAGGCACGCCGCTGCGAGGCCTGTGGCTTTACCTATTATACCAACCCGCGTGGGGCAACGGTGGCGGTTATCGTGAATGACCGGGATGAGATGCTGGTGGGGGTGCGCGAGAATGAGCCTGCCCGGGGAACCCTGGACCTGGTGGGTGGCTTTGCCGACCTGGACGAGACCATCGAGCAGACCATGTGCAGGGAGATACGGGAGGAATGTGGACTGGTGGTGCGTGAGGAGGACCTGCGATACCTGTTCTCGCTGCCCAACACCTATCCCTATTCGGGGATCTCGGTCAAGACCATCGACATGTTCTTCGAACTGAGGCTGCAGGGGCGTCCCGACCTGAAGGGCATGGACGACATCTCCACGCTGCGCTGGATTCCCATCTCCGGGCTGAAGGTGGAGGATTTCGGTCTGACATCGGTAAGGAAGGGCGTGGAACGCTACCTGCAGGGAATCCGGGGTGGGGGAGGGCCCACCCTGAAGGCAAACGGTGACAACAACCTGAACAACAATCCGTAACAAGAATTGATATGAAAAGACACCTTATTATTTTCCTATGCGCGCTTTTCCCTACACTGGTGCATGCCGGCGATGCCATGCCGGCCGTGAAGAATGATGCGGCCATGGACTTTGTGGAAAATCATGTATTCCTGCGTGACAGTACGGTGCAGGAAATCGGGCGCACACCGACAGACGTGCGCAGGCGGAAAGTCATGACGGACGTGGTGGAGCGCCTGCGTCTGGCGCATGAGAACAAGGACATTGATTTCATCGCGAAGTTCCTGGGAGAAAACAAACTTGTCATCCCGGATTCAGCAAGGGTGTTGGCGGTTCCTTCCCAGGATACGTTCGGTACGCCCCATGCGAACCGTGACGCTCAGACTTACGTGAAGAACCTGACTCGCGTGTTCCGTTCCACTCAGTCTGTCACTGCCCTGGCGGATGAGGTTGTTATCCAGCGCCACCCTGTCAAATCGGATATCTATGGCATAAGTTTCCATCTGGAATGGTCCACGGAGAGGTATCGTGACGGAGGTGTCCTGTTCCTGCTGTGGGATTTCAGGGATGATGACAGACCCATGGTCCACATAAGCTACTGGCAGCCTGACGAGCCCGACGGGAAGAGGGTGCCCATGGAAAACCGGATGGGGCTGGAGAACTTTGAACTCTGAACTATTCATTCACATTGCCAGACAACAGATGAACGTTATGAGAAAGCAACTGCTATATGCAATGATGTGCCTGAGCCTGGGTGTTCATGCGCAGGCAGGGAAGGCCTGGGCGCCCGTGGGCGACAGAATCAGGACTTCCTGGGCCGCGGACGTCAATCCTGCCAGTCCGCTTCCTGAATATCCCCGTCCCATCATGACACGTACGGAGTGGAAGAACCTGAACGGCCTGTGGCAATATGCCATCACGCCTGCCAACGCACTCCCGCCAGTAAGGTTTGAGGGGGAGATCCTGGTTCCCTATCCTCTGGAGTCAAGCCTCTCGGGCGTCATGCGCAAGCTGGACAGGGGACAGGTGCTGTGGTACCAGCGGACTTTCACCGTGCCGGCCGACTGGGATGGCAGGGACATCCTGTTGCATTTCGGTGCCATTGACCATGAGGCAACGGTGTACGTCAACGGTATTCCGGTAGCCGATCATTCCGGTGGCTATGCCTCCTTCAGCGTCAATATGACCCGTCAGTTGCGCAAGGGAGAGAACACCCTGACAGTGCGTGTGGTCGATACCACCAACGACCCCACCCAGCCCTGCGGAAAGCAGAGAAACAACCCTGGCGGGCCTGGCAGTATCTGGTACACGTCGGTCAGCGGCATCTGGCAGACGGTGTGGATGGAACCTGTCAACAAGTTGCATATCAGCAAGCTCCGTACAACTCCCGACCTGGATCACGGACAGTTCGTGATAGACGTCCAGACGGTTGGCGCATCGTGTGCCACCGATCAGGTGCGTGTGACGGTTTCCGATGGAGACAAGGTCGTTGCCACGGCCCTTTCGCCTGCCGGCACTCCCTCCGTGCTTCCCATAAGGAAGCCTAAGCTTTGGTCGCCGGATGCTCCCAACCGCTACGGCATCCAGGTGGAACTGCTCTCAAAGGGCCAGTGCGTTGACCGGGTAGGCAGCTATGCTGCAATGCGCAAGATTTCCGTAAGGCAGGACGGGCAGGACGTATGGCGCCTGCAGCTGAACAACGAGGATCTGTTCCAGTTCGGTCCGCTTGACCAGGGCTACTGGCCCGACGGACTGTACACTGCCCCTACGGATGAGGCTTTGCTGTTTGATGTCAGGAAGACCAAGGAGTGGGGTTACAACATGATCAGGAAGCACATGAAGGTGGAGCCCGAGCGCTGGTATTACTTCTGTGACAGTCTGGGGCTGCTTGTATGGCAGGACATGCCTGCCATGGGTCGCAGTGACGAGGGGTGGGAACCCGGCGTGTGGCGCAGTCGCCCTCATGGCACACATGACAGCAGCACCGTTGCGCAGTTCAGGCAGGAGTGGAAGGAGATCATCCAGCAGCTCTATTCCTATCCCAGCATCGTGGTGTGGACTCCCTTCAACGAGGCCTGGGGACAGTTCCAGACTCCGGAGGTCGTTGAGTTTACGCGCAGCGTGGATCCCACGCGTCTCATCAATCCTGCCAGCGGAGGAAACCACTATCATTGCGGTGACTTCCTTGACCTGCATGACTATGCCCGTCCGCCCCGCCTCTTCCTGAACGATACCACCCGACCGGTCATACTGGGTGAGTACGGCGGCCTGGGCTATCATGTTCCGGGACACAGATGGCTGGAGACGGATGCCACGACTTACGTCAACTACAAGGACAGCAAGGAGCTCACTGATTCATACGCCGAACAGGCGGAGGAATTGAAGAAGCTGGCGCGGGGCATCACATTTGAGGACGGTACCTGCGCAGCCTTCTCTTCTGCCGTCTATACGCAGACCACGGACGTGGAGACGGAAGTCAACGGATTGATGACATACGACCGCAAGGTCATGAAGATGGATGAACAGCGCCTTCGCCGGATCAATCAGGAACTTACCGGAATCCTCAGCAAGGACAGGAAGAAATGATGGCTGTGCCCCGTGGCATATAGGGCGGCTTTCATAAGTGGCCACCGCGGAAGACTACCAGGAGCTGTTCCTCGCGTGATAGTTCTCTCTGAACTGCGATGGGGAACAGCCCTTGATTTTTTTGAAGGAGCGGTTGAAGTGGGATATGGTATTGAAACCGCAATCGTAGCATATCTCCGCCACACCCATGTCGCTGGTGAGAAGCAGGTGGGTGGCATGGCCGATGCGGACGCTTGCAATATAGTCGCTCAGCGTACGTCCCGTATGACTGGAGAAGAACCGGCAGAAGGAAGTCGGAGTCATGTCGGCCAGCCTTGACACCTCCTCCAGCGTGATACTGGAGTGGTAATGGCTCTCTATATACTGAGTTACCCTGATAATGCGATCGTTGTCGCTTGCAACTGGACAATGAGTGAAGGCGCTGGTGGAAAGGACGTGACAGTCGTCCGTGGTCGACAGGTCATAGAGGATGGACAGGACCTTGAGGAAGCTATGGAAGCCCGGCTGCATGCGGGCCAGCATATAGAGGTTGTCGTAGACCTTCCGTATGGCCGTATGGCCGAAGGTGACGCCATTCCGCGCATTCTTGAGCAAGCCTGCAATGCTGGCAAAATCATTGCGCGAAAGCAATTCCTCGGAAAGCAGATCCGCTGGTATCTGTATGGTTATTTCGTGTACATTATCCATCAGGCAACGACCCTGTTGCCAGGCATGCATGAGGTTGCTGCCGATAAGCGTCAGGTCATAGATACCCACCTCCTCTATGCTGTCGCCTACCAGACGGCGTGCCCCCTCGGCATGCTCGATGAAGTTCAGTTCGATGGCCTTGTGCTGATGCAGGGGGTAGGAGAACGCCGTCTTGGTGCGTTCCACCACGTAGATGCAGTCCTTCTCGGACAAAGGGGTGATTTCGGAGAGGATATCCATGCACTTGTTTTTCTGCAAAGATAGTAAATTATCCAAATTATTTCTTATTCAACAAGGAAAAAAAATCTTACAGATAATATTTGCAGTATTTGGGATAAAATACGCACAACAACAAACATTTTCAAGGCTATCATTCGCGTTTTTTTCATATTTGTGCATGATTTGGATAAAAAATGCAAATACGAAACTCTCTATAGTTTGTACTTTTGCCATCGGATATTAACCAACTAATAAACTATAATCATGAAACGAATTTTACTTTCTCTTCTTGTTACCATGATTTCCGTCATGGCGAGTGCGAAGACCGATGTGGATTTCTCATCGAAATGTGATGAGGATACCCAGACGATTACCGCAACGAGTGGCTGGGGGTGGTACAACGTGATGCTGCAGGACTATCAGGTGGCAGAATGCGAGTATCTCTACATTCAGTATGAGTCGTCGTGCAACTTCAACTTTATTCTGCAAGACCCTAACTGGCAGAATGCCTACAGCGTGACGTGCAACGCGTCGGATACAGAGGCGTTCATCAAACTCACCCCTGGTGCGTACGCGTCCTATAGCTGTATCGTCATCCAGAACCACAGCGAGGGCCAGATCACTATCAAGAAGTGCTATTTCTGTTCGGAGGAAGAATTCTTCAACCCTGCTCCCGATGACCTGGAAGGGGCACGTGAGAACCTGACAGAAATCTACCTGCGCTATCAGAAACAGCTGGACAGTTTCACTGTGGGAGACGACTACGGCTGCTACCCTGAAGAGTTGTTCAATGCCTTCTCGAATGCACTGGATGCCGCACTCATCCTGGACAATGAGGAGGAACTGAACAAGCTGAATGCTGAGCAGCTGAATGCCCTGGCTCAGGCTATCGTGGATTCCTACAAGGCTCTGTTGGCAGGCAAGAAGCTGTACCTGCCGGCCGACGGATACTATCGTCTGGTTTGTGCCAGAAAGTTTGTCAATGGCGAAGAGGAATACGGCTATTTTGACAAGGTGAAGGCTTTGATGAGCAAGAATGACGGTGAGAACTGGTGGAATGACATCAATGCTGAGGATCCTGCCTTCCTGTGGAAGCTGGAGCGTCAGGCTGACAATACCTACCTGATGTCCAATCCTAACAACCACCTTGTTTTCAGCAGTCCTGAGCGATGCAGTGCTGATGTCAGGTACATCAGTCTGGATGGTATTGCCAAGACCGACGGTGTGTATGACCTGGGCTACGAACTGAGTTCGGACGGGGATATTGTGGTCTTCAATTTCCGCATGAGCAACGAGCCTGCCAATGATTATAGATATGTACACATGAACTGGCACGATGGCGGAAAGGGTTGGAGTGGTCCTCTGACCACCTGGTGCAACTATTCCAATGATCCTTGTGGTGCCAGCGAATGGTACCTGCAGCCCGTAGATGAGGAGTTGGCCGAAAGTCTGCTCAACACCAATGCCTTCGGACACGACTTCGTGGAGATGCTGGCAGATGCCAAGATCAAGGCGGATATTGCCAATGACATGATTCGCGAGGCTCTTATCACAGATCCCGGCCAGATGACTAGCCCCGTTAGTCAGAATGACTTCGGCAGCATGGATGGCGGTAACCTGGCTGAGGGTGTCTTGCTGGACGGCAACGTCAACACCTACTGGCACAGTGTATGGAGCACGGGCAACGCTGAGACCGGTACCCACTATATTCAGATAGAATTGGCCGAACCCATCACAGGCAAACTGGAGCTGGAGTTCGCACGACGCATGACCAGCGACAACCACTTGACCAAATGGGGCATCTATGGAAGCAACGAACCTGACGGCGAAAAGTATGACTATGAGTGGATCGTGGACATCGACTCTCCCTTTGGTGCACAAGGCGAGACACTGCACCACCCCTTCTCCATCGCAGAGGACAAGAGCTACCAGTATCTGCGATTCTACTGCGAGAGTCAGGGATTCTTCCACCTGAGCGAGATGCAGTTGTATGCACTTTCTGACAATCCCACCAACCAGGCTGCTCAGATGGGTAAGGTCTACACAGACTTGATAGCAGCTTTGGAGACAGCAGCGACGCTAGATCCCAACACCGTGAGCAAGGCCGACTATGAGGCACTGAAGGCTGCTTACGATCCATTCATCGCCCTGTTTGTAGATCCCAGCACGCTGCGCCAGGCCATCAAGCAGGCCACTCCCGCACTGGCAGCCGTAGAAATCGGCAAGAATCCAGGACAATGGAGCGAGGGTGCAACGGCAGATTTTGCAAAGACCCTTGAGGATGCCAAGGCCTACGACAAGGCAGGTGCCTACACACAGGCTCAGACCATTGCCTACACGGAGGCTCTCAGCGATCCCCAGGCCAAGGTGATGGCTATGGCCAACAAGGTGGATACCAACAAGTACTACGCCATCCGCTTTGCCAGCGAGGAGAAGTACAAGGAGATGGGCTGGAACACCAGCAACGTGCTGAGTGAGACCTCTGGCGACCTCTATGATACCTACCTCTGCTCCATCGAGGCAGAGGAGGATTCCGAGGCAGAGGAGGTACAGGAGCCTGGCATCAACTTGTTCTTCGGCGACGACTCATCTGCCGACATTGAGTTTTACTTTGTTCCTGCAGGCGATGGTCTCTACACCATCAAGCATAAGGCAACGGGTCGTTACATCCATGTCAATGGCTATGACAGCTGGACCAACCTGACAAGCGAGGCTGCCACGTTCTTCACCGTAGAGGCCGTAGGTCATGGTGAGAATATCATCCATGCCACCGACAGCGAGGGCAACGACCTGGCATACCTCCACGCACAGCTCTCTGACCATCGTCTCGTGACCTGGCACGACCACTACGTAGGCAGCAACTCGGGTCTGATACTTGAGGAGTTGGGTGAGATCAGTGAGGAAGATGCTATTGCCAACGTAGAACTGTCTTCACTCAAGACTGCCGACATCTACAACGTGGCTGGCCAGCTCGTTCGCAAGGATGCAAGGCAGGGTGATGTGAAGGGTCTCAGCAAGGGACTCTACATCGTTAGCGGAACTAAGATTCTGGTAAAATAGGTTTAGTTATATATTAGGTTGATCATCATGCAGATTTTCAAATCTCATGTAATGGCATTGCGAGCCCTTTTCGGTGGGCTTGCAATGCTCTCCTTTTCTATGGGAGGCATGGCACAGGTCAAGAATGTCGTGATACACAAGAACGACGGAACGGTTCTGCGCGTCAGGATGCAGGATGTAGACAGCATCACGATTGAGGATATCCCGCAATGGGCCAATCGTTCGGAAGAGGCACGCAAGCTGCTGACATACATGCAGGACAACGAGGGGCAGAAGATGCTTACGGGCGTGCATGCCTGTGTCAACTACAACACGAACGAGGCGGACTGGGTCTATAAGCATACGGGAAAGTATCCTGCCATCAACTGCATGGACTACATTCATGACATCTATTCCTCCGTTGGCGGATGGATTGACTACTCCAACGCCACCATCTGGAAGAACTGGACCAACAAGCGCGGTCTCGTGGCAGCCATGTGGCACTGGAATATGCCCACCAACGACGGCACATCGGCTACCTGCACGCCCGGCACCGAGCCCAGCGAGACCAGTTTCCGTCCATCGGCCATCTTTGATCCCAACAGTGCCGACTACAAGACCATGATAGTTCGCATCGACCAGGTGGCCCAGTGGATGAAGCCTCTGGCAGCCGCCCGTGTGCCCATTCTGTGGCGCCCCTTCCACGAGGCACAGGGCAACTGGAGCGAGCAGTATCCCGGTACCAATTGGTACAAGGCATGGTTCTGGTGGGGTATCGATGGTCCTGAGGCATTCGTAGAGCTTTGGCATGTAATGTACGACCGTCTGGTCAACTACCATGGTCTGACCAACCTTATCTGGGTCTACAATACGGGCGATTCCATGCGCTGGTATCCAGGCGATGAGTATGTGGATGTTGTGGCATACGATTTCTACAACCAGACGCTCTCCGGCATGCACAAGTGGTATGATTTCATCAAGAAGAACTTCCCCGACAAGCTTTGTGCCATCAGCGAGTTTGGCAACATACCCAAGATGTCACAGGTGTGGGCTGATGGTCAGTACTGGAGCTTCATGATTCCCTGGTGGGACAATGCCCGTACCGGTCAGCCCGGCAGCGAGGCCTTCAACAGTACCGACCACAACAACGCCAACATTGACTACTGGAAAGATGCACTGAAGCAGGATTTCATCATCACACGCGACGAATTGCCCAATTTCCGGTAAGAAAATCAGCCTCTTAGGCTACGAAATTGAAAACTATTGCTTATCTTTGTGGGGTTAATACCCACGTAATGGACATGATATGATGAAACACATTCTCACTGCAGTAATCATTTGCTTTTTCGCCCTGAGTGCGTCTGCACAATACTTCCCCGATTTCTCAAAGCTGAATTTCGGCTGCGACGGCAACAGCATCACCTC
>JAZRVZ010000076.1:0-8871 GCA_045599425.1 Bacteroidaceae bacterium | reverse complement strand
CTCCGGAAACAGTCGCAGCACATCCTTCAGTCTCCTTACCTCCGTAGACTGTCCCCGGTAGCGCAACTCCAGCCGTTCCGTCGCCTCCATGTTCCTGTAAGCCACGTTGTTGGTGACTACGTCGGGCACCTTGTGCTTGTCGCGACGCACTTCCAGCGACAGCGCCCTTCCCTGGAAGAGTTGCGCCACGAACCACCCGTCACGCGGCACGAAACGAAGACCATCCATCACGAAGTAGTCCACGCCCCTGGCATCCGGAATCACGACATGGCGACCCACTGGCGAAAGCACCTCCAGCTCGTTCCGGTAGATGTCATACTTCAGTTCCACGTCGGAGTACAGCACCCCTCCATAGCACACCTGCCCGTGCCGGAAGTCACTTCCCTCTCCCCAGTAAGGCAGCGTCAGCCACCCCGACACCTTGTTGCCCGTCAGCATCCGCCCCCTGAACAGGGCGGCATGGTCGCCCGCAGCCTTCAGGTAAGCCTCCACATCCCCCGTTGTGCCCTGCGCCCGGCCACCCAGACACAGGCAAAGCATGACAACGGTCAGTCCCATTCTCCAGAAACCTTCCCGTCGCGCTCCGTATGCAGTCATATCCTTATTCTCCTTATCCATGTCGGGATTCTGTTATCCTTATTCGAGCATTCTGTCGCCATTACCCAAGTATTCTGTCATCCTTACCCGGGCATTTTGTCATCCTCCTCAGATATACAACGCAAAGTTACTCAAAATACTGCACGCAGACAAAGGGAAACTCAAAAAAACACCCATTTGCAACTATTTGATGACGATGCAGTACACTGATGAGCCAGCGGTTTTGTTCTGTTTATTCTTGTTTTTGTTGAATCCAACCGCGCAGGACGAACTTTTTTCCGCCAGGCCGGAATCTGTTTCCGCCATAGCGGACAACCCGGATCCTGCGGTCGATCCAGTTTTCTGCACGTCTGCATATACAATTCTTGTCCAACCCTTCATCTCTTCACCTGAGGAGCAGGTAAGTATCTGACTGTCTGCCGAATAAGATTGATTATCCTCTCGTAACCCTTCACCTACCCTTCACCTACCCTTCACCTACCCTTCACCTACCCTTCACCTACCCTCAACTAACCCTCAACTAACCCTCAAATGCTATACTACCTCCATTCCAAAACTGTCTAATCGAAGTGTTGTGCGAGTCTCTGCACAACACTTCTTTCCTTTCTGCGCAATCAGGGCTGTGTCCAGATTTTATTCCTCTATAACATCAAACGTGGTATTCTTCTGGAATCGCATCTTCCTTCGCTTGCCTGATGTGAATGCCTTACCTTGCCAGGCCTTGCACTTTGAATAGGAATCGATTGCAGTACGTCCAAGGAACCAAAAGAATATAGCCGATGATGACAGTCCAATCATCGCTCCGACTGGAATGGAAAATTGCTGTGCAACAGGCGTAACAACGAGTGCTACAATACACAGTTTTGCTATATCAAGAAAAGATTTCCCTGTCTCAAATAGGGTCTCATCACTGATCTTCATGCAGCGTAGGTGTTATGTTCTGCTCACCATTGCTTTCGTGCGTGGCAGAATAAGTCACCCATCCAAAAAAAGCCATGACTAATATTATAAAAATGTAAGGCATATCTCAGATATTATATGTTTCGTCCGCAAAGTTAGTGATTTCTATTTTATCGGCAAATAATTCGATGATTTATTTGTGAGAAAAGCGTGAAGTACATCAGAATTTGCACAAAGAAAAGACACAGGAGAAGGTCATTGTCAATCCAGACAAGTACATTCCCTTATCCCATATCCACGCCATATGGTGAAGACTGAAGTGGAGGGTTGGTGAAGGGTTGCGCCAACCCTCCACTGCGCAAAACCCCAGTATTTGCTGGGGTTCTGGCAAGGTCAGGTGAAGGGATGAAGGGTTTTGCGGAATGATAATCCTATAGACACACCCTTGCATGCTGGCACCTACATTTGCAAGGGAAAACAAGATTCTTCTCCCGAAAGTTTTGCGGATTCATTGTTTTTCTATATCTTTGCGTCGGTACAAAACTAAATAATATGGGATATGTTGCAACTGACCCTTTTGTCATTCGGAATATAGAGAATGAGGTGATGAGTGCCCTTGCCCGTCGCGACAACAAGATTGAGGAGCAGCAACTGGTGATTGCAGAGAAAGACGAGCAACTGTCAATGCAAAAAGAGCAACTGTCGCAGAAGGATGAGCAGCTGTCGATGCAAAAAGAGCAACTGTCACAGAAGGATGAGGAAATTCGCCGGTTGAAGGAATTGCTTGCAGGAAAGTTGTGAGGTAAAGACTGGGTCAGGTGAAGGGATGAAGGCTTTTGCGGAATGATAATCCTATAGACACACCCTTGCATGCTGGCACCTACATTTGCAAGGGAAAACAAGATTCTTCTTCCGAAAGTTTTGCGGATTCATTGTTTTTCTTTAACTTTGCGCCTGAAGTATGTATGATATAGGTATGGATCAGAATATCGTAAACATCATAAAGGGCTATTTCAGTACCAAACCGGTCAGCAAGGCTTGGGTGTTTGGTTCATTTGCGCGCGGTGAAGAGCGTCCCGACAGCGATGTGGATATCCTGGTCAGGCTGGATGCCGATGCACACATGGGCTTCGCTTTTTTCGGTATGATATGCGACCTTGAGGAAAAGTTGTCCCGCAATGTGGACCTTGTAGTAGACGGAAGCCTCTTGCCCTTTGCGCAGGAATCGGCCGAAAATGATAAAATTCTTGTCTATGAGAGAGCCAGTTAGGGATAGGGGACGCTTGGAACACATCCTTGAAGCCATAGCCAGGGTACAAGAATACCTGAAGGAGTTTGACACGTAGCACAGAAGGACAAATACCTTTCTGTAAATCCCCTGCATTTGCAGGGGTTCTGGCAGGATCAGGTGAAGGGATGAAGGGTTTTACAGAATGATAATCCTATAGACACACCCTTGCATGCTGGCACCTACATTTGAAAGGGAAAACAAGATTCTTCTCCCGAAAGTTTTGCGGATTCATTGTTTTCATTCATTCTTAAACCCAAATAGTTCATTAGACCATGGATGTGATCTTGAATTATCTTTGTGTCAGCATTTGTAGCACATTGAATGAGCATAGGGGGTCCTATGTGATTGAAATGAGCTGCAAAGGATGCCAGAGAGAAGCAAAATCACGCCAATGTCGTCTAATGGACTATTTGGGTTAAAGTACTTATCTACTTAATACTCATTCGTATTTATTTATATTTCCTCTTGTTTTCTGCGCCTGAATTGTTGAAATCCAAAAAACTTTTTTCGGTAGATAAAGGGTGGGCGGTGCAAGATTTCGGGGAATCTTGCGTTATATAAATAGGTGGGTCGCTGTTGGGCTCGCGCAACATCTATAACATGAGGGATATGAACAGATACATACTTGTGGGAATACTGGCTGTCATGACGCTGTGTACGGCCTGTGGGGAAGATAGTCTTGTGGGACCAATGGAATCTACCACTTCACCGGACACAGAAGGGGGAGAATACCTTGGCGGGCAAGAACCAGGTCAGGAAACGGAACAGGGATCGGTACCGGCTCCCTTTCCGCCTATCGGGGACAATACGGCGTATGAGCTGCTGGGTACAGTGAACGGATCCGGGGATGTGGACATTGCTGCCTCGGGCAGGAGCTTCGTACTGGGCAGCCTGAAGGAGGATAAGGGATTGGAAGAGCACTTGGATCGCTATCTCGTTTACGATGGTCTGGATACGCCATGTAGGATGGGGGTGCTGAATGATACCATTCCGTACGAGCATGAGGCGTATGACGAGAAGTTGATGAAGCATCCGGAGACGGTCTGTCCCCTGCGCCTGAGGGCCCATAAGATGCGCTTTAGCTTCTTCAATGCGGTAAGCGACCATGATGTGGCCGTGGGTTTCCCGGAGACATTGGGTGAGCTGCAGGGAAAGTGGATTGCAGGGACATTCTATTGGTGCTACTCCTTCAAACTGGTGGCCGACAGTTGCTGGATCGACGGTAAGGAGGTGGAGTTGCTGGAGAATCTTCCGATCGTGTATGAGGTGGCCGTCTACTACAACCGGGACAAGGACTTGGACTATGCCATTGGTGATGCGAATTTTGTCATAGAGGCCATTGGGTTGGAAGAGTAGCTTGTGACGATGGACGAGAAGGTGCTGACAGAGGAGATCCGTAAGGGTAACCGTGAGGCTATGCAGGCGCTGTATGGCCGGACGGTGGGTTACCTGGCTGGTATCTGTCAGCGGTATCTCAGTAATCCGGAGGATGTGAAGGACGTCTTGCAGGACAGTTACCTGCACGTCTTCCAGCACATCGACCGTTTCAGTCCGATGGGCGGCGGATCGCTGAGGAACTGGATGGCCCGGGTGGTGGTGAACCGTTGCGTAGACCATCTGCGCAGCCGGCAGCACTGGCAGTTTGCGGACGATGACGTGCCGGATGTGCCTGACGAGCCCGTGGACTGGGGTGAGGTCAAGGCGGAGCGCCTGCATGAGTTGATCCGGCAGTTGCCCACGGGTTACCGCACGATACTGAACCTGTACGTGTTTGAGCAGAAGAGCCATCAGGAGATTGCTGCGATGCTGGGCATCAAACCGAACACCAGTTCCTCGCAGTACCACCGGGCGAAGGCGTTGCTCCGCAAAATGATATTACAGCACAAGGAGGATTTTGAATGAAAGAGGACTTTGAGGATATACTGAGAAAGCAGCTGCAGGACTTTGAGAGTCAGGACGTTCCGGCAGGTCTGTGGGAGGGCATCAAGGAAGGGCTGGATGCTCCGCGACGTGTCGTGCCCCTCAGTAAGAGGTTCGGCAGAAGGCTTCAGGTTGCTGTCTGTGTGCTGCTGCTCGTCGGTCTGGGGTTGGGAGTCTGGGTCTTTGGGACGGGGTCCTTTGCTCCGATGCAGGATCAAGGCGACCAGTCCCTGCGACCCAGCGAAGTGACCGGGGTGAGGGAAGACGCCGTGCCTGGGTTGGGGGAAGAGACAGTCATTCCCAAAGAACACCCCGTAGCGGATGTCCTCCTAAAGAAACCGGTCAGGCCTGCAGAGAGGATGCGGAGGAAATCGCCCCTGGCGCAGGCGGATGCGACTCACAACGATGACGATGCGCTTCGCTACGATGACGATAACGATATGCTTCAGCCTGTCCTGAGCCAGTCGAAGGGCTACGATGACGAGCCTTCGGCTTCGCTCGGAAACCAAGAGACAGAGTCCCTTGAACCAATGCCTGGTCGGGATGCCCCGTCCTTGCGTCCTTCATCTTTCCAGGAAAACAGGCAGAAGAGCCATGGATCCCGTTTCTCCGTGCAGCTGTCTGCCGCACAGGTTCCTCAGGGTACCCGTAGCAACATGCTGGGGTACCTGGCACTTTGTGAGGCGGGTCTGCCGACTGACCGTCCCGTCTTCCACACGAGGCGTCGCCCGATGAGTGAGATGGAGTACCTGGCCTTCTCGAATGCGGACAAGGATCTGCAACCCCTCACCAACACCACCTACACCCAACCCGTACAGGTGGGGCTGAGCGTGGGCTATGCCCTGAATGAGCGCTGGGGACTGAATGTGGGCGTGGTCTATACGCGACTGAAGAGTACGCTGACCTCCGGCTCCGACCTGTCTTTCTTCACGAACGACCAGCGACTGGACTACCTGGGCGTACCGGTCAGCCTGGCCTATAGCTTCCTGCGACACAGGAACCTGCGGCTGTATGCCTCGGGCGGCGGGATGGTGGAGTCTGGCGTGGGCGGCAATGTGGATGTGGCCGTGGTGGTGAACAGTCAGTTGATCTCGCAGGACAGCTACCGCCTCCACGACCTGCCTGTGCAGTTCTCCGTGTTGGGTTCGGCCGGTGCGGAATACTCATTCTTCAAGGGCCTGGGCCTCTTTGCCGAGCCTGGCGTCTCGTACCATTTCCGCGACCATAGCGACATCTCCTCCATCTACAAGGTACATCCGCTCAACTTCAACCTGCAGCTGGGCTTGCGGTGGAGAATAGAATAATTCCGATTTCCTAATTCCCTATTATTAAACCATTATGAGACATTATTTTTATTTGTTCCTGGCCTGCCTGGCCATGCTCTCTTGCGAGAACAACGATGGCGTGGATCCTGTCTACGTGGCCATCTATCGCTTCAACGTGGAGAATACCCTGCAACAGGAGACGAAGGCTGCCTTCAATACGAGGGATCATTCTATTACGTGGGAGGAGGGTGATGAAGTACGCTTCACCATCAGGTTGTTTGATAATGAGTCGGATGAGACGATCGTGACGGATGGCGGCAATCCGAAGGCGTGGGAACAGGAAAAGACCGGTAAGCTGGTCTATACCGGCTCTGATTGGAAGACCTATGAGAAGGTGGACGGTACCTTCAGGAAGGTGGAGGAGATCAGGCTGGAATCCAAGGTGCGTGACGGCTATGTGACATTCCGCTACAACTACAACGAGCCAATGGTCGTAAGTGCCGGTTGGTTCAGGACCGTGGATTTCAAGGATGGCCTGCAGGTGATAACCGTACAGGTGCCTGAAAATGACATATTGAAGAACCATTCCGTTGAGATTGTGGAGGATGAGGCTCCTGTCTTTGATGCCACGAAATACCTGGGGCCCATGACGCAGGATGAACAGAAGGTGGCCGACAGGATGCGGGCAATGGATATGCGGATGTGCTGCCGCATCCTGCAGGGCGAGAAAGGCAACCTGGTATGCTCGCCCTACAGTCTGCAGCAGGTGCTGGCCATGGCACTGAACGCCACTGGCGACGAGGCGCTGGAGGAAGTGCTGGGTACGTATGGCCTGACTTCGGCTGACAAGGAGGCTGTGAATGCCGTACTGCGCAAGCAGCGCAATCACCTGGCCAACGTGGAGGAGGATATCACGATGCGCGTGGCCAACAGGCTTTGGGTGGACTATGGCATACCTGGACGAGATGACGAGTGCCTGCAAGGTTCAGTACGTCAATCTGCTGATGCCCCGGCAACGGGTGTATAGCAAGATGTCGCTCGACAATTACCTGAAGGACATGGGACTTGGTGCATTGCTGCGCAGAACTTCCTTCAGCCGCTTCGGCCCCGGCAGCTTCGCTCCCGCCGACCATATCGAACAGGATGCCTGCATAGAGTTCAATGAGAAAGGTACGGAGGCGGCTGCGGTGACCCATATCATGGAGACCAGTACCGGTGCAGAGTATGAGTCACCAGTCCCCGTTCCCTTCCACCTTGACCGTCCCTATTTCTTCGTTGTTCGCAGCGTGAGCCAGAATACCCTTCTATTCGTTGGCCGCGTGTGCCAGATAAAGAGGACATAGGGACAGGTCATTGTCAATCCTGACAGGTACATGCACCCATATCCACGCTGGATGGTGAAGACTGCGGTGGAGGGTTGGTGAAGGGTTTCGCCAACCCTCCACTGCGTAAATCCCCAGCATTTGCTTGGGTTCTGACAGGATCAGGTGAAGGGATGAAGGGTAGGATGGATTACTCTGCCATTACCGTAAACTCTGCACCGCTGGCATACTCTGCACCGTTCTGGCTGCTGGTGGCAGTGAAACGGATGTAGCGTGCCTTACGGGGCTGGACAAACAGTATCTTCTTCTCTTTCAGGTTGTTCTCGAAATCACCTTCGGCAACTGCGTCACCCCAGGTCTTGCCGTCCATGCTGAGCTGTACCTTATAGCCCTTGATGTTACCGTTGACACCGCCATCCTGACGGGGCAGGTAGGTGAAGCCCTTGATGGTCTTGACCTCGTTGCAGTCGAAGTCAAGCCAGTGGGGATAGGTGCCCACGGTGATGCTGTACATGGTGTGCCAGATGGTCGAGGGATCACCGTCCACGATGTTCTTGGCCACCTCGCCGCTGGGGCCTTCCTCGCTGCTGACATAGACTACCTCGACGGGGACGTTCTCGATGCGGGGGAAGGTGACGGTGGTCTTCATCTGCTCGTTGCCCTTGTACCAGGCTGTGATGGTACCGCCGCCTCGCATATCCAGCGTCTGCCCCTCCTGATAAGTCTTAGCCTTGGAAGCAATCTTGCCGGTAGCTGAGATGGTATAGAGGATAGAAGAGGGATCCATCACATTGTTGTCACCGATGATGGTCACCTTGCCGGCACGGTCGCGCACGATGGTCACGGGACTCTCCACCATGTCCCACGTCTTGCCCTTCTGGCTGAGATCCTCGCCGGGTAGGGTGGGACGGATGATGAACTTGAACTGATGCAGGGCACCCTTCACACGGTCGGGATCGAGCGGGCCACCCTGTCCGCAGCTGTTACCGCCCAGACCGGTGACCTGACAGTCGAGATGCAGGTAGTTGCCGTCGCTCTGAGGCAGCTCGTGAGGATGGGCTGCGAGGGTCATCTGCAGGGCACTCCAGGGCAGTGCGGAGGTGGACATCACCTTACCTCCCTTGTCGCCCTGGCGGGAGTTGGCAATGAACTGCAGACCGTTGCCCCGCTCGTCGGTCAGGGCACACCAGCGTACCTCCTCACGGTTGCCCATGCTCTGAGGCTTGGGGAAGTTGACGAACTGATCCTTGACGGTACTCTTGTAGAGGCCCACGAAGGAACCGGTCTTGCGGTCGGCATAGTTGTTCAGGGGACCGCGACCATAGTAGGTGTACTGGTCCAGCTGCCTGGGCAGCTTCATGGCGTAGCCCAGACGGGGCAGGGCCACGGCAGGATCGCTGCTGACGATGCTGCTGGCCACGCTGATGGTGCCGTCGGGATAGATGGTGTAGCGGATGGCGGTGGTAAAGTGGAAGCCATCCTCGGTCATGGGTTGACCAGCCTCGATGCGCTCGAAGGGTTCGCCAGCCTTACCGGGACGATGAATGGCACGTCCCTTCTCGTTTGCCTGGCTCCA
>JAZRVZ010000075.1:0-10003 GCA_045599425.1 Bacteroidaceae bacterium | reverse complement strand
CAGTGCCTCGCCGGCAAAGGCCAGGCTCTGCTGGAGGACGAACTTGTAGAGATGGGGCAGGATGGAGGAATAGAAGCGGATGTTGTCCTCGACAAGGAGGATCATCTGCACGCCGGCTTCCACGTCGTGCTCCAGGTTCATCTTGTCCTCGATGAGCTTGATGATGGAGAGCAGCAGCTCGGTGTTGCCCAGCCAGCAGAAGACGTACTCGAACATGGACAGGTCCTCGTGCTCCATTCGGCGGGACAGGCCGTGGCTGAAGGGAGTGAGGACCACGATGGGCAGGTCGGGGTAGGAGACCTTGATGTCGCGGGCGATGTCAAAGACGTCGTTGTTGTCCGTTCCCGGCATACAGATGAGCAGGTCGAAGTCCCGGTTGCTCATTTCAGCCTCTGCCTCCTCGCGGCTAGCCACCTGGGTGAAGCGGGGCGGGAAGCGCAGGCCCAGCTTGGCGTATTCGAAGAAGATCTTCTCGTCAATACGGCCGTCGTCCTCCAGCATGAAGGCGTCGTAGGGGTTGGCCACGAGCAGTACGTTGAACACGCGGCGGGCCATGAGGTCCACAAAGGAGGTGTCGTGCAGGACAAGTCTTTCTTTCTTGTTTTCCATGATTGCGTTGCTATTTCTCCGTCAAAGTTACAAAATTATGAGGCTAATTGCTTGCAAAATGAAAGAAAAATGCATGTTTCGGCAAAAAAAAGCGAGAAAAGGTTGGGCGGTTGGCAAATAATTACTAATTTTGTCTCAGCAATGCGTCAGTAAGGCGCAGCATACACAAAGAGACACGTGATGAATCATTTCTACGGCACATATTTTTATTCCTTTTTTTACTTTAGCAACAAAGTGAAGCGGGATGTTATGTGCCAAGGCAAGGAATAGTGAAAAGAACATACAATACGGTCCCGCTTCAAGACGAAGCGGGATTTTTGTTAATGCATTGAATGATGAGAAAAGTAGCCATACAGGGAATCAAGGGATCCTTCCATGATATTGCCGCTCACCGCTATTTCGGGGGAGAGGAGATTGAACTGCTTTGCTGCAACACCTTCGAGGAGGTGTTTGCGCATCTGGCATCCGAACCGCAGGTGGTCGCCCTGGTAGCCATTGAGAATACGATAGCAGGAAGCCTGCTGCACAATTATGAACTGCTTCGTGAGTCGCAGGCCACGATCGTAGGAGAGCACAAGTTGCGCATCAGCCACAGCATCATGTGTCTGCCAGATGACGACTGGGCGGACCTGAATGAGGTGAACAGTCATCCCGTGGCCCTGATGCAGTGCCGTGAGTTCCTGGGACATCATCCCATGATGAAGGTTGTCGAAGTGGCTGATACCGCCGGTGCAGCCGCTGACATCAGCAAGGGCCGGCTCCATGGCCATGCAGCCATCTGCCACAAGGACGCGGCCCGGATCTACGGCATGAAGGTGCTGCAGGAAGGCATTGAGACCAACAAGCATAACTTTACCCGTTTCCTGGTGCTTTCCAGTGAGGCAGAGGCGGAGGGACTTCGCCAGGGCCGTGTGATCAACAAGGCCAGCCTGGTCTTCAGCCTGCAGCATGAGGAGGGCAGCCTCTCGGCCGTACTGAGTGTTCTCTCGTTCTACAAGCTGAACCTGACCAAGATACAGTCCCTGCCCATCATAGGCAAGGAATGGCAGTACCTTTTCTATGTGGACCTGGGATTCAACGACAAGCAGCGTCTGGAGCAAGGCATCCGTGCCATCGAGCCCCTGACGAAGGAATTAACCATACTTGGATATTACGAAGATGGAAAACAAAGCATATAAACCCGCTGAACGCCTGAGCAGCGTGAGCGAATATTACTTCAGTCGCAAGCTGAAGGAGGTGGCACAGATGAATGCCGAGGGCAAGGATGTCATCTCACTGGGCATCGGCAGCCCCGACATGCCTCCCTCGGAACAGACCATCCAGACGCTCTGCGAGGAGAGCCGGAAGGCCAATGCACACGGTTACCAGCCCTACGTGGGCATTCCGGAGCTGCGTGAGGGCATGGCCTACTTCTACAAGCGCTGGTACAACGTGGACCTTGACCCCAAGACCGAGATACAGCCCCTGCTGGGCAGCAAGGAGGGTATCCTGCATGTGACCCTGGCCTTCGTGAACCCCGGCGAGAAGGTGCTGGTGCCCAATCCCGGCTATCCCACCTACACCTCGCTGAGCAACATCCTGGGAGCCAGGATCGTGAACTATGACCTGCTGGAGGAGAACGGTTGGCAGCCCGACTTCGAGGCATTGGAGAAGATGGACCTGTCGGACGTGAAGCTGATGTGGACCAACTATCCCAACATGCCCACCGGCGGCGTGGCCACCATGGAACTGTACGAGAAACTGGTGGACTTTGCCCGTCGCCATCACATCATCGTGGTGAACGACAATCCCTACAGTCTGATCCTGAACGAGCATCCCATCAGCATCCTGCAGGTGGAGGGTGCCAAGGAGTGCTGCATAGAGTTCAACAGTATGTCAAAGAGCCAGAACATGCCAGGCTGGCGTGTGGGCTGGATCAGTTCAAACGCCCAGTTCATCCAGTGGATCCTGAAGGTGAAGAGCAATGTGGACAGCGGCATGTTCCGTCCCCTCCAGCTGGCGGCCGTACAGGCCTTCCACAACGAGGACGACTGGCATCGCGTCTACAACCGTGAACTCTATGGCAGGCGCCGTGCCGTGGCCGAGGACATCATGCGTACCCTGGGCTGTACCTGGGATGAGCGCCAGGTGGGCATGTTCCTCTGGGGACGCATTCCCGACAGCCTGGAAGACGTGGAACAGTTGACTGAACGAGTCCTGCACGAGGCCCGTGTATTCATTGTTCCCGGTTTCATCTTCGGCAGCAACGGCAAGCGCTACATCCGCATCAGCCTCTGTGCCACTGAGGAGAAGCTGGCCGAGGCCCTGAGAAGGATCAGGGAGATCGTCTGAATTGGGATAAGTCAGAACAAGGAGATCATCTGAATGGGGAACCATCTGAAAATGGAAATCCTCTGATATTAAATAAAGTAAGAAAACATCATCAAGATATGGATTTGGAACTTATACCTCTTAATCTACCCAGTGACAATGAGCGTCCTTTCGTCATTGCCGGACCCTGTTCGGCCGAGACGGAGGAACAGGTTATGAAAACTGCCACAACCCTGGCAGAGAAGGGATGCCACATGTTCCGTGCCGGAATCTGGAAGCCCCGCACGAAGCCCGGAGGCTTTGAGGGAAACGGTTTGGCGGCCCTGCCCTGGATGCAGCGTGTGAAGGCTGAGACCGGCATGCTGACCGCTACCGAGGTGGCAACGCCCGAGCATGTGGAGCAGGCCCTGAACGCCGGTATTGACCTGTTGTGGGTCGGTGCCCGCACCACAGCCAATCCCTTTGCCGTGCAGGCACTTGCCGATGCCTTGAAGGGCGTGGACGTGCCCGTGCTGGTGAAGAATCCCGTCAATCCCGATCTGGAACTGTGGATCGGTGCCCTGCTTCGCCTGAACGGAGCAGGCATCAGGAAGCTGGGAGCCATTCACCGTGGATTCAGCAGCATCGACCAGAAACTGTATCGCAATACTCCGATGTGGCACCTGCCCATTGAGTTGAAGCGCCGCTATCCCAGCCTTCCGATGGTCTGTGACCCCAGCCACATCGGTGGTCGCCGCGACCTGATAGCCCCCCTCTGCCAGCAGGCGATGGACATGGGCATGGATGGACTGATCGTGGAGAGCCACTGCAGTCCTGATGAGGCCTGGAGCGATGCCAGGCAGCAGGTGACACCTGACGTGCTGGACTTCATCCTGGACCGGCTGGTCATCCGCAATAACGCAGAGATGACGGAGTCCCTGGGACAGTTGCGAAAGCAGATTGACGAGATGGACAACCAGTTGATGGATCTCCTTACACGCAGAATGCGCATCTCGCGTGAGATTGCCACCTACAAGAAGGAACACAACATGAGCGTAGTCCAGACAGGACGCTACAACGAAATCCTTGACAAGCGAGGTGCTCAGGGTACGCTCTGCGGCATGGACGCGGACTTCATCAAGAAGGTCTATGAGGCCATTCACGAAGAGAGCGTCCGCCAGCAGATGGAGATCATCAACAAGTGACCGCTTATTGAAAAAAATGAAAGTTCACAATATCGTATTATGCGAATCTTAATTCTCGGAGCCGGAAAGATGGGAAGCTTCTTCACGGACGTGCTGAGCTTCGATCACGAGTGTGCGGTGTTTGAGGTGGATGCCAAGCGCATGCGCTTCCTGTACAACACGCAGCGTTTCACTACCCTGGAGGAAATCGGGGCCTTCAAGCCCGAACTGGTCATCAATGCCGTGACCCTGAAGTACACCCTGCAGGTGTTTGATCAGGTCATTCCCTACCTGCCAAAAGACTGCATCATCAGCGATATCAGCAGCGTCAAGACGGAATTCCTGAACTATTACCAGAAGACCGGCATGCGCTTCGTCAGTACGCATCCCATGTTCGGCCCCACTTTTGCCAACCTGGGTGCATTGAGTACGGAGAATGCCATCGTCATCAGCGAGGGCGACTACATGGGCAGGATCTTCTTCCTTGACCTCTATCGCCGCCTGGGCCTCAACGTCCACGAGTACACCTTTGACGAGCATGACGAGGCAATGGCCTATTCTTTGTCCGTGCCCTTTGTCAGCACGTTTGTCTTCAGTGCGGTCATGAAGCACCAGGATGCCCCGGGTACCACCTTCAAGCGCCATCTGGGCATTGCCAGGGGTGTGCTGAGCGAGGATGACACCCTGTTGCGTGAAATCCTGTTCAATCCGCGCACCAAGCATCATGTCGAGCAGATCCGGGCCGAGCTGAAGGACCTCATCCAGATCATTGACGAAAGGGATGAGCAGGCCTTGGGAGCCTATCTCACCCGCATCCGTGGAAATATCAAATAGCCTTTGCTTTTCCATGGCAAAAAATAGCATTGGCAGGTTTTGCTTGCCATGTACTTTCAGGAAGTTGTTTTTCTGTCATTGATAGCATACGGAAGCCAGGGCGCCCCCCTGGCTTCCTGCTTTTTGTTGTCCTAAATAGGATAACCTTTGTCCATAATAGTCTACTTGGAACGGCGGGAAGGCAATTGTGTCAATAAACATTTGTTTATTTGCCCTTTTTTGCATAATTTTGCGCATGTTAAGAAAACGTAATCGTTCAATAAAAACAAATCCTATGAAGAAAAACTTTATTTGTTTGATGGGATTGGCCGCCATGTCCATGGCCATGCCTACTCCCATGCAGGCTGCGCTGACCGAGGTGGCAGTCTCTGCTCCGCAGGATGGCAAGCAGGTGAAAGGACGCGTTGTCGATGCTGCCGGCGAACCCATCATCGGTGCCCGCATTCAGGTGGTTGAGACCAACACCCTGGGCGTCAGTGACCAGAATGGCAACTTCACCATCAGTGCGGCACAGGGCCAGACCCTCCGCATCAGCTGCATCGGTTTCACGACCCGCGAAGTCAGGATTGGCCGTGGCAACGTTACGGTCAAGCTGTCCGAGGATACCAAGATGATGGAAGACCTGGTTGTTGTGGGCTACGGTTCCATGCAGCGCAAGGACGTGACCTCGTCCATTACCACCGTCAAGGCAGAGGAGCTCAACAAGGGCGTCTTCACCGACCCTGCCCAGATGCTTCAGGGCAAGGTGCCCGGTCTGGTGGTCACCTCCACCGGCGACCCCAACGGATCTCCCTCCATCACCCTCCGCGGTGCCTCCTCGCTCCGCAGCGGCGAGGCCATGTCCCCCTACTACGTCATCGACGGAATCCCCGGCGTTGACATCTCCATGGTTTCTCCCGACGACATCGAGACCATCGACATCCTTCGTGATGCCACTGCCACCGCCATCTACGGTTCAAAGGCAGCCAACGGTGTGATCATCATCACCACCAAGAAGGGCCGTAACGACCGTGTGAGCGTGACCTACTCAGGCTATGCCGCCTTTGACAAGATCCTGAATACCTATGACATGGCCACTGCCAGCGACCTTCGCGACTATGCCGCAGCCAACGGCGTGACCCTGAAGGACGGCGGAGCCGACACCAACTGGCAGGACGAGGTGATCCGCACCGGTGTCAGCCACAATCACAACGTCAGCATCAACGGTGGCAACAAGAAGACTTCCTACATGGCCAGCGCCAACGTCATGAAGCGCCAGGGAGTCATCAAGGAGACGGGCAACGACCGTTTCAACCTGCGTTCCCTGGTCAGCACCAAGATCCTGAAGGATCACCTGGACATTGCCCTGGGCGCCAACATGATGTACGGCAAGCACTTCGGCGTGCCCATGGGCAACGAGGGAGCCTCCGTACTGGATGCCATGAACTACTTCTCTCCCACCAATGACCTGAAGAACCCCGACGGTTCGTGGACCATCGGTTCCGGTTCCAAGAACTACAACCCCCTGGCCCTGATGTACGAGGACACCAGCAACACCATCTGGAAGCGCAACCAGTTCACCGGCAAGGCCACCCTGCACATCATCGACGGCCTGACCTGGAACGCCAACTACTCCTGGAGCAACTTCCAGAGCACCTACAGCGGCTACGACTCACACTTCAGCCAGCTTGAGGGCATCTCCAACAAGAACGGCCAGGCATCACGCAACAGCTACTTCGGCAAGGAGCAGACCTTCGAGACCTACGGCAACTACGACAAGACCTTCAGCAAGGTACACAAGCTCAGTCTGATGGCCGGTTACTCCTGGGAGGAGCGCGAGCGTGGCGACGGCTTCGGCCTCACCGTCCACGACTTCTACAACGACGACCTGAAGTGGAACAACCTCTCCTACGCCTCCACCATCGACGGCATCCCCGCCATCAGCAGCGGCGTGAAGCAGAACATCCGCAACATCTCCTTCTACGGCCGTGCAGGCTATTCCTACGACAGCCGCTACATCCTGCAGGCCACCATCCGTCGTGACGGATCGAGCGTCTTCGGCAAGGACAACCGCTGGGGCACCTTCCCCTCAGTCAGCGCTGCATGGAACATCACCGAGGAAGACTTCCTGAAGGATCAGGACGTAGTCAACACCCTGAAACTCCGCCTGGGCTATGGCGTCAGCGGTAACGCCATGGGCTTTGATGCCTACACCTCAGTCGCCACATACGGTGCCACCGGCTTCTTCGACTATGACGGCAAGCCCTGGAGAACCCTGGGAGCCACGAAGAACCCCAATCCCGACCTGAAGTGGGAGTCCACCGGCATGTTCAACATCGGCCTGGACTACGCCTTCCTGGGCGGCCGACTGAGCGGTAGCATCGAGTTCTACAACAAGAAGACCAACGACCTGATCTGGAGCTATCCCGTTCCCACCGACCAGAACATCTACAGCTGGATCGACGCCAATGTGGGCGAGATCACCAACCGCGGTGTGGAACTGAGCATCAGCGCCATTCCCGTCAAGACCCGCAACTTCAGCTGGAACACCTCGTTGAACCTCTCGCACAACATGAACCGCGTAGACCGCCTCTCCAACGACAAGTTCGAGGTGGGAACCTTCTCGCAGGGTGATCCCATGGTATCCGGTGTGTCAGCCAACGGCTGGACCCAGCGCATCATCGAGGGTCAGCCCCTCGGAACCTTCTATACCTACCAGTGGGCCGGCTTCGAGAACGGTTCGTCCGTCTACTATGAACGCGACGAGGACGGCAACCTCACCGGCAATACCACCAACGATCCCCAGTACAAGGACCGCACCATCACCGGCTGCGCCCAGCCCAAGCTCAACCTGGGCTGGAACAACACCCTTAACTACAAGAACTGGAGCCTGAATGCCTTCTTCACCGGCGTCTTCGGCAACGATGTCTACAACAGTCCCCGTGCCCACTACACCAGCGCCCAGATGTTCTCCGACGGCAAGAACGTCATGAAGGAGTTCCTGCAGAATCCTGCCGGCGACGCCTCCGGCTCTCTGCCCTCCGACCGCTACATCGAGAACGGCTCCTACCTGCGACTCCAGACCCTCACCCTGGGCTACACCTTCGACAGCTGCTTCAACGACTGGATGAAGAGCCTCCAGCTCTATGCAACCTGCAACAACGTGTTCACCATCACCGGCTATGACGGCCTGGATGCAGAGGTAAACCTGGGTGGCATTGATCCCGGTATCGACTACCGCTGGAGCCGCTATCCCCATACCCGTTCATTCATCGTCGGTGCAAAGATCAACTTCTAATCTGAATTGAAATATGAAAAACAGAATATTGTCCCTGACAACGGGCATAGCGGCGCTTGCCCTTACCGGATGTACGAACCTGGATGTCGATATGGATTCCCAGTACACCGAATATCCCAATAACGAGATTGCCATCGAGGCCAAGATGGCCGACGTATATTTCCACCTCCGCGGAACGCTGGGTCGCCGCTACATGGAGGCGCAGGCCATGGCCTCTGACGAGTACACCTGCCTGGCCTTCGACGGCGGCTACTACGATTCCGGCACCTATGCCCACCAGGCCCTCCACTGCAGCAATGCCGAGGATGCCTCGCTCGACTGGTATTCCGAGGTGACCTCCGGCATCACCAAGGCCAACAAGATCATCATGGAGATGGGTGGCAACGAGGCCGGTGCCGTCGTGGCTCCCGCCCGCGCCATACGTGCCTATTTCACATGGATCCTGATGGACAGCTTCGGTGACACCCCCATCCTGGACCGCATCCCCGGTGAGGACGAGGACATCGCCCGTGCTCCCCGCAAGGAGGTTGCCGCATGGATCGAGTCCGAGCTGAAGGAGATCATCCCCCTGCTGACCGAGGAAGTGAGCGCCAGGACCTACGGCAAGCCCACCCGCTGGATGGCCGAGGCCCTGCTGGCCAAGCTCTACATCAACTGGCCCGTCTACACTGCCGCCTCCGTTGACCAGTACGACGCAGCCAGCGCCCGCAACGAGAAGCTGGCCGACTGCATTGCCGCCTGCGACGACATCATCAACAGCGGCCAGTTCAACCTGGGTTCCATGGAGTACCGCTTCAAGTTCGCTCCCGACAACGGCCCCAAGGTCGAGGACTTCATCTACGCCATGCCCTATGATGCCATCACGCAGCAGGGTCTGCAGTATGCCCGTCCCCGTACCTTCAAGGACATGAAGAACCTCATGCCCAACTACTACGGTTCAACCGAAAAGTTCTCGCAGTCCTTCGGCGGCAACATGGTTCTGACGCCCGAGATGGCCAGCCTCTTCAGTCTTGAGGGCGACCAGCGCAACCTCTGCGTGCTGGGCGGTCCCGTCTACAACTACGACGCCAAGACCCTCCTTCCCACCGACGAGCCCTTCATGTACAAGGATGCCCAGGTGGTCTTCACCAAGGACATCACCCTGGCCAAGCAGGACAACACCATTGACGTGGGCAACGATGCCACTGCCTACCAGCAGGGCTACCACTCCATCAAGTTCTTCATTGTGCCCACCGACTACAACCAGGGCCGCAACCAGAGCAACGACCTGCCCATCTTCCGCTATGCAGACATCCTGCTGACCAAGGCAGAGGCACTCGTCCGTGGTGGCCAGTCCGGTGCCATGGCCCTCTTCAATGAGGTCCGCAGCTATGCCAAGGCTCCCGTCCTGACGGCCGAGCCCTCGCTGAAGGACCTGCTCGACGAGCGTGGCCGTGAGTTCCTGGACGAGAACTGGCGCCGCAACGACATGATCCGCTTCGGCACCTACGAGGGCGAGTTCTTCCCCCACTACACAGGCTTCCCCGATGCCAATTTCGACAAGCGCCACCGTATCTTCCCCATCGAGAAGGAGATGCTCGACCTCCATCCCGACTGGGTACAGAACCCCGGCTACTGATACAAAAAGACCTCCCAGGCAATCGTCTGGGAGGTTTTTTTATGTCTATGCGCCGAATTTATTTACTATTTGACAATTTACTATTTACGATTTATTGTGTAATTTAACGTGAGTTCGACGAAATCACATCTCATATGTTTTAGGCACGGATTACGCGGATTTGACTTCGTCGAGCTAAACCTTCACGGATTA
>JAZRVZ010000074.1:0-4087 GCA_045599425.1 Bacteroidaceae bacterium | reverse complement strand
TGGGTTCTGACTGAGAAGGGCGGTGTACTTCTGCCACGCCTTCTCAAAACGATCTGTTGCTGTTGACATAATCTTTTTTTCCGCAAAGGTCGCAACTTTCAGCAAATACCGCAATACGTCATCGCGGAGACGCTTACAAATAACGCCAATGTCGTCTAATGGATTATTTGGGTTGAAGGATGATACCTTGCCCCTGAAATGATGCGGAACCTGCAAAATATTACCTTTTGGTAACTTTTTTGTATCTTTGCAGCGATATGGTAATTAGGACAGTTCCTCTGTCCGCTTGTGCAGACAGGCAAATTTCATGCGTGAATCCCATATTCATACCATGGCTACTGGCAGCGTATGAAGGGAATCCGGTGAAGGGTTGGTGAAAGGTTGATGAAGGGTAGGTGAAGGGTAAAAATGCGCAGAACCCCAGCAAATGCTGAGGTTCTGGCATATACAGGTGAAGGGTGGGGATATTATTCAATCACTTAACCGCGACGTTGGCTGTGCCGAGGTTGCTCACGTTCGGCAAAAAACAAATGGAATTTGCTTTTTGCTCTCACTTTACCGCAACCTTAAAGATGGCTTTGCGGAGAGTTGCGGAGGTGATGGCAGGGGCGTGGCCGTCCTGGGGAAAGTAGATGACGAACTGGCCGGGTCGCATGGTGATGTAGCCATCAGGAGCATCGTCGTAGAAGGAGATATCCTTGTCGGCATCGTAGGGGGCCTGAGGCAGAAGGTCGCGGTGCTTGTAGCCATGTTCCTCGGTGCCACCGATGGCTATCTGGATATCAATCATCTGGTTGTGAGTTTCCAGCCGTGCCTCGGCGCGGGTCTTGGGGGCGGAATCAACGATGTTGACAAAGAGGTTGCTGCCCTGCAGTTCGTAGTGGCCTACGGGGACAGTGCCAAGGTCGTTGGCCGAAAGCCATTCCACGACCTGGGGAAAGAGGGGATTGAGGTGCGCATAGCGCGCAAGGTTGGACAGGTTATCTATGATCATAGGTGATGTGCGATTAGGAAGATAAATCTGAAATCGTAAATAGTTGAATCGCAAATAAACCGTGAATGATGCAGGTTAGTACTTGAACGAGCTTCCTCCCACAAACTCGCGGATGAGTGAGGTCGGCGGAATCTGGTCGGCAGGAACGGGACGGAAATACTTGAGGAACTTGCGCAGGCGACTGGCCTCGGCATATTCGGGTTCGCGTTCGCTGACCTGCTCCAGGATGGGCATGACCTGCTGGCGCATGACGCCAAGCTCAAAGAGCAGGGCACTGTTGAAGGTTGCGTCGGCATTCTCCTGGTAGGGGTTGATCCACTTGTCCTCTCCGGCCGTGACGCTGGGACAGCGCTTGATGGTCTCGAGGGCCGAGAAGCCACGGTAGTTGTAGTCGCGCAGGATGCGGCGCAGCAGACGGATGTCGACGGTGGGCACGTAGTTGTGGTCATCCAGCGCAATGGTGGTGAGGGCGGAGATGTAGATGCGGTACTTCTGGTCTTCGGGTATCTGCTGCGAGAAGAGGGGATTGAGGGCATGGTTGCCTTCCAGGATGATGACATCGCCAGGACCGATACGCAGTTTCCTGCCCTCGAAGACACGCTGGCCGGTGGGAAAGTCGTAGCGGGGCAGCTCAACCTCCTCGCCCTGGAGGAGCTGGTTCATCTGCTGCTGGAAGAAGGCGGTATCAACGGCTTCGATGCACTCAAAGTCATACTCTCCGTTCTCGTCCCGGGGTGTGTCTACACGATTGACGAAGTAGTCGTCGGTGCAGAGGGTGTGGGGATGGAGTCCGCAGGCCATCATCAGCACGGCCAGTCGCTTGCTGGTAGTGGTCTTGCCACTGCTGGAAGGGCCGGCCAGCAGGACGAGCTTGGCCTTGCGGGCCACGATCTCATCGGCTATGGCAGCCAGTTTCTTTTCCTGCAGGGCCTCGCTGACGTTGATAAGCTGGGTGGCCTCACCCTGACGCACGGCGGCATTGAACTCGCCGGCATTGCTGACGCCCAGGATTTCCTGCCAGCGACGGTGTTCGCGGATGACCTCAAGCATCTTGGGCTGCTCAACGTAGGGAGCCAGGACGGAGGGATCCTGCTGGGAGGGGATGCGCAGGAGCAGGCCTTCATCCATGGCCTGCAGGGCAAAGACCTTCAGGGGGCCGGTGCTGCCCAGCAGACAGCTGTAGAAGTAGTCCACGGTGTCACCTAACTTATAATAGTAGGCATAGATCTTGCCTTGCTCCTCAAGGAGGCGGGCCTTGCTGTCCATGCCTTTGCTGCGGAACATCCCGATGGCTTCCTCGATGGGACACTGTACGCGGTAGATGCGCATGTCGGCCTCGACAATCTCACGCATGCGATTCTCCAGCATCTCCACGTCGGCAAAGGTCACGGCACGACCGATCTTCAGTTCGCAGTAGTGGCCGCCGCTGATGGGTGCACCGATGATGAGTCGGCCACTGGGGTAGAGGTCTTCCACGGCCTTGGCCAGCACAAGGAAGAGGGAACGGACATAGACGCGCATGCCGGAATGGCTGTGCAGGTCCAGGAACTCCACGTCCTTGCTGTTGTAGAAACGGTACTTGAGCCCCTGTACCTTGTTGTTGATGCGGGCACTGACGGGGCCGAAGGGCATATCCAGGCCGGAGAGGGCGAAGATCTCCTCCAGCGTTGAGCCGGTCGGCACATGGATGCGCCGTCCGTTGTTCTTGATGCGGATAGTGATGTTGTCCATGGCCTATACGTTCAAACTCCAGGTCTGTCCGTCCTTGGTATCCTTTACCTCAAAGCCCAGGGCAGCGAGGTCATCGCGTATCTTGTCGGAGAGGGCCCAGTTCTTCTCGGCCTTGGCCTGCTGGCGCTGCTGCAGGAGCATGTCAACCACGGCACCGAAGGCCGCCTCGCGGGCCTTGTTGCTGACACCGGACTCTTCTGTCAGACCCAGGATGTCGAAGGCAAAGCTGTGGAAGAGTTCAGTGAGAGCCTGTGCAACCTCGGCGGTGATGCTGGCCTTCTTGTCAATGAGGGTATTGACAACGCGGCAGATATCAAAGAGGTTGCTGATGACGATGGGAGAGTTGAGGTCGTCGTTCATGGCCTCATAGAGCTTGGTGCGCATCTCCTCGACATACTTCATCTCAACCTGGGGCTGTCCCTTGACCTTCTGGCCGTCCTGGAGTCGCTTGAGGTTCTTCCATCCGTCCATCAGTCGGGCCAAGCCCTTCTCGGCAGCCTGCAGGGCCTCGTTACCGAAGTCCACGGTACTGCGGTAGTGCGCCTGGAGGATGAAGAAGCGGATGGTCATGGGCGTGTAGGCCTGCTCCAGCTTGTCGTGGGTGCCGGCAAAGAACTCGGGCAGCGTGATGAAGTTGCCGTAGGACTTGCCCATCTTCTGTCCGCCGATGGTGATCATGTTGTTGTGCATCCAGTAACGTACGGCAGGATGGCCCATGGAGGCTACGGCCTGGGCAATCTCGCACTCGTGGTGGGGGAAGACGGGGTCGAGGCCGCCGCCGTGGATGTCAAACTCCTCGCCCAGATACTTGCGACCCATGGCCGTGCACTCGCAGTGCCAGCCGGGGAAACCGTCGCTCCACTTCGAGGGCCAGCGCATGATGTGCTCGGGCTGCGCCTTCTTCCAGAGGGCAAAGTCGGCCTGGTTCTTCTTCTCACCCACACCGGCCAGGTCACGGCTGGCATCCTTGATGTTCTCCAGCGTACGACCGGAGAGGATGCCGTACTTGTGGTCCTTGTCGTACTTCTCCACGTCGAAGTAGATGGAGCCGTTGGACTCGTAGGCATAGCCGTTCTGCATGATCTCGTCCACCAGCTGCTGCTGCTCGATGATGTGGCCGCTGGCGTGAGGCTCGATGCTGGGAGGCAGGCAGTTCAGGGCCGACATGGCATCGTGGAAGCGGTTCACGTAGTACTGTGCCACCTCCATGGGCTCAAGCTGCTCCAGCCGGGCCTTCTTGGCAATCTTGTCCTCGCCCTCGTCGACATCGTGCTCCAGATGGCCCACGTCGGTGATGTTGCGTACGTAGCGCACCTTGTAGCCAATGTGCTGCAGGTAGCGGAAGAGGAGGTCGAAGGTGAT
>JAZRVZ010000073.1:0-7729 GCA_045599425.1 Bacteroidaceae bacterium | reverse complement strand
GTCGGCCTCATCCATGATGTACAGTCCATAATAGTCGTACAGTGCGTACATGCGGGGATCGTTGGGGTAGTGGCTGGTACGAACCATGTTCAGGTTGTGCTGCTTCATCAGTAGGATATCCTCGATCATGCTCTCCACGGGAATGGCCTTGCCGTAGATGGGGTGCGTGTCGTGACGGTCGGCGCCCTTGAACATGATGCGCTTGTTGTTGATGAACACACGGCCATTGCGGTTCTCGATCTTGCGGAAGCCGTACTTCATGGTCACCACCTCGCCGTTCAGCGTTACGTTCACGGTGTAGAGGTTGGGCTTCTCGGCGCTCCACAGAGCAGGATTCCTGACGGTGGCCGTAAAGACGGCAGGTGAAGACTCGCCTTTCTTGTACAGCACGGGCGCACTCTTTCCGCTGGCCACAACCTTGCCCTCTGCATCCACGATCTCCACGCTGGGAGCCAGCTCGGACGTCTTGCCCAGGTTCTGGATGTCCATGTTCAGCTTCACGGTAGCCTCGGTCAGGTTGCTGTTGAAGTCAGAGGTAATGTACACGTCGCGTACATGCTCCTTCCTGCGGGCCTCCAGGTACACGCTGCGGTGGATACCACTCATGCGGAACATGTCCTGGTCCTCCAGGTACGAACCGTCGCTCCAGCGGTAAACCTCCACGCATACCAGGTTCTCCTTTCCGGGCTGGATGTATTTGGTCACGTCGAACTCAGCATCGTTGTTTGGGCCCTGCGTGTAGCCCACCTTCTTGCCGTTCACCCATACGTAGGCGGCGCTGTACACACCGTCGAAGTGCAGGTACACCTCCTTCTCCTTCCAGTCGGCAGGCACCTCGATGGTGCGGCGGTAGCTGCCCACGGCATTGGGCTCGTTGTTGATGGTATAGCCCTCCTGGCCGCGGATCAGGGGAGGAACGTTCTTGAAGGGGTAGGTCACGTTGGTATAGATGGGGGTGCCGTAGCCCTGCATCTCCCAGTTCGAAGGAACGGGAATGGTCTTCCAGCCCGATGCGTCAAAGTTTGTCTTGTAGAAGTTCACAGGACGATCCTCGGGCTTGGGTACCCAGTTGAACTGCCAGTCGCCGTTCAGCAGCAGGCGCAGCCTCGTGTTGGGATGCAGCCAGGGTTTCCCGTAGGCCTCGTCGGCCTTCATCTCCTCGGCATCGGCATAGCGCAGCATGGTGTTGTGGCCGGGTTCCTTGTTGATGGCAAAGACGGCCTGGTTCTCCCAGTCGTTGGCACTCTTCTCGCCTCCGACGTTGGCCGTCACCTTGAGGTCGGTCTTCACCAGCTGCCACTGCACGTTCTCATCCTTCGGGGTGGCCTTTACCTGCCAGGGACGACCGCCGGGCTGGGCCGTGTCCTTGTAACCCAGGTACAGTCCGCTGGCCATGCACTTCAGGGCGTAGGTGTCCTCGCCCACCTTCTCCAGCTGCCATTGCTGGTTCTGGTTGCCCAGGTCCTGGCTCCAGGTCAGCACCTCACCCTCACGATTGCCGTGGTTGCCGTTGTCCAGCGACTGCATGGCGCTGGGGCTGTAGAGGTTGTACACACCGGGACGGCGTGTCTCCACGATGTTCCAGACCTGCGTCTGACTCTTCTTGTTCGTCTTGGAAAGCACGATGTTCGAGGCCTGGCAGTCCAGTGCCAGTCCGTCGGCAATCTCCAGTCGGTAGCCCTGCTTGGGGTCAAAGGTCTGTGCCGCCATCCCGACGGTCATCACCAGTCCCAGCAGCGAAAGGACTAATCTCTTTAGGATTGAGGTTTTTGTCATGGTTGTTTCTGTATTGATTGTTGATCTGTTTTCCAGGTATGGATTTCCGGGCAGGAACGGTATGTCTTGTGACCGTATCGCAACCGTTTGCAAAGATACAAATAATAAACGACATAACAAAGTGTTACGACAAAAAAAAGAAAGCGGGAATCGTGATAAAAAAGAAGCCAGCGACTCCGTTTGCCGGAGCCACTGGCCCTTATGTCCTGTTGCGGTAATTGCCCGGGATTACTGTCCGCCGAATCCGCCGAATCCTCCAAAACCGCCGAATCCTCCGAAGCCGCCGCCATTACCCTGACCATGGGTGTTGAAGTTCTCCTCCAGCGTGAATGCCTCGGTCTTGTCGCCGGTCTTGACCACGTAGCTGCCACCTGTCTTGAATTCAGGATAGCTGATGAGGCTGGAGCAGCGAGGCATGGTGAAGGCCGCGGTAAAGCTGTCAATCTTCTTGCCTAACTTATCCGGCGTACCCTCATATACTTCTACCAGCTGACCCTCCTGCATCTCCAGTCCGATAATCAGGATGGAGGGCTGCTTTGAGGTCTCGTTGCTTGGCTTGGAAGGCTCGTCGCCCATCATGCCGCCACCCATGCTGAACACGCGTCCGCCATTCAGTTCAATGGGGGCAAAGTCGCAATCCAGACCCTCCTCGGGGCTTCCCATGCCACACCAGGCATAGACGTCACCGCCGTTGATAATGATAGGTGATTTGTTTGCGTTGCAATCCACGGCATCATTGCCGCTGCTCTTGGCAAAGGTTCGTCCACCATTGAAGATGATCTGGCCGTTGCTGTTGATGGCGTCGTCGACGGTCAGGATTGTTACCTCGCCACCGTTGATCGTCACGCCCTTCTTGCCTTCCAGGCCTTCTCCGCCGTCATAGGCGGTCTTGATGTTCACCTTGCCGCTGTTGATCGTGATGATGCCATTGGACTTCATGCCCTTGGGGTTGCCGATCATACCGCCACCAAACATCATGGCAAAATTGAATTCGCCACCCTCTCCGTCCCCACCGCCAAAGCCGGGGAAACCACCGCCGGGGAATCCACCGCCAAAGCCAGTGAAGCCACCACCACCGGGGAAACCACCGCCAAAGCCACCGGGACGGTTACCGCCTTCGGGACGACCTTCACCGTTATCCTCACGCTGGCGACGACGCTCCTCCCAGCGCTTGCGTACGTCTTCGGGGATGCTGTCAGGATTGAATGTCCTGTCACCCATGCCTCCGCCGAATCCTCCACCGGGGAATCCACCACCGAACCCTCCGCCGGGGAATCCACCACCGAATCCGCCCCCGCCGGGGAATCCACCGCCGAAACCACCTCCGAAGTCAGGGATGCTGTCGGGATTGAAACCACCTCCGCCGAAACCGCCGAAACCGCCTCCGCCGAAGCTGGGCTTGCTGGGATCCTGGCCCAGGTTGTTGCCTTCCGTGGTGATGTTCAGTGTCAGGTCGTCCACCTTGATGTCGCCCTTGGCGCTCACACCCTTGCAACCGTCACCCTTGGCCAGTACGTTCAGCACGCCCTTTCCGCTGAAGTTCAGCTTGTTCTTGGCATAGATGCCACAGGGTTTCAGGTTGGCCGTATCCTGGCAGGCCTCTATCACGATGTCGTTGCTGGTCTTTTCCAATGCCACGATTTCCACACGCTTGTTGTTCTTCAGCCACAGGGCAGCGCCCTCTTTCGATGTGAGATTCAGACCGTTCAGTTCCAGGTTGACCCTTCCCTCGCTTTTCAGTTCCAGTCCACCGTCATCCGACTTTCCCTGCATGCGTATGGTAATAGGTGTGGTGTAAAGACTCTTCAACGTTACATGTCCACCCTCAACCGTCACCTCGGTGCTGTCCTTCAGGTTGTTTGCCACGGTAACCTTCTGTCCGTTGTATGTCAGCGTAATCTCGTTCTTCTTCCTTGCATTGGCAGGCATGGCCAGTATCACGGCGGCCATGGCGAGCAGGCATGTGCTTTTCTTCATAATCATATTTTTTCAGGATTGTCGTAACGAACCGTTTCGTACGAAGTTTTCAATTATATGATACGAAAAAGGCAAAAAGGTTACATGGGAGGTGCAGAATTTTCTTACACCAGGTGCCGCACCAGGCTGAAGAGCTTGTAGGGCATGTACCTGAACGGCATGTCCAGGCACCTGGGCGAGACCAGCACGGAGCGCCTGTGCGAGAATGCCTCGAAGCTCTCCCGGTGGTGATAGTGTCCCATGCCCGAATGTCCCACCCCGCCGAAGGGCAGGTGGCCGTTGACGATGTGCATGACACAGTCGTTGATGCAGGCACCGCCCGACGAGGTGTGCCTGATAATCTCCCATCCCGTCTTCCTGCTGCCGTAATAGTACAGCGCCAGCGGCTTGTGCCGTCCGTTGACGAAGTCCTTCACCTTGTCTGCAAAACTCTTCCCTTCGTCATCCAGGGTGATGATTGGGAATATGGGACCGAAGATCTCCTCCTGCATCAGCGGGGCATCCAGCGGAACCTCGTCCATCAGGGTAGGTTCGATGTACCGGTCTGTCTCGTCCGTATGTCCGCCGCAGAGGATCCTGCCCTGTGACAGGTAACCGCTGACACGGCGGAAGGCCTTCTCCGACACCATTCTTGCATAATGGCCGCTTTCCTTCACGTCCTCGCCGTGCAACACTCTCAGCTGCTCCTGGAATGCCCGCACGAAGGCCTCCTTCACGTCCCGGTGGATCAGGATATAGTCCGGTGCTATGCACGTCTGTCCGCAGTTCAGCGTCTTTCCCCAGGCAATGCGCCTGGCAGCCACCTGGATGTCGGCCGAACGGTCCACGATGCACGGACTCTTGCCGCCCAGTTCCAGCACCACCGGCGTCAGGTTCCTGGCGGCCGCCTCCATCACCGTGTGTGCCACTGCCGGACTGCCGGTATAGAAGATCAGGTCAAAGGATTTGCCGAAGAGCAGCCCGTTCACCTCACGGTTGCCCTGCACCACGGCCACATACTCCTCCCGGAACGTCTCCGCCACCATCTCGCTGATCACCTGCGATACATGCGGTACGTAGGGCGACGGTTTCAGGATGGCCGTACAGCCGGCTGCGATGGCCCCGACCAGCGGACTGAGCAGCAATTGCACGGGATAGTTCCAGGGCGAGACGATGAGTGTCGTGCCCAAAGGCTCCTTCACCACGTAGCTCATGGAGGGCATCACGGCCACCGACGGCCACTTCATCTCCCGCCGGCTCCATTTCCCCACCTTCCTCCGTGCCTCCCTGATCTCTGCCAGCACGATGCTCGTCTCCGTCAGGAAGGCCTCCTCCCGGCTCTTGTGCAGGTCCGTCCACAGTGCCTCGCAGATGGCCCCCTCCCATTTCTCCATGGCCTTCTGCAGCTCCTTCAGCCTCTCCTTGCGGAAACCGACTGGCAGCGTGGCACCTGTGGCAAAGAACCTCTTCTGCCCTTCAAAAATCCCGTTGATGCGTTCTGGTGTCGTATTCATGTGTCTTATAAGTTAGCTTTGTCGGGTTCTACAGCGCTTTTCTTTCTTCCGGTGAAGTGGTCCATGGTATGGTAGATGCCGAACACCTCGCCGAAGAGGAAGTCCACGAAGCCCATGGGCAGGATGCCCTGCATCAGTCGGGTGAAACGGAAGGCAAACGGAATGCCCTTGAAGCGTGTGTCGTGCTCGATGGCCCTCAGGATCCTCTTCGATGTCTTCTCAGGATCCAGTATGGGGAAGAAGCGCGACTTCACCCCGTCAAACATACCCGTGTTGATGTAATAGGGTGCCATGGTCGTCACCTTTACCTGGCTTTTCATGTCTTTCAGCTCGATGCACACAGAGTCCGACCAGCCCATGGCTGCCCACTTGCTGGCCGCATAGACCGACATGCGCGGATTGGACAGCAGTCCGGCCGCCGAGGTGATGTTGCAGATGTGTCCGCGATCACGCCTGATCATGTCAGGCAGCATGGCCAGGGCCACGTACATCGGTGCGATGGTATTGATGGTGATGGTGCGGTCAATGTCCTGCTGCGTGTTCTGGTCAAATGTCTTGTTTGTCGTCACCACCCCCGCATTGTTGATCAGGATGTCCACCTCGCCCAGGGCCTCCACCGTGTCCCTGTAGGCCTTCCCTACGGCCTCATAGTCGGACACGTCCACCCTGAATCCCCTGACCTCTCCCAACTTTCCATGCTCTGCCACCACGGCATCCAGATTCTCCTGGTTGATGTCCCAGACGGCCAGACTCCTGGCTCCCATCTCCAGAACCCTTCTACCCATGATCCGGCCGATGCCCGATGCACCGCCCGTTATTACTACCACTGAATTCCTGATCTTCATATTGTTATCCTTGATTTATCCTATTGACTGTATTCCGTTGGAGCAATCGCTGACCATGACCAACGGTGTTGCAACTGCAAAGATAGTAAAATCCCGGGAATGCGGCAAGGAAGAGGGCGGCAAAATGTATTCTGGTGCATTCAACTGGAGCAAGCGAAAGTTGAATGCTTTTATACATTTAATTTTCCACTAAACCTGAAAATAACACCTTTTACACAGAATACGAAAACATGCCTTCACATCCTTCACGCCATTCTTTCGCCTGTATTTCAACATCATAACTGTTAAAATCGCACATCCATACGTGATAGATGTGAAGCAATTTCGTTAATATCGTTCCACATTAGTGAAACAACCTTTTCACCCGAGTGGAAAGACTTTTGCACCCGAGTGAAAAAACCTTTTCACCCAAGTGGAAAATCTAACACGTAAGTATCTGTATGCTTAATAGATACGATAGTTTTCTCATCACATTAAGTGGAAAAACCATAGGTTTTAATTGTCATTGGCCCTCACATAAGATACAACTAATCAATAAAGCTGTGCCACTGATCATAATACTTCGTTTTGGTCAAAAGTTACCGTTTGGCAATCTTGCAACATATCACAGACCTCTGTCCTCCTCTCTCACAATAATGCTTCACACTCTTCACGCCACATAGTGGTAGGGAGTGCTACACTTTGCTGATATACAGCTATTTATTAACCCGTGAAGAATGTGAAGCATTATTTGCCATATTATGTGTATCAGGTTTCGTACGAGCCGAATGAGTTGTTGTAACTGTCGTTTTCTCTCTCGCCCTCTTTGCGTACATCCTCGATGGCACCCAAAGAGCAGAAAATCGTCAAGCCCGTCCATGGTATTTATTTACCATTTCTTGTTTTATGACTAATACGCAGCAAAGTTACTATTATTTATTTGAATATCAAAACTTCTGTGATTGTTTTGTCAAAAAATACAAAGTTTACATGCGTTAATATGTCAAAAAATACAGAGTTTGGTAGTTGAAATATGTCAAAAAATACAGAATTTGTTCTTCTCCGTTCAGTTGACTATCGTCTTCTTCTGTCACGACTCGGGAGAGCTTTGGCAATCTTTTTCCCGATTAGTGGCTTACGCATCGCTTGAAAGTCGTTGAATACCTCTAATATAGTTTTCTGGTTAACCGCTTCAACGTGATCGTTAACCGCTTCTTTTAACAGGGCAGGGGTGAGCATGAAGCCTTTTTCCATCAACTCAATCTCCTTCTGAAAGATCTTGTCTTCTTTAGCTTCTGCGAATGATAGGAGAAGAACCATCAATTTGCCATATACACCCTATGATGATTTATCATTTTGGAATCCTATGGATACAAAAAATCTCCTGTAACCATTACGATTACAGGAGACTGTTATTTTATTGTAAATAACTGAATATCAGTTCTTACTTCTTGTTTAGATAGAGGTCAGCCTGTACGGCGCAAGCTACGGTGCAACCTACCATGGGGTTGTTACCGATACCGAGGAAGCCCATCATCTCAACGTGTGCGGGAACTGAAGAAGAACCAGCGAACTGAGCGTCGCTGTGCATGCGGCCGAGGGTGTCGGTCATACCGTAAGAAGCGGGACCTGCAGCCATGTTATCGGGGTGCAGGGTAC
>JAZRVZ010000072.1:0-12009 GCA_045599425.1 Bacteroidaceae bacterium | reverse complement strand
AACTGCCTTAACCTTTTTCATAATAATTGAATATAGTGGCAAGTGTCAGGTGAGCTGTACGTTGACAAGATCTGCGCCGAGCTTGCGAAAGGCATTCTGAATACGCATCACATTGTCGGGACGAGGTTTGCGAAGTCCATGCATGTATGCCCAAAGCTGCTTCTGGTTGATACCGGTCATTCGCTGAAGGCCTGAAAGGCTGACGATGCTGGAAAAGTGCATGAGGATTGACTGTACGTCGTAGTGCCACTCGATGGAGAACTCAGCCTTCAATGGCTCCGGCCACTGTTCCTCGGGAAGTTCTGCCTTTATCAACTCTATGGCATTATTCACTTCCTTTTTGCACTCCTCAAGAGATTCGCCTTCTGCATAGATACCAGGACAGTTCTCGCTGTACGCGCCAAACAAATCCTTGCTTGCGCCTACAAAGATGCTAATTACGTTTGCCATGACTTATAAGTTCTTTTAGGTTGGTTGATGTGAAATTGTGGTTGGTTATGATTAGAGAGTAATAAGGGGAGGGGCTTATTTCAGCCCCATGTCCCTTGCGATCTTGCACCTCAGCGGTTCAAACATTTCCTTTGACCCATGGAACGGAACCGGGCACGAGAGAACGCCGTCCTTGATGTAGAAGTAGTGACTCCCTGTAGCATGGTGGAAGTCCCAGCCGTTCTCTCTGATCTTCTTGTGAAATTCTTTACTCTTCATATTTATTCTCTATTTTTCGATGCAAAGATAGTAATTTTTCTATCATCAACAAAATAAATGATAGTTTTTTTTCTATCTTTTACAGAATTTTCTTCATTACAGTCGGCTTTCAACAGGAATCACACAAACAAACAAGGCCTCCCATCCTCACGGACGGGAGACCTCCTAGTTACGGAAAAAGTCAATTCAAGTGCTGACAAATAGAGAAAAAAGTTCAATTGATCTCACGAAGCAGCCCCCATGGTGCGACCCATGTGATGGTGAGGGAACGGGAGGCCGGATCGGTGGGAGCGGCCAGCTGCAGGCCGTTCTCGGTACGGGGATAGGGCCGGCCGTACTTGCCCAGGATCCAGCGCTGGCCGCTGACATCGGTGAGGCGGTAGCACCCGACAACCTGGCCGAACCGTCCCGTCTGTGCACCAGGGCAGAGACGGAGGCGGACAGTAGTTGTCCAGAGGCGTGTGCCCGTCTGGGTGGAATCGCTGGCCTCCACCGTGGCGTAGCCATCGATGCGGACGGAGGTCCAGGGCACGCCTGCAGGGGGCTTGATGACGTCACCATGGGCAATGGCACCGTACATGTGGATGGCGGGCACCCACTCTACCTTGCGGATGTAGGGGTACTTCATGAGGGTTGCTCCTCCTGGGGCGTATCGGGGGTGATACGCAAGCCCAGTGCCTCCAGTTCCTGACGGTAGTCACCGTCGAAACCGTTACCGGTAGAAAGGAGGAAGTCCACGCGATCCTGCATCTTGGCAAGGAGGGCATCACGCTGCACCTCATCGAGGGTGGGAAGCTTCTTCTTGTTCTCGGAGAGGTACTTGCGGGCTGCGCTCACTTTCTTGGCTACCTCCGCAGGGTCGGCCATGGCGGGCTTGCCATCTCCGTCTGTGCCGTCTGCAGAGGCCTGCCAGTTGTCGTACTTCTCCCAGTTCTGGCGGTACTCGGTGTCCAGGGATTCGAGGATCTTCAGGTGCTCGTAGCGGTCGCAGGGCTCTGCGTCCTCCATGGCCAGGAGGGTGTTGTACTCCTGCTTCATCTTCTGATAGACGATGCCGTTGCGGTCGTAGAGTTCCTGGATGTGAACGGGCAGCTGGTCGTGGTCGGCACGCTTGCCGATGAAGACAGGGGAAGCCTGGCCGTCGGTGGCGGTGTCAGGGTGTTCGGAAGCGGTGTCTGTGGCGGTGTCATTACCGGCAGGCACGGGCTGTCCCTCTGCCAGGGTGAGGCGTGCGCTCTCCATGACCTTGGGTGTCATGTTCACCACATCGCGGAGCGTCTTGCCGTCGAGACGGATGCGGAGGTGCTTGCGAAGCTCATACTCGAGCTTGCCCAACATCTTGTCGGGACGGCTGATGATGTTGTGGAAGAGTATGCGGTTGCGGTTCATCTTGAGAAGCAGCACGGCACCGTCCTCCACGCTGCGAGCGTCGGAGGGGGTGTCGAGCCATTTCTGGATGTCCTGGGTTAGCTTTTCATCCATAGTCGGTACGTGGGGATTAGGGGGTTACTGTTACAGGCTTGCCGTTCTCACCGCTGATGTAGGAGTTGGCGGCAATCTGGATCTTGCCGGGATAGAAGGGTGCGGGGCATTCGTCGGTGGCCTCCACCTCGAGGGTGGTGACTGACTCGCCAGTGGTTCCCTCACCTGTATCCTGTCCGGGCTTGATGTCAATGTCGAACTTCTCGCTGCCCATGACGCGGAACTTGCCATCACGCTGCTGGATGAGGAACACGAGCTCGTCGGCTGCTGCCTGACGGGCAAAGCCTGCTGCATCCTCACTGGTACCGGGATGGGTCAGTGTGGTCTTGTTGAGGAAGGTGCGGCAGGGCTTCTCGCCCTGTACCTCGACGGTGATGTTGCCCTTGTTGGGTGCCAGGTCCACCTTCAGCCAGTACTGATCGCTGGCCAGTGTGAAGTCACCCTTCAGAACCGCCAGCTCCTTCATCTTCTTGATGGTGGAATCACCGATCTCGGGCAGCTCGGGCCACTTGACGATGTTGTTCTTGGACTGCACATAGACGTCGCGGATACCGGGGAGGATGGTCTTGCCCTTGCAGAAGTTCAGGCTCTCGTAGATGCCGGTGTTGGCACATACTGCATTTGCATTTTCTGCCATAATTTCGTCTTGTTTATACCCCCGTGCCTGAAGCATTGCTTTCTGCACGGGGGATAGGTTGATGATTTACTTTAACTTATAAGGCTCTGTTGGAGTTAACCTGCAGGTGCATCGTTTACCGTACCGTAGAGCTGGGCGATGAACAGACGCTCGGGGCTGATGGTCTCGAACTGTGCACCGAAGTACATGGTCGAGATGAAGTCCAGGAGGAAGGCATGGTGCTTCTCCACTGCCATATTCTCATCGGCCAGGCCGTTGCCGTAGGCATAGACCATGTTGCTCTTGGGTGAGATATGGATGAACTTGCTGCCCTTCTTGCTGGACAGGGGCACGAGCTCCAGAAGGTCGTTGCTGCCCTCGACGAAGGTCTTCTTGTACTCACGGTTGTAGGGGGTAGCTCCTACTGTTGCCTGGTAGTCCTTCAGGTAGGCATTGTAGATGTCACGTGTGACGTACATCTTGCGTGCCACATCCTGGAGTGAATCGTCGCTCTTCTCGTTGATGGTCTTCAGCACATCCACGGCGTTGGTCTCATCGATGGCCGAGGTCAGCATCATGTAGTTGCCCTTGGCTGCGCTGATATTCTTGGCTGCGATCTCCGTGCTGGTGATGGTGTCGAAGCCGTTGAACAGGTCGACGGTGGTTGTGCCATTGTCGTTGCGCTTGGCATCCCAGATGTGCTTGCCCAGGCTCTCGCCGAGCTTCAGGGCGAGGAAGCTCATGACCTGGCGTGTGATGGGCACGTTCTTGAGGGCATCGCCCTGGGTCACCAGGCTGCCGTAGATGGACTGCCAGATCTTGTTGGGATCAAACTTCTTCACCACGCTGCCCAGGAAGGTCTCGATGGTACGGGGCGTGATGTCCACGTCGCCCTCATCCACGCGGTGGGGATCGTAGGGGCCCATCTCGATGGTTCCGCTCATCTCACCGATGATCTCACGTCCGCGCACGCCAGGCATGCCACGCATGTGCATCAGTGTCTTGGCTGCACCCTGTACAGGCATAACCAGCAATTCCTTGCGATACTTGACCGCGGACTTCTGAAGCTCCTCGGTACCGATATTTACATTAAACTCTGCCATGGCTACATAATGTTCATAAGAGTGTTAACGATGGTGTTGTTGATCTCTGGGTCGGCATCTCCGTCCGTACCCTCGTTGTGGTGGGTTTCGTCGCCGTCACCCTTCTTCAGGTTCTGCAGTTGCTCCTCCAGATCTTTCTTGTCCTTCTCCAGCTGCTCCTTCTCGGCCTTCAGGGTCTTCTCAGAGTCCTGCAGGTTCTTCTCGGAGTCTTGCAGGGCCTTCAGACGGTCGGAGAGGTTCTGCACCTGGTCGGTGGTGAGCTCGACCTTTCCGTCCTTGGCATCAAGGGCCTCGATGCAGAGGACGGCAAGCAGACACGCGATAGTCTCTTTCTTCATTGCTGTTACTGTTGGTTGGTTTGTGTTGATGGTTTGTCCTCTATCCCAAAAGCGTTTCGCACACCTTGTACGATTCGGGTCACCAGGTCGGGCTGACGGTTCCCCTCCTTCTGAGTGGGTACCGGGAGGCCACAGGCGACAAGTTGGTTGCGCATGCCTTCCACGTCCGGCTCCTCACCGTCCTCGATGATCTCATCAACGAGGCCGAGGCGCTTGCAGTCGTCTGCGGTCAGCCAGCGGCCTTCCTTCATGACGGCGGCAATCTCCTTGATGTCCTTGCCCGTGCGCTCGGCATACAGGGATGCCACCACCTGGTCGATGTTGTCCAGGTCGCGCTTGGTCTTCTTGAGGTCTTCGATGCAGCGGTCAATCTCATCCGAGTTCATCTGCCCCCATGCGTCCACCCAGTTGCTGCACTGGTGGATCATCATCACGGCGTACTTGCTCATGTAGATCTTTCTCGCTCCCATCGCCAGGATCGTGGCGGCGCTGGCGGTCATGCCGAAGATGTAGCAGTCCGTCTGACCATGGTCGGAGAACTGCTGACGGATGTCAAGGCCGTCGCGCACCGAACCCCCGAATGAGTTCACTCGTACTGTGCACTCCTTGCCCTGGAACTTGGACAGGTTCGACTTCACCCAGCTGGCGCTGATGGGCCAGCCTATGTAGGAGTCGATGTCGATGTTGTAATGCATAGTGTTGTGTTTTGGGGTTGATTACTGTGCAAAGTTATACTTATATAAATAGGTAATAAAAGACAGGCGGTTACTATGCATATTCCGCAGGCCTTTTAGGAGGTAATTACCTTTTCGGCAGAGGGCAGTGGGGGGTCGGCAATGCGACAAACCGCAAGAGATTTGCGGTTTTCGGGGGTCTTTAGGCTGATTTTCAGAGGTTTCATCCCCTATCTTTCCGGAATTTCTTCGGAAAATCACCCGGAAATGGCACTCACGGGGCTGTTTTTCAACCTCTTTCAGCCTTACCCCTCCGCAAAAAACAGCCCTTTGCCGCTGCACCATGAACCATGTCACGGCACGAAATTCGGCAAAGGGCAGATTTTTGCGGAATGATTCCCCTGAAGGGGAGAGAGGTACGGCTATGTGGTCGGGACGATCGACCCATAGACGGGTTTCTTCAGACAACCCAGATAGAGAGTGTCCCACGCATCGCTTCCATCCGTGCGACCCTCCAGTTTGTCATCTTCAGTCTCGGCCAGCTTCTCGCCTCGCTTGTCCTTCTGGCCATTGTACACGCCGGCTGTCTCGATACTGATGAGCAGGTCCACATTGTTCATCTCGTTGAACATGGGCACCAGCTCTGTCTGGCCGGCAAAGCCTCTGTTGATGATATCGTGCTTCTCGGGATGGTTCATGGGATGGCCCAGGTACTTGGGAATCACCTGCCATCCGTTGCGGCGCATACGGGTCATGATCACATACTTGAAGTCTTCCTTGTTCACGGCATAGTTGCTTCCCAGGGCGGTACTGTCGTAATAGAAGACTACCAGGTTGTTCCTCGCCTTCCGGGGACGGTAATAGGCATCGAAGTCATCGCAGAGCTCATTCAGTCGCCTGTCGTACTTGACATAGAAGCTCTTGAGGGTGTTCATGCGCTTGCGGTTCCTGTCGGGCTGGCCTACCACAAGCCAGTTGATGAGCGAGTTGAAGTCAAAGGCTATGCAGAGGGGGACACTCTGCTGTATGTCTGCATCCATGCGGCAGTCATTACCGGCATTGATGGCCTGGAAGTCGTAGCCGAAAGAGTCGAGATAGTGGAAATCAGTGCTCTTGTACTTGTGCCAGGGCCTCAGGCAGCTGTAGAACCCGTCATAGTGAGTACCGATCTTCATGCAGAGGACGGAAGTCATGAAGGTCAGACGGGGAAGATCTCGCTTGAGCTGGCGGATGAAGGAGGGACCGAGGATCTCAAGGTTGCTCAGGGAACTGTAGCGCTTGAAGAACACTGCGTGTTTGCGGAGTGTGTTGAGCTGGCGGTTGATCCTGGCCAGCTCGCCCTTCAGATACTCGGGTGCCCCGGGTTCCCGGATCAGTCTGTCACTGATGCGCCACCGCTCATAGATGAGACCACGGATCACTTGGTCGAGTTCCTGGTCAACCTTCTCCTCATAGTTCAGGAACCAGGATCCTTTCTTCGTCACCGGCATATCAGAGGTGACAAGCATGCCATGGTGGAAATGGCAGTCGCCGAAGTACTGGGCCTGGCCACGGTTGGCCTGAAAGGTCTCATCCTTCAGCTGCTCGTAGTCGATGAACTTGGCCTCGTCGATGTCAAGGTAGTCGAAGCTCTTGGAGTTACTCGTACCGGTACGCTCCTGGCTGACGATGACACCGATGGAGCCGGTGTAGAAGCTGAGCACATTGCTCCAGTCCTCGGGAGGGATCACGGGAGTTGGCCATCCGAGCTTCTTGGGAGGCTTGTGACCGATGCACCAGTGGACATCTCTCCTGAAGCCCCACCGTTCCCAGTGCTCGAGCATACTTGGCAGGGTGTTGGCAAGGGCTCGCTTGGCTGCAGCTGCGACGATGCCGACCGTGCAGCGCTGCATCATCTGGAAGACCTCCTTCAGACGCCAGGCGTGAAGCAGTCCCTTTCCGGTACCACGACCGGCAGCCACGACCTGGTCTTTCGCCCCATACAGCAGGACCTCGCGCTGCATGTCGTTCATGTATACCTTCATGGTGTTCGTTTTTTACCAGTATTGTGGTAGTGTTTCTTGTAAAAATTCCCAAGTATTATGCCGGTTGTCTGATATTTTTTTCGCATACGATAGAATTTTTGTCTAACGGCCTCCCTCGCATCGAGTTCTATCCCGTTGCGCTCACACCACTCATCGATGACCTTGTTGACCCCTCCCTGATAGAGACTGCTGCTACACTCTGACCACAGGGCGAGACGGAACAAGTCATCAATGGCCGACACAAGAAGTTCGTGACCACGCCGCCCTAGGTAGTTGTAGTACTCGGATGGCTTGGAACTGCTGTCTGGTATAAGGATGGGCACGCACTTAGGATCCGTCCCCTCGTTCAGCGGAGAGACACCTGCAGGACGCTTTGTCAGCATCCGGATCAGCAAGGCATTCTCATAGCTGTGGGAGGGGAAGACGACAGGATTGCCCAGGCAATGGGTGAGCCACTGGCGAGGGGCTGTCTCCAGACGAACGTACACGAACATCCCTTTCATGACTGATTAAATAGAAGATTTCTCTGCAAAGGTATGAAAAAAAGTATGACCCACGGACTTCAGGAATTTATTTTTTGATCAATACAGAAGGTGCAGACTTGCATATTCCGATAAATCTGCGTATCTTTGCATCACGATGAAACGGAACGTTCCCCTTCCCCTCCTGCTCCTTGCAGCACTGCTCTTCACGGCCTGTGGCCGCGATGCATCCCTGATGTGCCGGCTGGAGGAGGCAAGTTCCCTGAGCGAGACGAATGCCGACAGCGCCAAGATCCTGGTCAGGGAACTGCGCGAAGAGGTGACCGGAGCCTCATCCGACGTCAGGGCCTACTACAACCTGGTCCTGACCAAGGTGACCGACAAGGCCCATGAGCATCACGCCGGCGACTCCGTCATCAACGCCGTCAGGGAATACTACGAGGAACGGTTTGATGAGGAGCACCTGCCCGAGGCCTACTACTACACGGCGCGCGTCAACTATGACCTGGACAACGTCAGTCGTGCCATCTTCTTCTACCACAAGGCATTGCTTTGCGACAGCACCTGCCTGACCAGCCACCTCCGTTCCCGGGCATACGCCCAGCTGGGTTACATCTACCTGCGCAACCGACTCTACGAGCATGCCATTGCGATGCAGCAGATGGCCAACGACTGCTGCAGGCAGGACGGAGACACCGCGGGTATGCGCATCACCAACGAGGATATCGCCACGATAACCCAGATCATGAACGTGGACACGGTGAAGGATGCCCAGGTGCTCAGCATAGAGCAGAAGGTGCACCGCTACATCGAACGGGCCCAGGCCCAGACCCTGTTGCGCCAGAAGGACAGGCAGGAGGCCCTTTCACAGAAGTCGGCCGACCGGATGAAGCGGATTGCCACCACACTGGCCATCGCACTGCTTGCCATCGCCGCATTGTTCCTCTTCCGTCGCAGGAAGGCCACACCCCTCACCGGCCATCCTGACGGCCGCCAACCAGCCCAGCACAAGTTCTACGACAGTGAGCTGGACGGGTTCCTCAAGGCACAGCTGCACAGCGGAAAGGTACTGAACCACGACGATTTCAGTTTCATCGAGTCCCGTCTGCTGCTGACCTTCCCCACATTCCGCCAGCAGCTCTTTGACCTGTACGATTTCTCCGAGATGGAATACCATATCTGCCTGCTCATCAAGTGCCGGCAGTCACCCACCAACATGGCCAGGCTCCTGGCCACGGCAACCAGCACCATTTCCCAGAGCCGCCTGCGCATGCAGCAGAAGGTATTTGGCGACGGGGGAACGGCCAAGGACTGGGACTCCTACATCCTCGGACTGTAGGTTATCCACGGGCCGCCCGGCTGCAACGCATGGCAAAGATTTAATCTTCAGGCCCATAAGTTTGGATTATCGGGAGAATTTAGTTACATTTGCAAACGAAAAACCTATCCAATACATCAATGAAAGCAAGTCCGAAGCAATTCACGCTCATCCTCCTGTTCATGTTTCTCCATGCATGGACCCTCACGGCACAGACAAGCAGCGATATACTCCAGAAGGCCATACTGGCCAACGACTGGTTCATGAAGCAATGGCCCGACCCGGGCAAGGATACCTTCGTAAGGAACAAGGTGCGTCCCAGTTCGCTATGGACACGTGCCGTGTACTACGAGGGTCTGATGGCACTCTATGGCGTACAGCCGGAGAGGCGCTACCTGGACTATGCCGTGGAGTGGAGCCGCCACCACCAGTGGACGCCCCGCAACGGCGTGAAGACACACGACGCGGACGACTACTGCTGCTCGCAGACCTACATCGACCTGTACCGCCTCGGCGTGGAGGGTGCCACCCTGCAGTACGTGACGGAGAACCTGGAACTGATCCTGGCCCGCGGCAGCGAGAGCGATGCCGACTGGTGGTGGATTGATGCCATACAGATGGGCATGCCCGTCTTCCAGAAGATGGCACGCACGACGGGCGACCAGCGCTACGCGGGGAAGGCCTGGCGGATGTACAGCTACACGCGCGACAGACAGGACGGCGGCATGCGCAACCCGGCCAACGGACTGTGGTGGCGCGACAAGGACTTCAACCCGCCCTACCTGACGCCCGGCGGCAAGGAGTGCTACTGGAGCCGCGGTGACGGTTGGGTGGTAGCCGCCCTGGTGCGGGTACTGGACGAGATGCAGCCAACCGAGCCCCACTACCAGGACTACCTGTCCGACCTGACCTCCATGCTGGAGTCGCTTGTCCCCCTGCAGCGCAAGGATGGATTCTGGAACTGCTCGCTGGCCGACCCCACCGACTTCGGCGGCCCTGAGGTCACCGGAACCAGCCTCTTCCTCTACGGCATGGCCTGGTGCGTGCGCCACGGCTACCTGCCCGCCGACCGCTTCACTCCCGTCATGAGCAAGGCCTGGAAGGCCATGGCCGGCTGCCTGCACCGTGACGGCATGCTGGGCTGGCAGCAGGGCACGGGCAAGCAGCCCAGTGATTCCCAGCCCGTCACTTTCGACAAGCTGCCCGACTTTGACGACTACGGCGTGGGCTGCTTCCTGCTCGGAGCCACGGAGTACAGCAAGCTTCTCTCCCAAGACAATCACCAATCAGCAACAAACCATAAACCATCAGCAACAAACCCTTCCGCTCCCGGCCTGCGCTGGTGGTGGCTGGGGTCGGCAGTCGACGAGGCCAATCTCCGCTGGAACCTGGAGCAGCTGGCCAGCCACGGCATCCGGACGGTTGAGATCACCCCCATCTACGGCGTGCAGGGCAACGATGCGAACAACATCCCCTTCCTCTCACCCGAGTGGATGAAGATGCTGCGCGTCTGCCAGGCGGAAGGCGAAAGACTGGGCGTGCAGATTGACATGACCTGCGGAACCGGCTGGCCCTTCGGTGGCCCCGACGTACCCCTCGATGAGGCTGCTTGCAAGCTGGCCGTGGTGGACGTGACGACAGACACTAAGACGGGACAGCAGGATGCGGAGAAGATGGGCAAGACAATGAACCTGCCCATCATCGTCAGCAAGGAACACAAACTCTCCAACGGCATGAAGCGCATCATAACCCTCTACCTCGACCGCACCAGGCAGAAGGTCAAGCGTGCAGCTCCCGGTGGCGAGGGCTACGTCATCGACCACTTCGATGCTACTGCCGTCCGCCACTATCTCGAACGCATCGAACGTGCCTTCGAGCAGACGGGTACACCCTACCCCACCACCTTCTTCAATGACAGTTACGAGGTTTACAATGCCGACTGGACGCCTTCCCTCCTGAAGGAGTTCAAGTCACGCCGTGGCTACGACCTGGCCGACAAGCTGTGCGAGTTTGTGGATGGTGATCCCAAGGTCATCAGCGACTATCGCGAGACGCTGGGCGAGCTACTTGAGGAGAACTTCACCCGCCAGTGGGTGGACTGGTGCCACAAGCACGGCGTGCAGGTACGCAACCAGGCACATGGTTCGCCCGCCAACCTCATCGACATCTACGCTGCCGTGGACATCCCCGAGATCGAGGGCTTCGGCCTCTCCGAGTTCAACATCAAGGGACTGCGCAAGGACCCCGGCTTCACCAAGAAGAACGACTCCGACCTCTCCATGCTCAAGTACGCACCCTCGGCAGCCCATGTCACGGGCAAGAAACTGACCTCCAGCGAGACCTTCACCTGGCTCACCGAGCACTTCCGCACCTCGCTCTCCCAGATGAAGCCCGACCTCGACCTGATGTTCTGCGCCGGTGTCAACCGCATGTTCTTCCACGGAGCCAGCTATTCCCCCAAGGACGATCCCTGGCCCGGATGGCGCTTCTATGCCTCGGTGGACATGTCGCCCACCAACTCCATCTGGCGCGACGCCCCCGAACTGACACGCTACATCGAGACTTGCCAGTCGCGCCTTCAGGACGGCCAGCCCGACAATGACTTCCTTGTCCTCCTGCCCGTCCGCGACATGTGGCAGCAGAACACGCAGAGCCGCCTCATGATGTTCGACATCCATTCCATGCAGAAGAAGGCACCCGACTTCATCAGCGCCATCCTGCGCATCGACTCGCTCGGCTACGACTGCGACTACATCTCCGAAAAACTGCTCCTCGGCACCACCTATCGCGACGGCATGCTGCAGACGGCAGCCGGAACCCGCTACAAGGGCCTCATCATCCCCGGTTCCCAGACACTCATGACCCAGGCCCTGCAAAAGCACATCAGGAACCTGCAGCGGCAGGGGGCACACATTATATATAATATAGAGGCCGGCGAGATGGCCAAGGCCGCCAGGCCGGAGGAACTCAGGACGCGCTTCGGCCTGAAGATGATACGTCGCAGGCAGGCCGGCACGACCACCTACTTCGTTGCCAACCTCACCCCGGACGACGTGCACCGGGAGGTCACCCTGAGCGTGACCCCGCACCCCCTGCTGCTGGACCTGCGCAGCGGCGAGAGCTGCTTCATCAGCGTGGACAGCGAGGGCACCCCCACCCTGACCTATCCCCTGGCACGCAGGCAGGGCAGCGCGGAAACGCTTGTCCTTGACCTGACCGAACTGCCCTGGACCCTCTCCTTCACCGAGTCGCAGCCCGTCGTGA
>JAZRVZ010000071.1:0-13234 GCA_045599425.1 Bacteroidaceae bacterium | reverse complement strand
TCCAGGCCTCCGGTATATTCTGCTTGGCCGGGTCGGCCCACCAGTCGCTGTAGTGGAAGTTGATCATGATCTCCTGACCCAATGCCTTGGCGCGCAGACACTTCTGCAGCACGTCCTCCTTATTGCACCAGTTCCCATGTCTGGAAGGATCCACCCACACCCTCATGCGCTCCGCATTGATGCCGTACCTCCGCATCAGCTCCATGGCCACACACTCCCTTCCCTCGCTGTCGTGGCACTTCCATCCCCTGGCCTCCATCTCCGTCAGCCACCCCATGTCCGCACCCAGCCAGAACGGCTCTGCCTCCTGTGCCACTGCTCTTGCAGCCCACAACAGACTGCACACCAGTAACCATCTTCCCACCAGTCTTTTGCTGATGCCCCATACTACGCTTCTCATTTGCTTTGTTCTTCTCATCGTATGTGGTATTATTTAACCCAAATAGTCCATTAGACGACATTGGCGTGATTTTGCTTCTCTCTGGCATCCTTTGCAGCCCATTTCAATCACATAGGCCCCCCTATGCTCATTCAATGTGCTACAAATGCTGACACAAAGATAATTCAAAATCACATCCATGGTCTGATGAACTATTTGGGTTTAAGGAAAATCATGCTAATATACAATGTTTTGCAAATATACGCATTTTATTTTAATAAGGTATGGAAATGGCAAATGTTTTTTGTTTGATGTACAAAGTAAGGCGTATAGGAAGGTGAAAAGTAGCAGAAATCGGTGTTTTTGAGCGTTGCCCACGTGCCGGTATGGTGAGCGAAAGGGATTCGTGCGCTCGCAAAGACGTTCGTCATACACCTTTGTATTGCGATATTCGTTTTTGCTGAACTTCATCTCGCTTACATTGATATGCCCATCAGCTCTCTCAAGCAACAAGCGATCTGAGCCCATAGGAATTACTCACCAATTCTATCCTAAATTCCCATCTTTCCTTCTTCATCCTTTTTTTTACATACACGCATACACTCGACACGTTTTATTATGACTATCAATGTGTTACAATAGTGTATGTGAAGTTTCACCTACACGCTTTTATGGAGAAACTTGTTCATTTATGACTTCTCCGACCCTTTGCCAGTCAATGCGTATAGCCATATATGCAGGCTCATTGGTAATGGTGATTAGCCAGCTTCTTGCTCATGCATTGCTTTACCGTCAGTTGACGGTAAAGCAAAACTTGCGCTTGTTCAAGTGATGCATAGCGTGTAGGTGAAGTTTTGCATACACGTATCTAAAACCTTGTATATCAGTTCGTAACTTATGGATTCGTGTATGTGACAGTATTATTTCTGCTGATAGAATAGCTTGGCGTCGGCAGGGACGTCGTGGCACTTCCATCCCCTGGCCTCCATCTCCGTCAGCCACCCCATGTCTGTACCCAGCCAGAACGGCTCGGCCTCCTGCGCCATCATTCCTGTGGCCCACAGTAGCAGGCAGCAGGTATAAGTTCGGGCATGCCGCCAGGCCATCATGCAATAAAACGAACATGAAAGCCTGATAAAGAAATAACGTGAGAATACGGAAAAAACATGGAAATATGCTTGTCAATTCAAAAAAACATGCGTACCTTTGCGAATCGCAAAACACAAGGATACACTACTCTTGTCGCATCTCTACACCACTATTTAAAACCTCAGAAACACACATCACTATGGCAACAATGGCAAATTCATCAGTACGATACCACAGCCTCATGAAGAAAGTCTTCCTTATTCTCGTCATGATGGTGTGCCTGTCGCCTCTGGCACAAACTGCCGGAAAGCCTTTTGTCATTCCCGCCCTGCACAGCTGGAAGGCTGCCAGCGGTACGCGCTCGCTTGATCTTGGCTCTGTTGTCTGCAACGACAGTACCCTGTACCCGATGGGTGAGATGCTTGTATCCTACGTGGCCATGCAGAGAACGCTGAATTCTCCTGCAGGCTCCACTGAAGTTGATGTATTCCGGAAAGCCAGCAAGGGAGATATTCTGCTGCAGCTTGTCAGACAGAAGAACCTGGGTGAGGAAGGCTACGAGCTGCGCATCACTCCCGATGGGATCCATGCAATGGCACAAACGCCAAGAGGCATATTGTGGGCAGTGCAGACCATCATACAGCTCAGCAAGGAGGGCAGGGTGCCCTGTGGCTCCATCACCGACGTGCCCGAGTATCCTCTGCGTGGCTTCATGCTGGATTGCGGCCGGAAGTACATACCTATGAGTTACCTGCGCGAGACGGTGCTCTGCATGTCGGCCCTGAAGATGAACACCTTGCAGTTGCACCTCAACGACAATGGCTTCAAGAAGTATTTCCATCAGAACTGGGACGAGACGTATGCTGCCTTCCGGCTGGAAAGCGAGTACTTCCCCGACCTCACGGCACGTGATGGATACTATACGAAGGAGGAGTTCCGGGAGTTCGTGAAGTGGGCTGCGCAGCAGGGCGTGGAGGTCATTCCTGAGATTGATGCCCCGGCTCATGCCCTGGCATTCACCCGTTTCCGTCCCGAATATGGCAATGAGGAGTTTGGCGTGGATCACCTGGACCTCTTTCATCCCGGCGTCGTTCCTTTCCTGGATTCCTTGTATAGCGAGTACCTTGGCGGTCCTGACCCGGTCTTTGCCGGCCCGCGCGTACACATCGGTACCGATGAGTACAGCAATAAGAAGCAGGAGACGACAGAGAAGTTCCGTGAATTCACCAACCACTACATACGTCTCATGAAGCAGTACGGCAAGCAACCCGTCGTATGGGGGTCGCTGACCTGGTCGAAGGGTAAGACGCCGGTTGACGTGGACGGGGTGCTGATGGACATGTGGAGCAGGGACTTTGCCGATGCCGACTCCATGAAGCAGCTGGGGTACCGGATGATCAATATTCCCGATGCCTGGGTGTACATCGTGCCTGCTGCCGGCTACTACTATGACTATCTGAATTCCGAACTGATCTACAACAAGTGGACTCCGGCCAACATCAACGGCAAGGTATTTCCCGAGCATGATCCGCAGATTGAAGGAGGTATGTTTGCCGTCTGGAACGACGTGTGTGGCAATGGCATCAGTTGTTTTGACATCTTCCACCGTGTACGTCCGGCCATGCAGGTCATTGCCGAGAAGTGCTGGAGCAGTACGGTGCAGGACTTCGGCTATCAGGATTGGGCAAGGAGGGCAGAGGTCACACACGACTACATGGGATATCGGATCGGCGAACTTACCGATACGGATGACGATGGATCGCTGACGGCGTATGACCCGCAACCCGGAACGGAACTGTGTTTTTCCAATGAGGTACTCCTGGATGACGTTGACGGATACCGCTCCTTCTACTGCCTGGGCTATGACAAGGCCGTGGAGTTTCTCGTTACCGGAGAGAAGGAAGACAAGGGTGCCGTCCTCGCTCGCAACGATGAGGCTGAATTCTACCTCTCCGATCCCATTACGGGCCGAATCGGCTATGCCCGGGACGGCTATCTCTTCTCCTTCGACTATGCCCTCCGTCCTGGCGAGAGGCACTTGCTGCGCATTGAGTGTACCAACAAGGCCACCTCATTGTTCGTGGATGGCAGACTGTTCCAGACGCTGGGGCCCGACGAGCGTCTTGCTGCCGACAAGAATCCCTACAACATGATCCGCACCCTCTCCTTCCCCCTCAAGGAAACCGGAAATTTCAGGAGCAAGGTCGAGTACATCAAGGTATATAATGGGTTGGGGAGGTAAAGGTGCAGATTGTGTTATGCGCAAAAGGCAGCGGTGATAATACCGTGTTAAGCCTTCTGCTGGTAGAATAGCTTGGTGTCGGCAGGGACGTCGTGGGTGAGCCAGATGTTACCGCCGATGACTGAACGGTCACCGATGGTGATGCGGCCCAGGATGGTGGCGTTGGCATAGACGATGACATTGTTGCCCAGGATGGGATGGCGCTCGATTCCCTTGACCAGGGAACCGTCGGCCTCCTGCGGGAAGTTCTTGGCACCCAGGGTGACACCCTGGTAGATGGTTACGTTGTGCCCCAGGATGCAGGTGGCACCGATGACGACACCGGTGCCGTGGTCGATGGCGAAGCTGTGGCCGATGCGGGCGGCGGGGTGGATGTCGATACCGGTCTCGGCATGGGCCAGTTCGCTGATGATGCGGGGAATGAGGGGTACGTCCAGTTCCACGAGGCGATGGGCGATGCGGTAGCAGGTGATGGCCTTCATGCCGGGATAGCAGAGGATGACTTCGTCCTCGTTGTGGGCAGCGGGGTCGTTGCGGTAGTGGGCGGTGACGTCGGTGGCCAGGAGTTCGCGAAGCTGGGGCAGACTGGTTACAAAGGCCTCGGCACGGTTGCGGGCTGCCTCGGCCAGCGTGGCCAGGGACTCATAGGCCTGGGTGAAGCCCAGTCCGGCCATGATCTGCTTGACGAGCTTGTTGTAGAGACGCTCCAGGTTGACTCCCATGTGGTAGGGCAGGGAGGCCTCGCTGTTGAGCCGGCGACCGTAGAAGCCGGGGAAGAGCAGGGCGCGGGTGAGTTCAACAATCTCGCGCAATTCCTCCTCGGAGGGATAGGGTACGGCCTCGTTGCCGTAGTGGTTCATGACGTTGTGCTCAAGGCTGCTGAGGGCGTCGACGGTATGCTTGAAATCCATAATCAGACCCCCCAGCCCCCTAAAGGGGGAGACATACACCAGGAGGGTAGTGGTGTTAATTCATTTGTTTAATAGTTTGCTGTCCTTGCTGGCTCCTCACGTTCAGGGGACTTTCAGAACAGTATTATTCCCGCACACCCGCAGATGACGATGATGAGGATGGGATTCATCTTGTACAGCCGTTGGGAGACGAAGGCAAAGAGGAAGATGAGGATGCTGATGGCGAACTGCCAGGGGCATTCGTGGGGTGTACTGAAATTCTCGCGGGTAAGGAGCAGCAGGGCGGCAGCGGCCAGGAGGCCGACTACGGCGGGCCGCAGGCCGGAGAAGACGTACCTGACGTAGCGGTGGTCCTTGTACTTCATGAGGAAGCGGGCAATGAGCAGCATCAGGATGAAGCTGGGGAGCATGACGGCAAAGGTGGCCACGGTGCTGCCCAGGATGCCCCATCCTCCTGTGTATCCGGCATTGACCATGCTGGTGTAGCCCACGTAAGTGGCGGAGTTGATGCCGATGGGGCCAGGGGTTGACTGACTGATGGCCACGATGTCAGTGAACTGTCCGGTGGTCATCCAGTGGTGGTCGGTGACTACCTCGCCCTGGATCATGGACAGCATGGCATAGCCTCCGCCGAAACCGAAGAGGCCGATCTTGAAGAATGTCCAGAAGAGTTGTAGTAGCAACATACTTTATGATTCACAATTCTTCTTCCTCCTTCGCCTTGCCCCACACGAAACCGCCGATGGCAGCGGCAATGATGACGTAGATGGGGTTGACGCCCATGAGCCAGATGGCAAGGGCGGCCACGACGGGAATCCAGCAGTTGTAGCGGTTGATCCTGGCCGTGTGGGCCATGCGGAACACGGGGGCGGCAATCAGTGCCACCACGGCAGGGCGTATGCCCAGGAAGAAGCTGTTGACGATGGCGTTCTCACGGAACTGCTGGAAGAACAGCGCTATGGCAAGGATGATGAGGAAGGAGGGCAATATGGTTCCCAGGGCGCAGAGGAATGCACCCTGGGTTCCATTATGCTTATGTCCGATGAATATGCTGATGTTGACGGCAAAGATGCCTGGGCACGACTGCGCCACAGCCATGAGGTCCATGAGTTCCTCCTTGCCGATCCACTTCTTCCTCTCGACAATCTCGTTTTCTATCAGCGGTATCATGGCATAGCCACCACCGATGGTGAAGAGACCGATCTTGAAGAATGTGGAAAACATTTCAAAATTCATGTGCAACGATTACTTGTGAGCTTCGCACCATTTGCGTGCGTTGACGAATGCCTCGATCCAGGGCGTGACCTCGTCCATGCGACGGTCCTCAGGATAGCAGCCATTCTGCCAGGGGAAGATGGCACGCTCCAGGTGGGGCATCATGGCCAGGTGACGGCCGTCGGCGCTGCAGATACCAGCCACGCTGTAGTCGGAACCGTTGGGGTTGCCGGGATACTCGTCGTAGGAGTACTTGGCCACGATGTTGTAGCAGTCCTCCTTGTCGGGCATGTCAAACTTACCTTCACCGTGAGCTACCCAGATACCCAGCTTGTTGCCGCTCAGGCTGCCGAACATCACGCTGCGGTTGGTGGGGATGGTCAGGCCGAGGAAGATGGACTCGAACTTGTGCGAATCGTTGTGCTGCATGCGTACGGACTTGCTGTCCTTCTCGCTGGTGGCACGGGCGGTCTGCTGGTTCTTGTTGCCAACGAGACCAAGCTCCACCATGAGCTGGCAACCGTTGCAGATGCCCAGTGAGAGGGTGTCGGGACGGGCATAGAAGTCGTCGAGCGCCTTCTTGGCCAGGGGATTGAAGAGGAAGGCACCTGCCCAGCCCTTGGCGCTGCCCAGTACGTCGCTGTTGGAGAAACCACCGCAGAAGACGATCATCTGGATGTCCTCCAGTGTCTCGCGACCGCTGACGAGGTCGGTCATCATCACGTCCTTCACGTCGAAGCCGGCCAGGTAGAGGCTGTAGGCCATCTCGCGCTCACCGTTGGTACCTTTCTCACGGATGATGGCAGCCTTGATGCCGGTGCGCTCACGACGGTCGGCTGAGATGCCGTACTGGGCCAGCGTACCCTGGAAATCGCTGTTGAAGGCCATCTCCACGGGCTGCTGCTTGTAGTTCTCGAAACGCTTGGCGGCACAGCCGTTCATCGACTGGCGACGATCCAGCAGGTATGAGCTGCTGAACCATACATCGCGCATGTAGTCGATGCCGAACTGATACTCAATGCCGTTGCAGGTTACCTGTACGAGGCGCTCGTCGGTGGGTACACCTAATTTAATATAGCTTACGCCGGCCTTGTCCAGCACGGCCTTGAAGGCTTTCTTCTGCTTGTCGGCCACCTGTACCACAACACCGGGATTCTCGGCGAAGAGCACCTTCACGATGTCCTCGGTCTTGAAGCCGTCGATGTTGATGTCCAGACCGCCCTCGGTGTTGGCGAAGCACATCTCCAGCAGGGTGGTGATGAGACCACCGGCGCTGATGTCGTGACCGGCCATGAGGAGGCCTTCCTTCACACACTCCTGTACGGCGTTGAAGGCACTGCGGAAATACTCGGGATCCTTCACGCCGGGTACGTCGCTGCCCACCTTGTTCAGGCTCTGGGCAAAGGCGCTGCCACCCAGACGGAGCTGGTCGAAACTGAAGTCGATATGGTAGAGAGAAGAAGGCTGGCTCTGTGAGATGACGGGGCTTACCACCTTGCGGATGTCGCTCACCTCCCCACCGCTGGTCACGATGACGGTACCCGGAGAGATGATCTTCTCACCGCCGGGATACTTCTGGGTCATGGAGAGGGAGTCCTTACCGGTGGGAACGTTGATGCCCAGGGCGCAGCAGAAGTCGCTCAGGGCCTTCACACCCTTGTAGAGACGGGCATCCTCACCCTTCTGGCTGCGGCAGGGCCACATCCAGTTGGCCGAGAGGCTGACGCTGTCCAGACCCTCGCACAGGGGTGCCCATACGATGTTGGTCAGGCTCTCAGAAACGGACAGTACGCTACCGGCTGCGGGATCGGCCAGACCAGCCTGGGGTGCATGACCCAGTGCGGTGGCGATACCCTTGCGGCCACGGTAGTCGAGGGCAACGACACCACAGTCGCTCAAGGGCAACTGCAGCTCGCCCTGACACTGCTGGCGTGCAACCTTACCCGTTACGGAACGGTCCACCTTGTTGGTCAGCCAGTCCTTGCAGGCAACGGCCTCGAGCTGAAGCACGCGGCTCACGTATTCGTTGAGGTTCTTCTCGTCGTATTCTACATTCTCATAGTTGCGCTCCACGGTCTCGTCCTTCATGATGGTCTTGGGCGAGTGGCCGAACATCTGAGCCACATCCAGGTCAAAGGGACGTACGCCGTCGCCCTGCTCGAAGGCAAAGTGAGCGTCACCGGTGGTCTCACCCACTACATACAGCGGAGCACGCTCACGCTCGGCAATCTTGCGTACATGCTCGATGTGCTTCTCATCAATCAGCAGACCCATGCGCTCCTGGCTCTCGTTGGCAATGATCTCCTTGCTTGAAAGGGTCTGGTCGCCGATGGGGAGCTTGGTCATGTCGATCAGACCACCGCACTCCTCAACCAGCTCGCTCAGACAGTTCACGTGACCAGCGCTTCCGTGGTCGTGGATGCTGACTACGGGGTTGACATCCTCCTCGCAGAGGGCACGGACGAGGTTGTTGGCACGCTTCTGCATCTCGGGGTTGGCACGCTGTACGGCGTTCAGCTCGATACCGCTGCTGTAGCGACCCGTATCCACGGAAGATACCGAACCGCCACCCAGACCGATGCGGTAGTTGTCACCACCCACTACGACCACCTTGTTGCCCTTCTGGGGCTCCTTCTTCAGACAGTCGCGCTTGGTGCCGTAGCCTACACCGCCGGCGAGCATGATGACCTTGTCAAAGCCGTACTGCTCCTTCTGCTCGCCCTGCTGCTCCTCATGCTCGAAGGTCAGGACGGAGCCGGTGATCAGGGGTTGGCCGAACTTATTACCGAAGTCGCTGGCACCGTTGGATGCCTTGATCAGGATCTGCTCGGGAGTCTGGTAGAGCCACTTGCGGACGGGCAGAACCTGCTCCCACTCACGGTCTTCCTCGGTGCGGGGATAGCTGGTCATGTAAACGGCGGTACCGGCGATGGGCCAGGAACCTACACCGCCACCCATACGGTCGCGGATCTCACCGCCGGTACCGGTGGATGCACCGTTGAAGGGCTCTACGGTGGTGGGGAAGTTGTGGGTCTCGGCCTTGATGCTGATGACGCTCTCGATGTCCTTCACCTCGAAGTAGTCGCTGGTGGCGTGATCCTGGGGAGCGAACTGCTCAACCACGGGACCCTCGGCAAAGGCCACGTTATCCTTGTAGGCAGAGATGATCTTATGGGGATTCTCCTTGGTGGTCTTCTTGATCATCTGGAAGAGGCTGCTTTCCTTCTCCTCGCCGTCGATGATGAAGGTGCCGCCGAAGATCTTGTGACGGCAGTGCTCAGAGTTGATCTGGGCAAAGCCGAAGACCTCGCTGTCGGTCAGGGGACGGCCAAGCTGCTTCTCCACATCGTGCAGATAGCCGATTTCCTCAGGCGAGAGGGCCAGGCCTTCCTGCTCGTTGTAGGCCTCCAGGTCGGTGATGTGCTGGATGGCGGCGGGCTCGATGTTGATGGTGAAGATGTCCTGGTCCAGGCCCTTGTACATGCGCTGCAGCATGGGATCATGCTCGGCGTTCTCGTCCTTCACGGGGAAGTACTCCTCGATGCGGACGATCCCCTCCATGGCCATGTTCTGCGTGATTTCCACCGCATTCGTGCTCCATGGTGTCACCATCTCGCGGCGGGGACCCACGAAGTAGCCTTCCAGGGTGCTTGCATTGTCCAACTCGGCTCCGCCATAGAGCCAGCAAAGTTTCTCGATTTCCTGCTCCGTCAGTGCATGGTTGCTCTGGGTGGCAACGATGCTTTTCTGGGGAGTCTTGAAGAATGATATTGCCATAATAATGAATGTGTTATTGCTCGTTTTCGTGCGCGAACGCGTGTACGTCGCGTATAATAATGTACAAAGTTACAAAAAAAACGCGACCCGACAAAAAATGCAGAAAGATAAACTGAATTTTTGTTCGCCATTCAAAAAATAATATGCTAATTTTGCAGTGTCATATTGAAAGAATAAAGCGCGTTTTGCTGACAAACCACGAACTGAAAATGTAGAATCGGTGCAGGATATTAATGTAAAGAGGTCTTCAGAGTGTACGGATATCGATGAGGTTCGCAGTGAGATTGACAACATAGATCACGTGATTGTCCAACTGCTGAGCAAGCGATTCCAGTATGTGAAGGAGGTTGTGAAATACAAGGATAGAGTCCACTTTAAAAAGTGGCTTTGGGGTTAAACATTTGCTCTGAAACAGAAAATCTGAGCTTCAATTTTGCCTATGTAATAAATAATGTGTATCTTTGCGTCGGACAAGTGCAGGTCATGTCAATGCATATTAAGAAAGAACCAAGCTTCCATGCTGCATAAATGAAACAACTTCATTCCATAAAAGGCATAGATAAGACTTACAACACAGGTGAGGAACCTGTGTTGGTAGCTTGTAATGACCATAATTCGTATATCTGTAAGTACTCCCGTTATTCGGGTAGTGCCAATAAACTCGTGTGTGAACTTATGGGGGCTGTTTTTGCTAAACAATGGAGGCTAAATACTCCAGAAATAGCAATTGTGAAGGTAAAGCATGAGCATGTTCCATACAATATGAACGGTTCGTTCTTTTCTAAACCAATACTTGGAAGCCTACAGCAGCCGAATGTCGTTGATATCACACCTGCCACCATTCCTTTGATCTATCCCAGTGACAAGTTGTGTCAGCAATTGATGCAGATTGCTCTTTTCGACCTATGGCTTTCCAATGAGGATCGCAATGCGAACAATGCAAATTTGATGTATGATATGGTAAGGGATAACCTCATTGCCATTGATTATGGTTGTTGTTTCAATACTGCTACATTCGACTATCCGTTATCGCTATTGACAGAATCAGAAAGTATCCTTTGTTCTGACCTTTTCATTCATCTTGCCGGAAACACCTCTCATGAACGCATAAGACAGATGGCCGATGTATTATTGAATGTTGATTTCCCATCATATATTCACGAATGCAAAACAGGTCTTGTAGTTGTCCAATCCGATGAAGAAGCAAACAAAGAACTCGTGTGTGACTTTATTCCTTCTGCATGGAATATAGATAGAATCCGGCTGTCAAACAAGATAGAAGAGTTGCTTGGCGAAGAATGGATTGTTCGTGTAAAGAATGGTTTTTTAGAAACTCTAAATACAGCATTAGAATAATGGATAATACAACAAAATACTGCATAATATACGCGGTCCTGTCTCAGGAAACATCTGAGCGACTGAATGTTGGACTATTGGCTTTTGCTGATGGCAAGACCTTCTATCAATATTCAGAAAGAAAGCTTGCAGCCTTGGAGAAACTACTTCCTAAGGAGTCTTTCGATTTCTACGAGCGTCTCCTGAAAAACATAGACATCAATGCGCTGACTCCATCAAAGCTGGACTACCTAAAACGCTACTCCAATAACCTCTTTGCCATCTCTGATGTAAAGAATGTGGAGATGCCATACACCGATGACACCACACTGTGGCTCTACCGCACCTATGTGGACCAGGCTGCATAATGAAAAACGAACAACATAAAGTATAACCCACTAACAAAGAAAGGAATAAACAGGTCTTAGCCTTCGGGCTTTGACGACACGAAACAGACAAGCAGAAAACAGCTGAAGAACGGTGCACCATGTGTGCAGCCACTTCACCAAACGTAGACCCTCCCCAGTCCTTCCTGTAGGTCGGGAGAAATATAAACAAATTATTAACTACGGAGGTGATGCGACTACCGTTCGACATTTTATCATATACTTGAGCAAACTGCTCTTGTTCTCTCCTCTTGAATACGGCCAATTTTCAACAACGAGAATAAGCAGCGGTGGGTTCACGTTCCGTTTGGAGCGTGGACTTCTCCGTACTTATCTGTTGTGAAGGTTGCTTGGCCGTAACCTAAGAGGAGGATAAGCGTCGGGAAGTTCGCGCTCCTTCTTTTATTTTACATTAGATGAAAAGATTTCTTTTATCGCTTGTAGCATTAGTCGTTACAAGTGTATGCTTTGCACAAGATATTATTGTACAAAAGGATGGAAGCACGATACAGGCAAAGGTATTGAAGGTGTCTCAGTCAGAGGTTGAGTATAAGAAGTTCGGTAATTTGGAAGGACCAACTTATACAATAAGTACAAAAGATTTGCAATGTATCAATTATGAGAATGGAACAAAGGATACATTTGTATCACAAAACTATAATCCTAATATTGTGACAAATGAGACTGCTACGCAGTTTTCTAATGATGAGATGTTGCTAAGAATGGTTACAGACGAAGGGAAAATAGGAAGAAGAATAAAAAACATAGGCTGGATAGTGGGTGGTTCTTTAGTTGCGACTGGCGTTATTGTTGCGATTTGTTCGGGAGAAACAACAGATGGATGGGCAGAATGGGGATGGATTGGAATTCCTGTAGCAGCTGTTGGCATTGGTACTTCTGCTGCATGTTTTTTTATTGGTAAAAACAAGATTAATAAATCACGTATGAGCGTTCAATCTTCTCCAATCTACCAACAAGAGTTCAAGGTCGGCAAAACTGACCGCTTGATGGTTGGTGTTGATATGCTCAAAGACAACACACGCAAAAATCAAACATTAGGTCTCGGTGTTTCGTATAACTTCTAGAACAATTCATCAATGAAATATTATTCATTAATAATTCTTGTAACTACAATCCTCCTTTTCTGCTCATGTTCTTCTACTCGAAGCGGTGGAGACGGAATTACAAATACAGAGATAGCAACCTACACAGAAAGCATCAACCGATTTGACCTTGATGTTGACCCAAATGGAATTACCTATACAATAGATATTTCCACACAAGAAGGTAAACTGAAACTGAATGGTCTTTCTCTAGAGCAAGCAAAGAAACTTGCACTCGAAGAAGCTGCCATCAAAAACAATTGTGCTCGCATCATCTCTCCTAAGTTCTCACACTTGAAGAAAGGCAAGCAGATTCTTCGTGTCACTGTATTCGGTTTCCCAGCAAGGTACAAGAACTCTCAGAAGACTGCAACTCCAGACAAAGAGCCTCAGCAAAACAACATTATTATTGTGAAATAAGTATAAGTTCCGGTTCATATATAAGGGACAGGTTCCATTGATTCTCATAATTTCAATCGAGGCATCTCACGCTAATCACGTGGCGGAGATGCTTTTGTCCCTTCTGCGATAAAGAGTCCATTTCATGAGGGAAAAAAGAGAAACAAAAGAACTCTTAATAAAAAGGCGGTTATACATGATTATAGATCAAGGCTGTTTTCATCCAATAGGAATTGTTTGACTCCCATGGTAACTATGCCATCCTCGCTTCTGCGGAGCAAGATGTTGTCTTTGACAATGGTTCATAGGGGACAGGTCCCATTGATCCACAAAATTCCATCCGAGGTATCCCTGCTATTCATCTTTAGCATCGGGATGCCTAGGATGGCTTTCTTGTA
>JAZRVZ010000070.1:0-3332 GCA_045599425.1 Bacteroidaceae bacterium | reverse complement strand
GAGACTTTGGCGGCAAGCGCGATTTTGGTGGCAAGAGGAATTTCCGCAATGAGGATGAAGACTAAGATGATGGCCGTCCTGCTTATGGCGGTGACGGTTGCAACCAATATGATGGCACAGAAGCAGTTTTCGCTGGAGGACCTGTTGAGCGGCGGTACGAATGCCTACAACCTGCGTCCCGAAACCCGCTACACGCAGTGGTGGGGCAATGTGCCCGTGGAGACAACGCCCGATGAGGCAAGGAACCTGCTGACGGGCGAGACGATTGTCAGCGTGGAGCAGTTCAACAAGTGGCTGTCCGGGAAGGTGGCCTACAGCGGACACTACCTCACCTTCCCCTACGCAGACAAGTCGGTTGTGGAGACGGCGCGTGGCAATCGTCGTGTGCAGGTAGACTTCAGCACCGGACAGGTGCTGCTGGACGTCACCCTGCCCCAGGGTGCCCAGAACGAAGACTTCAGCAAGGTCAGTTGCAATACGGCCTACACCATCCAGGGCAACCTCTATGTGATGGACGGCAAGGGCAACAGCCTGCAGGTCAGTCACGACGGCAGTACGGACGGATCGGAGGACATCGTCTATGGCCAGAGCGTGCACCGCGATGAGTTTGGCATATTCAAGGGTACGTTCTGGAGTCCCGACGGTCAGATGCTGGCCTTCTACCGGATGGACCAGAGCATGGTGCCCAGCTATCCGCAGGTGGACATCAACCCACGCATATCGGAAACTTATACCTGCAAGTATCCCATGGCCGGAGAGACAAGTCATCAGGTCAGGGTGGGTATCTATAATGTAGGTACGCAGAAGACCGTATGGCTGGAGCTGGAGGGTGCACCTGAGGACTATCACACCAATGTATCCTGGGCTCCCGATGGCAAGACGGTTTACGTCTTTGAGCTGAACCGCGACCAGAACGATATGCGACTTGTAGCTTACGATGCCGGGACGGGCAAGGCCAGGGGGCACATCCTGCAGGAGTGCCATCCCAAGTATGTGGAACCGATGCACGGCCTGACCTTCCTGCCCTGGGACCAGACCAAGGCAGTGATGCAGAGTCAGCGCGACGGCTACAATCATCTCTACCTGATCGATCTGTCCAAGGTGTCGGCTGCGCCCCGTCAGTCAACCTTCGCCGATGGTGGTACGGCCCAGGACTATGTGCCTGTGCAGCAGATTACCCAAGGTAAGTGGGTGGTACAGAGCATGCTGGGCTTCAATGAGAAACAGAAGGCCATCCTCTTCCAGGCCAATCCCCTGGATCCCCGTCAGTCGTTGGTGTACAGTGTACCGGTGAAGGGTGGGAAGATCAATTTGCTGAGCGTGGCCGACGGTGTGCACAGCGCCTCACCCAGCATCGACGGCAGTCAGTTGATTGACAGCTATTCGGCTCCCGACGTACCTCGCAGCATTGATCTGGTGGACGTGAAGACGGGCAAGCGACAGAACGTGCTGACGGCCAAGGATCCCTGGAAGGAACAGGGATATAACTATCCTGAGATTACGAGCGGCAGCATCAAGGCGGCCGATGGTGAGACGGACCTTTACTACAGAATGGTGAAGCCCGTCGGATTTGACCCGGACAGGAAATATCCCACCGTGGTGTATGTCTATGGCGGTCCACATGCCCACAACGTGGATGCACGCTGGCATTGGTGCCTGCGTGGCTGGGAAGCCTACATGGCACAGCAGGGTTATCTGCTCTTCATCCTGGACAACCGTGGCAGCGAGTGGCGTGGCCGTGCCTTTGAGCAGGCCACCTTCCGTCACCTGGGCGACGTGGAGATGCAGGACCAGATGGCAGGTGTGAAGTACCTGAAGTCCCTGCCATACGTGGATGGTGACAGGATGGGCGTGCACGGATGGTCGTTTGGTGGTTTCATGACCACCAACCTGATGTGTTCCTACCCCGATGCCTTCAAGGTGGGTGTGGCCGGCGGTCCTGTGATTGACTGGAAGTACTATGAGGTGATGTATGGTGAGCGCTATATGGATACGCCTCAGACCAATCCCGACGGCTATGCCTCAAGCAGCCTGCTTGGCAAGGCCGGCAACCTGAAGGGAAGGTTGCAGATCATCTTCGGATACAATGATCCTACCTGTGTGCCACAGCATACGTTGTCCTTCCTGAAGGCCTGCATCGAGGCAGGTACGCAACCCGACCTGTTCACCTATCCGGGTGCAGGACACAATATGGCGGGTCATGACCAGGTTCATCTGCACGAGAGAATCACCCGATATTTCAATGATCATCTAAGATAAATTTACACCTTATATAATATAGTAGAGAATATGAAGATACTTTTGTTGGGAAGCGGCGGCCGTGAGCACGCCCTCGCATGGAAGATAAGTCAGAGCAAGAAGGTGGAGAAGCTCTTCATTGCTCCCGGTAATGCCGGTACGGCAGGCATGCCTTGTGCCGGATGTACCTGCACGCCTCAGTGTGTGTCTGAGAACGTGGCCCTTAAGGCCGATGATTTCGTGGGTATCAAGCAGTTTGTGCTGAATGAGAAGATAGATATGGTGGTAGTCGGTCCCGAGGATCCCCTGGTAAAAGGTATCTACGACTACTTCAGGCAGGATGCCGAACTGAAGGCTGTTCCCGTAATCGGTCCCTCGAAGCAGGGTGCCGTACTGGAGGGCAGCAAGGACTTTGCCAAGGGTTTCATGCAGCGTCATGGTATTCCCACGGCTGCCTATCAGACCTTTACGGGCGAGACGCTGGCCGAAGGCAAAGCTTTCCTGAAGACCCTGCAGCCTCCCTATGTGCTGAAGGCAGACGGTCTGTGCGCCGGTAAGGGTGTGCTGATCCTGCCCACGCTGGAGGAGGCAGAAAAAGAGCTGGAGGAGATGCTGGGCGGTATGTTCGGCGGAGCCAGCAGTCGTGTGGTCATCGAGGAGTTCATGAGTGGCATTGAGTGCAGTGTGTTCGTGCTGACCGACGGCAAGGACTATGTCATCCTGCCCGAGGCCAAGGACTACAAGCGCATCGGCGAGCACGATACGGGTCTGAACACCGGTGGTATGGGTAGCGTAAGTCCCGTGCCCTTCGCCACGAAGGAGTGGATGCAGAAGGTGGAGGAGCGCATCATCCGTCCCACGGTGGATGGTCTGGCTGCAGAAGGCATTGACTACAAGGGATTTATCTTCTTCGGTCTGATCAATGTGGATGGCGATCCCAAGGTTATTGAATATAATGTACGCATGGGCGATCCCGAGACGGAGAGCGTCATGCTGCGCATCAAGAGCGATCTGGTGGATCTGCTTGAAGGTGTGGCCACGCAGACGCTGGCCCAGAAGAGCATCGAGTTTGTCGAGCGTGCTGCCGTGTGCGT
>JAZRVZ010000069.1:0-6180 GCA_045599425.1 Bacteroidaceae bacterium | reverse complement strand
GGTCAAAAAAGCCTGTTGCAGAATGTTTGCAAACTTGTTTCATTAGTATTACAGAGAGTGTTGTAACAACTTCTTCATACGGTTGTAACAGGTTTGTAACATCTTCGTAATAATTTTGCAACATAATTATGAATTGTGCATCATGAATTATGAATTAATCTCTACTCTCCTCTCCCTTCTGGGCTCACTCGGTCTCTTCCTCTTCGGTATGAAAACAATGAGCGAGGGACTGGAAAAGTTTGCGGGCGATCGCCTGCGCAGTATCTTGGCAGCCATGACGAAGAACCGCTTCATGGGTGTGCTGACGGGTATCGTCGTGACGACACTCATCCAGTCATCATCGGCTACGACCGTGATGGTGGTGTCCTTTGTCAATGCCGGGCTTATGAACCTGGCACAGGCCATCGGCGTCATCATGGGTGCCAACGTGGGTACTACGGTGACGGCCTGGATCATCTCCGCCATCGGCTTCAAGGTCAACATCGCCGCCCTGGCCCTGCCCCTGATCGCATTCGGTATTCCTCTCATTTTCAGCAAGCAGAACAAGCGCAAGTCGGTGGGTGAGTTTATCTTCGGCTTTGCCTTCCTCTTCATGGGACTCAGCTTCCTGCAGCAGGCAGCCACCGATCTCGATATCGGTTCCATGGTGGCCGCCATGCTCGCCAAGGTGGCCGACGGAGGCTTCTTCACCATCATCCTCTTCGTCATCGTCGGTGCACTCGTCACCATGGTCGTACAGGCCTCTGCCGCCACGATGGCCATCACGCTGATGCTCTTCGACATGCACATCCCCGGCTTCGGACTGGAACAGGCTGCCGCCCTGGCCATGGGTCAGAACATCGGTACCACCATCACCGCCCTCATGGCCTCGATGACCGCTGGTACGCAGGCACGCCGTGCCGCCCTGGCCCACATGTTCTTCAATGTCTTCGGCGTAGTGGTTGTGCTGCTCATGTTCTATCCCTTCTGCAATGCCGTCAGCTGGTTTGTGGAGGATGTGATGATGGCTGGCTCCAATGATCTCTTCAAGCTCTCCATGTTCCACACCGCCTTCAACATCTTCAACACCTTATTACTTATAGGTTTCGTGAAGCAGATCGAAAACTTCGTCTGCCGCGTGCTACCCCTGAAGGAGGATGTGGAGGAGTACGGTCTCAAGTACATCTCCGGCGGCCTCTTCTCAACAGCCGAGCTCTCCATGCTCCAGGCTCGCAAGGAGATCGTACACTTTGCCGAGCGTTGCCAGAAATCGTTCAACTATGTGCTCTCCATGCGTACCAACGATGATGAATACGACGACGACAGCTTCAAGAAACTCTATGCCAAGGTTGAGAAGTACGAAGGCATCACAGACAACATGGAGTACGAGATAGCCCACTATCTGCAGAAGGTGAGCGAAGGCCGCCTCTCCGACGATGCCAAGCGACAGGTTCAGCGCATGCTGCGCGAGGTGGACGACCTTGAGAGCATCGGCGACTGCTGCTTCTCGCTGGCCCGAACACTCTGCCGCAAACAGGAAAACTGCCCGGAGCCCTTCAACTCCGAGCAGTTCGACCAGATCCTCCGCATGGAGAACCTCGTCGGTGAAGCCCTCACCCTGATGACCGATACACTCCAGCAACCTGAAGGTGAGGGTCACGACATCAGCCGCAGCTATGCCATTGAGAATGAGATAAATGTCCTCCGCACACAGGTTCGCGACGAGAACCTCCAGCACATCGCCACCAGCCAGTACGACTACAAGCTTGGTGCCTTCTACATCGACTACATCAACGGCCTCGAGAAGCTCGGCGACTACATCCTCAACGTGGTGCAGAGCAAGGCACGCCAGACGAGGGCGTGAAGTCCTGTCGTAATAGGATTCCGCTTCTACAAATCCAATGGGAACAGTACCTTGAAGCCTGTGTTGCGCCCCATGTTGTTGATACCGTGACGACCGGTGAGAGGGAATGTGTCGGCATATTTCAGACGGCTGAGGTGCGACTGGTAGGCGGTGTTCAGCAGGTTGGTGCCCGTGATGCCGACGGAACAGAGTTTGCGACCACCTCGAAGATGGATGTCTGTGCCGACGGAGAGGTTCACGAGCGTGTAGGCAGGTGTAGGCGTCTCCGTGTCGTTGGCAGTCATCACGTGATCCTGGCGGAAGTGGGTGTCGGCTTCAATTTCAGCAAACAAGCCCCGGACAATCTTCGTCTTCAGCGGAATGTCATAGTGCAGCGTGGATAGCCAGCGAGGGGCAGGTGTGAAGGGCAGGTATCTATGCTCTTCGTCTGCATTCAGCTGTCGGGCATCCACATACGAGACGGCGTTCTCGAAGTGCAGATGACGGATAATGTGCCAGATGAGACGCACTTCGCCACCCAACAGGCGGGCATCGCCCGAAGTGAAGCGGTAGGCAGGCATATCGTCAATATCATCACCGGTGCGGCTGAGATAGATGAAGTTGCTGATGCGGTTGGCAAAGAGCGCCACGGACGCAGAGAAATGCTCCGAGGAATAATCCATGCCCAGGTCGAACTGCCAACTGTGCTCTGCCCGGAGATCGTGATTGCCCAGTTCATAGCGGAAAGTGCCTTCGTGCTCGCCATTGCTGCCCAGCTCGCTCATGTTCGGAGCGCGGAATCCGTGTGAGACGTTGGCTTTCACGTCAAGGTGCTCGCCCACATTGAGGATGGCACCGAGGCTTCCGGATAAGGCTCCGAAGTTGCGCTTGAAATCCGGGAAACGCTCTTCGCCCTCATCCTCCAACGCCAGGGAGTGCAGACGTCGGTGATCGTAGCGAAGACCGCCACTCAGGTGCAGCCGCTCAAAGAAGTCCTTGCTGACCGTGCCGAAAACACCCACATCAAAGAGGTTGTAGGCAGGAATCAAGAACTCCTCGCCCAGGTTCTCCGACTGCTGGTACATGCCGCCCACGCCTGCGTTCATCTTCCAGCCGGAAGACCATTCCGGAGAAACGAAGCGGAGGTCGTAGTTCAGGGTATGCAGACGGAAATCAAGACCGCATTCGTCAGCCTTCTCAAACTCCTGACGGCGGTTCTGCTGATAGCCGACAAGGGCCTTCAGGTAGCCTTCGCCAAGACGTATGGAATTATCAAGCACAGCCTTATAGTGCTTCACCTGCTGGAAAGGCGAAGCAATGCCATAGCGGTTATCGTCATCGTTTTCGTTTTCGTCCTCCACCTCCGTCATTCCAGGTGTAAGATGATAATAACTGAGTTTCAGATGTGAAGATCCCCAACCTTTGTTTACGCCGAGCATTCCATTCAGGGCGCGTTCACGAAAACGGCTGTTTGGCACAAAGCCATCCTGTGGGGCCTTGTAGTCGTGCGCCCACTTCTGACTCCAACGCCAGTTCCACACAAAGCCCTGCTGATTGCCACGGAAGGCGAGGGTGTAATCCAGAAGTCCGTTGTTCGTCTGGTACTGTGTTCCTGCTTCTGCCTTCATCTCACCCAAAGGCATGACGGGCGCATCGTGCATGAGGATGACACCTGCCATGGCGTCCGAGCCGTACATTAGCGAAGCGGGCCCCTTCAGTATCTCCACCGAATGAACGGCGTTGCCATCCACCTCTATACCATGCTCATCGCCCCACTGCTGCCCCTCCTGACGCACGCCATCGTTCACCACAAGCACACGATTGTAGCCAAGTCCACGGATGACTGGCTTGGAGATTCCACTGCCCGTAGTAACCTGACTGACACCTGGCTGGCGGCTGATGGCATCGATGATGTTGGTACTCTGATGCGTGCGCAGAGCTGCATTTGAAACCACACTGACGGGAGCCGGAATCTCCCTGATACGTGCGCTGCCAGTGACACCAGTCACTTCCACCTCGTCCAAGTGGGCGCAAGTATCCTGCTCTGCCCTCTGTCCGCCAGCCCTCTGTGCCTGGGCATAAACGGACGAGCAGAGCAACAGGACGAAAAGTCTTATTGCTTTCATTTTCTTGTCTTTGATAAATACGTACGATGAGCGCAACTCTCGGAGGAACTACGCTCTAAAATAAGGACTAAGTAATGGTTAAAAAATAACTTTAGCAAGTTTGGTTTAGATTTTTGAGATAGTTTGCTTTGATGAAGAACGAGCGATGCGGGCATCGTGACTGATGAATCAGAGCAAAATAGCCAAAAAGATAAGTCAAAATTGACGGATGTTATTTACTCCATTACTTTAGGAAGTTATTTTTTAACCATTACTAAATGATTATCAAAGACATACAGGAGGTCCCCGCAGAAGGATGGTGTGCCTCGTCCCGCAAACGGCACATACCGTCTGCCCAATAAAGTCGCGACGAAGCACAAGTGCCAAAATGGCAAGTGTCACAACACCTGCCACAAGGCAAGATACAGAAAGAAAACTGCACAGCACGCACTCACCTGTTGAGATGCTGCCATCCGTGATGTGTCCTGCATGCTGTACGTGACTGATACAATCCTGACACACGAAGTCCTCACCATGCTCATGCACATGGAAAACGCTCAGCGTGAGTATCGAGAGATACACCATCAGCAGAAAGCGTCCTATCCAGAGTCTTCTTGCGTCAATCGTCATTGTTTATTGCGAACTTGCGTGCAAATTTACAATTTATTTTTCAATATGCAACAAAAGGGTATTGATTTTTTCATTGTTAGCCGATTTTTGTACCTAAGACACAAAAAAGTGTATGGCCATTTCCACGAAGGAATGGCCATACACACATAACCAACTAATATTCGTTCGGCACTTGTGACGCTTTTACAAAGCGCAAGCGACTAAAAGAACTTTTGAATGGATTAGTACTCAGCATTCTGAGGGTCAAACTCTGTCCAGCCGCGGAGCCAGTTGTCGTTGTTTCCGAAGGCACCGATGTAGTTGACCTTCTCGAACCACGATGAGAGCAAGCCATCGGTGAAGGATGCTGCACCCAGCAGGGGTGAACCGCTCTGGGGAAGGTACTGGGCACCTGCATAGATACCAGAGGTGAGCATCAGGTCGCTGATGTTAGGGAATGCCTTGTTGCCCGTCTGTGCCTTGAAGAATGTCGAGCTGTACGACTCCTGCGTTGCATCAATTACGCTCTTCTGAGCTGCATCGTAGAGGTCGTCCGTATAGCGCTTGTTGGCATCGCTGCCCGTCACACCCATACCGGCAAAGAAGATGTTTTGCAACTTCAGCCCACCTTCCTTCGCAAACTCCTGTGTGTTACCCTTCTCGGCATCCACGATCAGGCCGATGGGAAAACCCACTGCCACGGAATTGAAGCAGGCAAGGTGACTACTGCGACGAATCTGCATGGCGCTCTGGAACTTGCCGAGGGCAGAACCGTTCTGTGGGAATACGCTGCCACCATTGATGTACTCGGGCGTGTTCTCAAAACCATTGCGGCCCATAGGACCGATGAAGGTGACGTTAGAGAAGGTGGCCGTGGTGAAAGGTTCGGTCAGTGAACCGTCGGCATCGTTATCGCTCTCGAAACCGTTTGACTGTGAGGTGTCGGCAATGCGTGGGTCGCGGATGCTGAGGGCATACTGCACCTTGCCGTTGTAGCCGTTGTCGGTATCAAACTCATCATCCCAACCGTTGTAGGCAACCAGGTAGCGGCAGTTCACATTGCCACCGAACCACTCGTAGGAGTCATCGTTGGTGTAGCTTACCTGGATGTGGTCAACCTGCGTACCGCTGCCCACCGAACCAAAGGTTACGCCGTTGATTTCCTTATCTTTCTGGAAGGGATAGCCGGCAAACTCCACACGTACATAACTCAGCACGCCGCTATTGTCGGCAGCATTCGTACCACCATGCTTTGTGCGAGGACCACCCTCGATCTGCTGACCCAGCACACCCTTGTTGTTCGTGCCACGTCCGCAGATTACAATACCGCCCCAGTCGCCTGGCTTACGGCTGCCCTTTGCCTCTGCCGAGGTGAAAACGATGGGGGCCTCAGCGGTTCCCTTGGCAAATATCTTGCCACCAGGCTCTACGATGAGTGAAGCGGCAGAAGTCTTTTCGCCCTTGATCACAGTACCCGGTTCTATCGTCAATTCTGCGCCATCAGCCACGTAGATCCATCCCTTCATCAGATAGGATCCCTTCTTCAGTGTCTGCTTGCCAGTAAAAATAAACTCCTTGTCGCCGTTGCCGATTACACGTCCCTGGCCATCCTCTTTTCCATCGCTGTTGAACAGCAGATGGTCG
>JAZRVZ010000068.1:0-2324 GCA_045599425.1 Bacteroidaceae bacterium | reverse complement strand
GGACGGTCTTGACGACCTCAAAATCATATTAAAATATATCAAAAATCATTATTTTAAAATATTATTTTCGGTTTATTTTAGAATGATTTTGAGCGAAGCGTCCGAACGTGGATACACTTTCACACGATTTCCACCGGAACCTTATTCTGATATTTAATGGCTTGTCTTTAAACCATTTGTGAGTTATGGCGTCTTATCTTTGACAGTTATGTAACAAATGGCCAATTATTAAGGATAACCATAATGAACAAGATGAGGAAATGGGTGTGGGTAGCACTCGTTGTGATTGCTGCCGTTGGCGTTGGCATTTGGCTGCAGCAGCCCAAGGCTAATGAGGAACTTGCCGGTCCCGGTGCACCGGGAATGCCGGGAAAAGGTGGCCCCGGCCCAGGTAGAGGCGGTGGTCCCGGCATGGCGCTCAATGTCAACGGCCTGGTCGTGAAGCCGCAACTGCTGACGGACGAATATGTGACAACCGGTCTGCTCCTGCCTGATGAGGAGGTGGATCTTTCCTTCGAGACATCAGGAAAGATAGTCAGCATATCCTTCAGGGAGGGAACCAAGGTACACAAGGGACAGCTTCTGGCCAAGGTGAACGACAAGCCGCTGCAGGCTCAGCTGAAAAGGCTGATGACGCAGGTGGAACTGGCCAGGAACAGGGTCTACCGACTGGAGCAACTGCTGAAGAAGGATGGTGTGAGTCAGGAATCATACGAGGAGGCCAGGACCTCGCTGGCCTCGCTGGAAGCAGAGATTGATGGGGTGAAGGTAAATATCAGCCTCACGGAACTCCGCGCTCCGTTTGACGGTGTGATCGGACTCCGTCAGGTCAGTGAGGGTGCGTATGCCACGCCCTCGACCCCCATTGCCAAACTGACCAAGATCACTCCGTTGAAGGTGGAATTCTCCGTACCCGAAAGATATGCCAGTCAGATACACAGTGGTACGAACCTTGACTTCAGTCTGGAAGGCTATCAGTCGGTTTTCAGTGCAAGTGTCTATGCTGTGGAGTCGGCTGTGGACCGTGACGAGCATGTATTCACCGCCCGTGGTCTCTATCCCAATGCTGACGGCAAACTGAAGCCCGGTCTCTATGCCAGCGTAAAGTTGAGGAAGGAGGAGATTCCCGATGCCCTGGTCATTCCCAGCGAGGCCATCGTGCCCGAAATGGGCGTGGACAAGGTTTTCTGCTATCGTAGCGGTCAGGCCATGCCCGTGGACATTGAGGCCGGCATCCGTACGGCCGGTGAGGTGCAGGTGCTTTCCGGTCTTCAGGTCGGTGACACGATCATCACCTCTGGTACCCTGCAGCTGCGTATGGGCCTGCCCGTAGTCTTGGATGAAATAGAATAAAAATAAGGTTTAAAGAAGTCATAGGAGTTAACGGACGTATGTCTTGCAACTTGCACTCAGCCAATCGAACCCTATTGTCCTGAACAAAGCGGTAACTCCCTGAGCGAGGCGGCAAATCCTTTACCCTCCCCAAAGCACAACACAATGAATATTTCCGAACTTAGCATACGACGTCCGGTGCTGGCACTGGTTATGACGCTGATCATCCTGTTGTTCGGCGCCATCGGCTATACCTACCTGGGCGTCAGGGAGTATCCTTCTGTGGATAATCCCATCATCTCGGTGGACTGTTCCTATCCCGGTGCCAATGCCGATGTCATAGAGAACCAGATCACCGAGCCTTTGGAGCAGAATATCAACGGTATTCCGGGCATCCGTTCGCTGTCCAGTGTCAGCTCGCAAGGCTCCTGTCGCATCACGGTGGAGTTTGAGTTGTCCGTGGACCTGGAAACCGCGGCCAACGATGTGCGTGACAAGGTATCACGTGCCCAGCGTTTCCTGCCTCGCGACTGTGACCCTCCCACCGTTTCCAAGGCCGATGCTGACGCCATGCCCATCCTGATGATCGCCCTTCAGAGCAAGAAGCGATCTTTGCTGGAACTGAGTGAGATAGCCGACCTGACCGTCAAGGAACAGCTGCAGACCATCTCGGATGTGAGCAGCGTGGGTATCTGGGGCGAGAAGCGCTACAGCATGCGTCTGTGGCTGGATCCGGTGAAGATGGCCGGCTATGGCATAACACCGATGGACGTGAAGAATGCCGTGGACAAGGAAAACGTGGAGCTGCCTTCGGGAAGCATCGAGGGTAACACCACCGAGCTGACTGTCCGTACCATGGGGTTGATGCATACGGCCAAGGAATTCAACGACCTGGTCCTGAAGCAGGACGGCAGCCGTATCATCCGCTTCAGCGACGTGGGTAGGGCCGAACTGGGGCCTGCCGACATCAAGAGCTACATGAAGATGAACGG
>JAZRVZ010000067.1:0-20704 GCA_045599425.1 Bacteroidaceae bacterium | reverse complement strand
GAGCGACTCTGTACCTACCTCAATGCCCATGACGGGAGGACAGATATAAAGGTCGGCTTCCTTCTTCATGCCGGGGAAGGGAGACTTGGCCGTCTTGGCTTTATCGCTCTTCATATACTCTCGCAGCCATTTCATGGCAGGACGGTCATTGCCGTTGCGGATGATGCCGGAATTTCCGTCGGTTGTCCAGGTGGCACCGTAGATGTAACCCCAGAGGGTGAGGCCGGCGAAGTAATCCTTCTCCCACATGTAGGGAATCTGCTCCTTGTAGTTGGTGAGCTGCTGGTTGTCGTCTCCGGTACCAATATCATACTCGGTACTGTACATGGGCATCTTCAGGTTGTTCTGGATCTCGTCGACTGCCTGGCGGAAGCTGTTGAGGCTGTAGCCGGTACAGTCATGGCTCTGACAACCATAGGCATCAATGGGCGCACCGTTGTCACGCAGTGTCTTGACGAGCTGAATGAACTGACTGCGCTGCCACTGGAAAGTATTGAAGTCGTTGTAGATAAGAATGGCATCCGGCCAGCGCTCGTGAGCAAGCTTGAAGGCATTGATGATCCAGTCCCAGCCGGTAACGCCACGACCACCCAGGGCCTCCTCGAAGAGGTAGGTTCCTTTCTGGTGACCATCCACTGCCTCGTTGACCACATCAATGACCTTGAGGTCGGGGAACTTCTTCTTGCATTCGTCCATCCACTTGACGATGGCTTTGTAGCGTTCCTGGGGGGTGAGGCTTTCGATCCAGCCGGGATACTGTGAACCCCATGCCAGGCAGTGGAACTTGAAGAGCAGGTTGTTCTGCTTGCAGTAGTTGTAGGCATTCTGCGCCCCACCCCAGTTCCAGCTGTTGGGGCCTCCGCCCTGAACACTTGACCACTTTGTTTCATTCTCGGGAGTCAACTGATTCCAGAGGGTCTTGAATTCAAGTCCTCCGCCATTGACCTGTCCACGGGTGGTGATGTTACCCAGGAACTTGTCGGGGTTGTTGCTGAGCTGGGCATGGACGGAACCCGAGGAGAGCAGGGCCATGAGCAGCGTACCAGTGAGTAGTGTCTTCTTTTTCATGTATCTCATTGATTAAAGTTTTGCGGAATTGAAAGTCCTTTTCATGGCAAGGAGTGTGCGACCGAGGCTTGGTACCTGATTGGCATTTTCCGCCACTTTGTCTGCAAAGATAATAAATTTCCTGATAATTTGTTGCGTATCTATGTGTTTTTTTCTTAATTTTGTAGTGAAATCATACATATTTATATCAGAAATGCCCGCCAAATGTCGTAAAGCATGCAGGCATGCAATGGAAGGAAGATGTATAAACATAAACTAATAAACTGAAAATCATGAAAAAAATATTGCTTGTCATTTCACTGCTGTGCCTGCAGATGGTTGCCACGGCACAGGAATTCACACCTGCACTGGAATTTGTGATGCAGCTTCGTGTGAAGATTGGTCAGGTGGATCGTGTGGGTGAAACCCCTCACGGGTCACGCCAGAGCATTTCCATTACGGGTGGAACCTTCAAAGGCCCCCGTATCGAGGGAGAGGTGCTGGCCGGTGGTGCCGACTACCAGTTGTCGAACGGCTCTCGTACCGAGGTGGAGGCCATCTACAACATTCGTACGAACGACGGTGTGACGATCCACGTCCGCAATCGTGGATTGATCACGCAGGGGCAGGACGGTTTCTACTTCTATACCAATCCTCATTTCGAGGCGCCTATGGATAGTAAATACAACTGGTTGAACAACAATATCTTTGTCTGCCGCATTGGAGAAGGCATGATGGGTGGCGTGGTACTGAACGTGTGGAGAGTGTGCGACCCCTTCGACTATGAGGCCAGCATCGGCAAGATCCTGCCAATACCCGAGGAGGTCCGCAAGCCGGCCACGAAGAAGGGTACGATTGAGGAGTTCCGCTATGCCGTGGAGAAGGATGGCAGGAAATGGACAAAGCGTGCCCAGGTTTACCTGCCATACGGTTATGACAGGAATGACAAGAAGACCAAGTACAACGTGGTATATCTGATGCATGGCGGCGGTGATAACACCACGCATTTCCTGACACCCCCGAATAACTGGCTGGGGTTGGCACAGGTTGCCGACCATCTGATTGAGCAGGGTCAGATGGCGCCCGTCATCATCGTCTGCCCCACTTTCTACAACGACGACCAGAACATCGGCGCCAATCGCATGGAGGATGCTACGGCTCAGACGCGCAACTTCCACCAGGAACTTCAGGATTTCCTGATTCCTGCCTTTGAGCCCAAGTACCATACGTACCTGACCGGCAAAGCAGACAGCGTGGCAATCCAGGAAACTCGCGAACATCGCGCCTTTGGCGGTTTCTCGATGGGCGCCCTCTGTACATGGTACCAGCTTGCCTACGGCATTTCGGCCGTGAAGCATTTCCTGCCCCTGAGCGGTGACATCTGGGTGTATGACAAGGATGGCAAGAAGCAGGATGCCGCCACTGCTGCCGCATGGATGAACGACCAAGTTTCGGGTACGCCCTTTGCAAATGATTTCCAGGTTTACGCATACACTGGAACCGAGGACGTGGCCGGCAATCCCGAGAAGGCCGTCATCAACGAACTGCGCCAGTTTGCTCCCACCTTCCGCTATGGCGGCGCGAATGCCAACTTGCGATTCTCGATGAAGCAGGGCGGTCAGCATTTCTATGGGGACATCAACCAGTATTTGTACTACGCGCTGCCGCTTATCTGGGGGAAGTAACTGTACTTTGCAACCGGGTTGCATGACAATTTGCATACCTTTGCATTGTAAATCAAGCAAAGTGTATGGAGATTAAAACTTATATACGGGAGTTCACCCTCTCTGAAGGGGGATTCCACAAGCATGGATGGGTAGTATTCATGAGCCTTGGATTATGGCTATTGGGTACTACCTGCCTTGTTTCATGTGCCGAATCACATCATGTGCATGAAGGGCATGAGGAACATGCAGAAAAAGGGGAGCATCATCACGGTGACGAGATTATCCTGGAACCGGAAAAGGCAGCTGCGGCCGGTGTGGAGACAGAGAAAGTGAAGCCTATGGATTTCCATGGGGTAATCCATACGAGCGGAACTATTCTGGCAGCATCATGCGATGAGACGACAGTCGTCGCCACTACAAGTGGACGAATCGGTCAGACAGGTCATATTTCAGAGGGTATGCATCTATCCGGTGGATCACGCCTCTTTACCATCAACTCATCGGACATGCTGATGGCAGACGGCGATCCGGTTCAGCATGCCCGTATCGCCTACGAACAGGCACAACGGGAATTCGAGCGTGCAGAAACATTGGTGAAGGATCAGATTATAAGCGAGAAGGATTATCAGTTGGCGATGTCGGAATACGAGGCCGCCAAGTTGACCTACGAATCCCTACGCAGGAATCGCAGTGCAGGCGGGGTGGTGGTTAATGCGCCCCGTGCCGGTTATGTGAAGCAGTGCCTGGTCAACGAAGGTGACTATGTGGAGGCAGGCCAACCCTTGATGGTCATCACGCAGAACCAGCATCTATATCTGCGCGCGGATGTGCCGGAGAGGCACTGGAATGACCTGAGTCGTATCACCGGAGCTAAGTTCAGTACCAGTTACAGCAATGAACTCTATGACATTGCAGACATGGGAGGACATGTGCAGAGCTATGCTCACTCCTCCGCTTCCGGCAGTGCATACCTTCCCGTTATCTTTGAATTCAATAACACAGGCAATGTGGTTCAAGGCAGCTATGCCGAGATTTTCCTGGTTACAGATGAATCACAGCACTGCATAACGCTTCCCCTGACAGCACTGACTGAGGAGCAGGGTGTCTTTTTCGTCTATATCAAGGTGGATGAGGAGGGTTATCGCAAACAAGCGGTTACACTGGGTTTGAACGATGGCGTCCGCACCGAGGTGACCAGTGGATTGAAAGGTGGCGAGGAGGTTGTCGTGAAGGGTGCCCTGCAAGTTAAGTTGGCTTCGGCCACAAATACTATTCCTGCACACACGCACAACCATTGATGAATTGAAAATGGAAAATTGAGAACTGAACCATTGGAATTACTGATTGTGACTTCTGAAATATGCTTGACAAGATTATACGATATGCATTGAATAACCGACTGCTCGTCATCGTTGCTGCACTGATTCTTACGGGTGTGGGCATCTGGAGCACCTGGCATACGGAAGTGGATGTGTTTCCCGACCTGAACGCTCCTACCGTGGTGGTGATGACCGAGGCAGGAGGCATGGCTACTGAGGAGGTTGAGCAATTGGTGACAGTACCTATTGAGACGGCAGTCAACGGCTCCATGGGAGTTCGCAGGGTACGGTCACAGAGCACGAACGGCTTCAGTGTGGTGTGGGTGGAATTTGACTGGGATACGGACATCTATCTGGCACGTCAGATTGTCAACGAGAAACTGTCGGGTATCAGCGAAATGCTGCCTGAGAATGTCAGCACGCCGGTCATGGGACCTCAATCCAGTATCCTGGGTGAGATGCTCATAGTTTCACTGACAAGCGACACGACCTCATTGCTTGACCTGCGTACTATGGCCGACTGGGTGATAAGGCCACAATTACTGAGTACTGGTGGAGTGGCTCAGGTCAGTGTGCATGGAGGTGAGATCAAGGAATACCAGATTCTGCTTGATGCTGGCAAGATGCGGCATTATGGCATTACGATGGATGAGGTCATGGCAGCTACCCGAGGTATGAACACCAACCAGAGCGGTGGAGTCACTTCTGCATACGGTAACGAATACATTGTACGTGGCATCAGCAGCACCTGCAATGTGGATGAAATTGCGTCGTCCGTTGTACGTGCAGGGGATGACAAAGGCGGGATGATCACCCTGGCTGACATTGCCGATGTCAAGGTTGGTGCCCAGCAGCCGAAATTGGGAGTGGCATCGGAAAAGGGACATCCGGCTGTATTGCTGACTGTTACCAAGCAACCGCATACGGGTACCGTGGAGCTAACGGAAAAGCTGGACGACAAGCTATCCGACATGCAGAAGAACCTTCCGGACGATGTACACAAAAGTACCAATATTTTCCGTCAAGCAGACTTTATAGGCAATAGTATCAGCAATGTCAGAAAAAGCCTGCTGGAAGGCGCATTCTTCGTTGTCGTCATTCTATTCCTGTTTCTGGCCAACGTCCGCACAACTGTTATCTCCATAGTGACCATTCCACTTGCTTTCCTCATTTCGGTAATCGTACTGCATCTCATGCACATTGGTATCAACACGATGACGCTGGGTGGTTTGGCCATTGCAATCGGATCATTGGTGGATGATGCCATTGTGGACGTGGAGAATGTCTGGAGGAAACTGCACGCCATTGAAACAGAGAAAAGAGCTGAGAGAGAAATCATGGATAACACTGTGGCACGTAAAACCGCGAAACTGGAGATAATCTACCAGGCATCCCGCGAGGTGCGCATGCCAATCCTCTACAGCACACTGATCATTATAACCAGTTTTCTGCCCCTATTCTTCCTGGATGGCATGGAGGGACGTATGCTCATTCCCTTGGGTATTGCCTTCATTACTGCACTCTTTGCATCAACCATCGTGGCCCTTACCCTGACGCCTGTACTTTGCAGTTTCCTACTGAATGGAGACGACGACAACGATGGTGAAAGCAGGATAGCACGTTGGATAAAAGGAATTTACGGGAATTGGTTGGAGTATGTGTTGAACCACAAAAAACTGTTTGCTGGAAGCACATTGGCACTGTTTGCCGTGGCAATAGGTCTTTTCCTCACGCTGGGAAGCAGTTTCCTTCCGGCCTTCAACGAAGGTTCTTTCACCATCAATATCAGTTCCGTTCCGGGCATCTCGCTGGAGGAGAGCGATGCCATCGGGCACCGGGCGGAGAGGATATTGATGGAGATACCCGAGATACAAACAGTTGCCCGCAAGACGGGACGTGCCGAACTGGACGAGCATGCCCTCGGCGTAAACGTATGTGAACTGGAAGCACCATTCCTGTTAAAAGAGCGTTCTCACCAGGAATTGCTGAACGACATCCGTAGGCGACTGTCCGTACTCGTAGGTGCGAACATCGAGATTGGTCAACCCATCTCCCATCGAATCGATGCAATGCTGTCGGGTACTGAATCCAGCATTGCCATCAAACTGTTCGGCACTGACCTGAACCGTATGTTCAACCTGGGTACAGAGATTAAGGAGGCCATTTCGGATGTGGAAGGTATTGCCGATCTGAATGTGGAGCAGCAGGTGGAACGTCCTGAAGTAAAGATCCGTCCGCGACGTGAACTGCTGGCCAGATATGGGATTACCCTACCTCAATTCAATGAATGCCTGGCAGTAGGATTGGCTGGGGAACGGGTTTCACAGGTCAATGAAGGCGGACGTAGCTATGACCTGGTCGTAAGATCTGCCCAATCCGGTTTGCCTTACAATGACTACATGATTTCGGCTTCCGACGGACAAATGATTCCACTATCTACCGTAGCAGATATTGAATCGGCCAGCGGCCCTAACACCATCAACCGTGAGAACGTTCAGCGCAAGATTGTAATATCGGCCAACACGGACGGAAGGGATGTGGGAAGCGTTGTCCGTGATATCCGCAACCGCATTGACAGGCAGGTCTACTTGCCTGAAGGCTACCATATTGAATATGGTGGACAGTTTGAGAGCCAGGCGCGCGCAAGTCGTACCTTGTCCATGCTCTGTATCATGAGCCTTCTGCTGATCTTCCTTTTGCTCTACATGCAATTCCGCAAGTTGCAGGATAGCCTTGTTATCCTCCTTAACCTTCCTTTAGCCTTGATCGGCGGGATTTTCGCTATCTGGATGACCACCGGCGAGGTCAGCATTCCTGCCATCATTGGCTTCATTTCACTCTTTGGCATTGCCACACGCAATGGCATGCTGCTCATAACCGAATACGGGCGACTGAAAACTGACAACATGAAGAGCATACGGGAAATTATCATCAAGGGATCATTGTCCCGGCTTAACCCCATCCTGATGACGGCTCTAACCTCAGCCCTGGCTCTTGTACCGCTGGCACTTGGCGGCACCCTTCCGGGAAACGAGATCCAGAGCCCAATGGCGAAGGTCATTCTTGGTGGTCTCCTCTCCTCCACCTTACTTAATGCTTTTATTATCCCTGTCATCTATGAATGGCTGCACCAAAAGAATAAATCCGTAAAATATGAAAATCTTCCATAGAAACCCTGTACTTTTTATCATTCTGGCAGGCATTAGCATTTCGCTACATGCCCAACCAGCACTTGATTCACTACTTCAAGTTGTCATTAACAACAACCTGGAATTGCATGCATTACGTATTGAGCATCAAGCTGAACTGGCAGACCTTCAAAGTGAAAATATACCAAACGGACCTACCGTGGAATACAGCCCTTTTTATCTGCATGGCTATCACGGCATGGCCAGCAGTGAGTTGGTCGTAAGTCAGGAATTTGACTTCCCAACTCTCTACGGCCAGCGAGGACGTCAGATAAGGCTGGAGAACCAGCGACAGGACAATGAGTATGAACTGGCCGCTAAACGTGTGGCTCTTGACACCCGACTAACCTGCTATGAAATCACCCGGCAAAACCAGCACATTGAAATGCTGCAGGAACGGTTGAGGCAGAATCGTCGAACCACAGAACTTCTGGAAAATAGGATGAAGGCCGGTGATGCCAATGCACTTGATCTGAACAAGGCACGTTTGGAAGAGATGCAGGCGGCACAGGAACTCGTTGAGGTAGAGAATGAGCGCAAACAATCCCTTCTGCAATTGCAGATACTCAATGGTAACATTCCTGTATCCTGGGACGAACGTCATTTCCCGGAACTGCCCCCACTGCCTTCAAGCGAGTATCCGACAAGCCTTCCTGAAGTACAGCTTGCAGAATCTGAACTCAGTTCTGCTCGTCATCAGGAGAGTTTGGCACGAAAAGGCTGGCTGCCAAGCATAAGTGTGGGGTACCGGCGAAACACCGATGAATCTTTCCGTCTCAACGGTTTCCTGGTTGGCGCATCGTTCCCCTTATGGTCAACATCCAGCAAGCAGCGTGCTGCACATTTGCGTACGGAATCCTCCCAGATGCGCCTTGAACAGGTTCGGCAGGAAACCATTTCGGCTCAGCAGATGCGCCATGACGAACTCATGCGATTGCATTCCATCCTTGACCACAGTGACACAAAGCTCCTCAACGAAACACTCAACCTGCTGGAAAAAGCAATGCAGCATGGTCAGATAACCTCCTTACAATATTACACTGAATGTGCCGACATCTATGAAAAGCTGACGAAACACATTGCATTACATTGCCGTTACGTCCAACTCTATGCCGAACTCTATCTGAGGTAGTCACTCCACATACAGAACCAATCCTTTGAGATACTCTCCCTCAGGATGATAAATGTTGATGGGATGGTCGGCAGGTTGGTGAAGCTGATGAAGGATGCGAACCTTACGGTGTGCCTGTGCAGCAGCGGTGAAGACTGCCAGCCGGAACTGATCCTTGTTGACTGCCTGCGAGCATGAGAATGTAAATAGAATTCCACCTGGTTGAATTTTCTCAAACGCCTTCTGGTTGATCTTGGTGTAACCTTTGAGCGCATGACGAAGGGCATCCTTGTGCTTGGCAAAGGCAGGTGGATCAAGGATGATGAGGTCATAGTTGTCGCCCATCTCATCCAGGTACTTGAAAGCGTCCTCGGCAAAAGCAGCATGACGCTGATCACCGGGGAAGTTAAGTTCAATGTTCGCATTAACCAGATTAACCGCTTTGGCGCTACTGTCCACGGAATGTACAAGTTTTGCTTCACCACGCATTGCATAGACGCTGAATCCACCTGTGTAACAGAACATATTCAGGACATTGCGTCCTTTGGAGTAATGCTCCAGCAAAGAACGGTTATCACGCTGATCTACAAAGAAACCAGTCTTTTGACCTTTTAGCCAGTCAATGTGGAACTTCAGTCCGTTCTCAACGGCAATATTGTCCACGGATCCTCCCAGAAGGAATCCGTTTTCCTGACCCAATGCAGCTTTGAATGGAAGGGTTGTCTCACTCTTGTAAAAGATGTCAGTCACAATACCGTCCATCACCTTGGCCAAAGCTTCTGCGATCTCCTGGCGACAAACGTGCATGCCGACGCTGTGTGCCTGCATGACGGCTGTATGGCCATAGATGTCAATAACAAGTCCCGGAAGGTTGTCCCCCTCGCCGTGTACAAGTCGGTAGGTGTTGTTCCTTGGATTCCCAGCCACGCCGATGGACATTCTTGCCTGGTAGGCACATTGTAATCTTCTTTCCCAAAATGCAGCATTGATGGGCTGATCTTCAAAGGTCAGTACACGAACGGCAATACTGCCGATCTGCCAGTGACCGATGGCTATAAAATCACCCTCACCGTTACATACGCGAACCATTTCACCCTCTTCAGGCTGTTCGTCAAAATGATGTACTGCCCCCGAGAATACCCAGGGATGGAAGCGACGGAGGCTTTCCTCTTTGCCGTATTTAAGATATAATGTTTTCATTCTTTTCTGTTTTTGTGAGGTTCTTTGGCTTACTGGATGCAGGTTTGCGACGGTAGTTCCGTGGTTTCCTGGCAACAGGTTTCTCTTTCCTGGGCTTGCTTTCCTCCGGTTGTGTTTCCTTCTTGGGTGACGGCTGGGGTAGTTCAGGTTCGGGTATCACCTCAAGTGTGAAGTCCTTCGACTCATTCAGTTGCATCACCTCGTTATAAATCTGTATGCATGCCCAGGCATCTGTGGCCGCATAGACTTGCTGGCCAGGTGTCAGCGTTCCAGCCTCCCAGTTGGTAAGGCGCTGGGTCTTGGAAATCTTCTGGCCAAAGAGGTTTGCATAGATTTTCTGAAGACTAAGATCCCTGATGCCGATGGTTCCTACGAATTGTTGCAACTCGACAAATTCGCCCGCCTTGAAATCCTGACGCCGATGTAGCTGCATGAGATCATCATGCCAGGAGAGACCTATTTTGGTAACCGTTCGATCCTCGAGAAGCCTGATGATGCAAGGTGGAAGCCCCATGAGGTTGAGACGGAAAAGAAAACAGGTGTCCGGCGTGGCGACCTGAAGCAGGGCAACCTTGTTCATGGGAGTGCCAGGCTTGAAGCTTGGCTTTGTCTCTGTATCGAAGCCAAGAATGGGTTGGGCAAGCAGATAATCCACGGCACAATCCGCAGCCGCCTCGCTGATGACCACGATGATACGTCCCTCAAAGGTCACCTTGGGAAGGTCAGCAATGTCGTGCTTGTCAAATTTACTCTTTATGATTCTCATTCTATAGTTGTGGTTCCAGGATAACTGCCGGATCAGAAGGCATAGGATTCAGTGTCTCCATTCTCGCGTACCGCGTATTGCAGCCGGTGCAGGCGACGGAGTGAATCGACGAGCGCCTCGCCCCAATAGAGTTCAAACTGATCCTGAATTTCCCATAATGCATCAAACATGCAGTCTTCAATGCCTTGTTGATAGGTAGACAGGAAATTACGCACAGGTTGGTAGATGTCTGCCAGGTTCTCCGAGATACTCTTCCATCGGGTTTCGTCTGTCTGCATCATTTCGTCGTATGCCACGTCCATGTACTCATCATCCGATCCGAGTACGTCATGGATACCAAGCCTGATGAACTCGTAATCCTGCTCCGTAACCTGTTCGTCAGGGAGGAACGAGCCGCTGCTCTCCACCTTGGGGAGAAGTTGTGCCTTAAGATACATCAGGGGCATCAGCTTGAGCAAGGTGCCTGTCAGTTCCTGCCGGGATTGCTCACGCGCCTGTTCCAGCTGGCTGCAGAACTGTACGGCAACCTGTACGAACTCCAGCACGTCATGCTGATAAATGGCTTGTCCCGAAGAGGCTTTTGACTGATCCTGTCGTGTCATGCAGTATTCTAAAAATAAGTTACTATTGTTAAAACGATTGGCAAAGTTACAAAAAAATATCACAGCCAAGGGAAATTCTCCTTTTTTTTTATTACTTTTGTACCGAAAATAAACTGCATACCTATACTCTTTATATGACGACAACCAAGAAAGAAAATAATAAGTCCAATACTACAGCCAGGAAACCGGCTGCGGGAAAAGCCAAACTGGCGGATTCCCCCACTGGCAGGAAGAAAACCACAAGGAAGGAGCAGAAGGGATCCGACGAGGAAGCATCCAGGGAAGAGGTCATTCGCTTTTCCACGGGAGGCTTGCTGTGTCTGCTTGCCATCTTCATTTTCCTGGCCATCATTTCATTCATCTTCACGGGTGAGGCAGACATCAGGTTCTGGAGAGGTGAAGGTGCATCCGAGAACTGGCTGGGCAACATGGGTGCCTGGATTTCCTGCTATCTCGTGCAGGACACCCTTGGCTTTGCATTTCTGTTCATCACAGTTTTCATGTTTATGGCCGGACTTCGCATCATGGAGGCCTTCAAGATCCGACTCTGGAAATGGTTTATCAACTGTGGCATCTTGGCATGCTGGTTCTCCTGCTTCCTGGCCTGCCTGACAAGCGACGGCTCCCCCTTCCTGCTTGGCGGCATGACCGGAAAGGTAATCATTAACAAGCTGGGTGAATCCGTAGGGCCGTTCAAGTACATTTTCCTGCTTGTCACTGCCATCGCCTATCTCTGCTATCTCAGCACGGAAACCATACGCATTATCCGCAGGATGATACAGAAACCGGTGGAATTGATACAGAACCACCTGAACCACGGTGAGGAAGAGGAGGACGAAGCCGAAATGGATGGTGTCGAGGTACTTGTCGGCGATGAGAAGGGTATTGTCCAGGAAGACGGAACGATACTTCTGGCAGACGGAATGGTAGTCACACCTCAGGGCGAGATTGTCTCCGATGGCCACAATGCGGACAATGAAAGCAAGCAGAAAAAGGAACCTGTATGGGAATTCCGTGGTGGCGAGGATGGCCCTGACCATCCGCATCCGGCTACAGAGACCGACCATAATACGGCAACCACAATTGTATTCAGCGTGGATGAAGGCCAGCAGGAGGAGGTTCCCGCCGACAAGATAAAGGTGGAGTTACCACAGATGTCTGAACAACTTGAGCTATTCGATGACGGAATGCTGACTGTAAGCCAGGGCGAAGACGAGAAACCAGCAGTGGCAGATCCCGCACCGGAAAGCAATGGGCAGGCAGAAGAAAACCATCATGAAGATGACAGCACGATGACAGTCACTATCGGTGAAGAAACGGAGAAGGCAGAACTGACAGACGAAGGAGCCCTTGAACCCTACGACCCGAAACTGGATCTTGAGAACTATCGTTACCCTACCCTGGATCTGTTGAAGCATTACGACATTGACTCGCGCAGCGTGGACATGGATGAGCAGAAGAAGAACAGCGACAAGATCATTACTGTGCTGCGGAACTTCGGAGTTGAAATCTCCAGTATCAAGGCTACCGTAGGCCCCACAATCACCCTGTACGAGATCACCCCTGCACCGGGAGTGAAGATCAGCAAGATCCGAAACCTGGAAGACGACATTGCCCTGAGTCTTGCCGCCTTGGGTATCCGTATCATCGCACCTATCCCTGGCAAGGGAACCATCGGTATTGAGGTGCCCAATGCAAAACCCCAGATGGTGAGCATGGAGAGCATCATCAACAGCAAGAAGTTCCAGGAGTGTGAATATGAACTGCCCATGGCCCTTGGCAAGACCATTACCAATGAGATCTTCATGGCCGATCTGGCCAAGATGCCTCATCTGCTGGTAGCCGGTGCCACAGGTCAGGGTAAGTCGGTTGGTCTCAATGCCATAATCACCTCCCTGCTCTACAAAAAGCACCCCGCAGAACTCAAGATCGTAATGGTGGATCCCAAGAAGGTGGAGTTCAGCGTGTACAATCCCATTGTCAACCACTTCCTTGCTCAGGTTGAAGGCAACGAAGACAGCGAGGAACCCATCATCACGGATGTGACCAAGGTTGTCCAGACACTCAAGAGTCTTTGTGTAGAGATGGACACGCGATACGACCTGCTGAAGAAAGCCCGCGCGCGAAACATAAAGGAATACAACGAGAAGTTCAAGTCACGCCAGCTGAATCCGCAGAATGGACACAAGTTCATGCCTTACATCGTGGTCATCATTGATGAGTTCGGTGACCTGATCATGACGGCCGGCAAGGAGATTGAGCTTCCCATTGCACGTATTGCACAGTTGGCCCGTGCCGTTGGCATACACATGATCATTGCAACCCAGCGACCTACCACCAACATCATCACAGGAACCATCAAGGCCAATTTCCCTGCCCGTATGGCATTCAAGGTGTCACAGGGAATCGATAGTAAGACCATCCTGGATCGCATGGGTGCGCAGCAGCTTGTGGGCAAGGGTGACATGCTCATTCTGTCCGGCAGTGAACCGGTTCGCGTTCAGTGTGCGTTTGTGGACACCCCCGAGGTGGAGAGCATCGCACACTTCATCGCCTGTCAGCAGAGCTACCTGAGTCCCTTCCCCCTGCCTTATGTAGAAATGGAGGGGGCAGATGGTGAAGCTCCAGATGTGGATCTGACACATCTCGATCCGATGTTTGAAGATGTCGCCCGACTTATCGTCTCTACCCAGCAGGGCAGCACCAGCATGATACAGCGCAAGTTCAGCATTGGCTACAACCGCGCCGGACGTCTGATGGATCAGATGGAAGTGGCCGGCATCGTGGGTCCTGCTCACGGCAGCAAGCCTCGCGAGGTGCTCTGCCAGACGGAGGATGAGTTGATGTTCAAGCTTGACGCCATCCGAAGCTGAATGACACTCCTGACTTAATCAACCAATAAGCTTCAAAGGAGCAACAAGACCTCTTCCGCCCTGATCATTGAATTGTTGAATCATAGAAAAAACAAATCACACATGAAGAAGATAAAAAGAATTTCCCTGATCCTCCTTGCCTTTGTTCTTTCCATTCCCATGATGGCAGAGAAGAATGCGCAAGCCAAGAAGATACTGGATGCAACAGCCAAGAAGATCAATGGGGCAAGCGGCATTGAAGCCGTATTCAAGCTGACGAGCTTTGTGGGCAACACGGAACAGGGAACCGGTACCGGTACCATCCTGCTGAAAGGCAAGAAATACAAACTTGATGCCGGTGGCCAGATTACATGGTTTGACGGCAAGACACTCTGGAATTACGATGCCGATATTCAGGAGGTCAACGTGACCACACCCACCAAACAGGAACTACAGGCTATGAATCCATATTCCTTTGTCTCGTTGTACAAACAAGGCTACAACTACAAGGTTAAGAATGTCAAGTACAGCGGAAAGGACATGTATGAAGTAAGCCTCACGGCAGAGAAGGCTGGAGCCGAAATTCCCGAGATCCTTGTCACGATCTCCAAGGATTACACACCCATGTGCATCCGTATGCGACAGGGTAAGAACTGGACACGCATCAACATTACCAGCTTTAGCTTCAACAAGAAACCAGGGGACAATCTGTTCAGATTCCCGGCTTCACAATATCCTGATGCAGAGATTATAGACATGAGGTAGAAAGCCTCTGCGATCTCCGAAAGCATCAGATTCTCCATCCTTACAATACTCAAGCAACATCAAAAATCAATTTATAACCATCATTTAATCATGGAATATCAGAAACTTACCATCATAGGCAGCGGTCCTGCTGGATACACTGCCGCCATCTATGCCGGTCGTGCCAACCTCTCCCCCGTACTCTATGAGGGTATGCAGCCAGGCGGTCAGTTGACCATCACCACCGAGGTAGAGAATTTTCCCGGTTTCAGCGAGGGTATTGACGCCAACGAACTGATGGATCAGATGCGTCAGCAGTGTGAACGCTTCGGTACGGAGATCCGTAGCAGTGTTTGCGTGAAGACCGACCTGAGTCAGCCACCCTACCACCTCTGGTTTGACGATGAAACCGAGATTGAAACGGATGCCCTGATCATAGCTACCGGTGCCAGCGCCAAGTTCCTTGGATTGGCCGACGAGCAGAAATATCAGGGGCAGGGTGTGTCAGCTTGTGCCACATGTGACGGATTCTTCTACCGCAAGAAGGTGGTAGCCGTAGTAGGTGGTGGTGACACCGCCTGCGAGGAGGCTTCCTACCTCGCAGGATTGGCCAGCAAGGTTTACCTCATTGTACGCAAGGATCATCTGCGTGCCAGCCAGATCATGCAGCAGCGCGTACTGGACAACCCCAAGATCGAGGTTCTTTTCCTGACCAACACACTGGGCCTTTACGGAGAGAATGGAGTTGAAGGGGCACACCTTATTTATAATAAAGGAGGAGAGGATGAACGAGAGTATGACCTGCCCATCGACGGATTCTTCCTTGCCATCGGCCATCGTCCCAACAGCCAGGTATTCCTGCCCTGGGTGAAGACCGACGAAACAGGTTACATTCTGACTGAAGGAGATTCGCCCCGTACAGGCATTCCCGGTGTCTATGCTGCCGGTGACGTGGCAGATCCCCATTACAGACAGGCAGTTGTTGCCGCAGGAAGTGGTGCCAAGGCCGCCATCGAGGCCGAGAAGTATCTGGCAAGCCTGTAACTCAATCCTATACACCTATGACAAAGAGAGAACTCCACCGGCTGCTGTGCAAGCATGAATCCCTGCAGGATAGCCGTAACCCCATGTTCGAGCGGAACCGTTTCGTCAAATGGCTCTTCGCCCTGATGGTGCTCTACTATGCCGCCATCATGATACTGATGGGTGTCGTTCTGCCACTGCCCATGAGCGAGATTTATGCCGGTGTTCCAGCTTTCCATGTGCTGGACGGATGGTTTTGGATGTTGCTGGTGGCAGACTTCTGGCTGCGCTTCGTCATACAGGACACCCCAGCCAACAAGGCACGAACCTACTCCCTCCTTCCCATCTCCCGTAAATTCCTGATGCGCAGGTACCTTGTGCGCGCAGCCCTCTCCTGGGGAAACCTCTTCTGGGGATGTTTCCTCGTTCCCTTTGCCTTCATGAGCGTATTCCCCGTATTTGGCCTTGGCGCCTCCATCGGCTGGCTGATTGGCTGGTGGCTCCTGTTTGTGGCCAACGGCTATCTCTACCTCTGTATACGCGCACTCTGCAAAAGAAGCCTTTGGTGGTGTCTGTTGCCATTGGCTGTTCACCTCATCATAGGCCTGATTGCCTTCCTCCCCGACCGCAACGTACTGGACATGCCCTGTACTTACTTCATGTACGCCTTTGCCCAGTGGAAGGCCTACCCCTTTATCATCACATTGGCTATTATCATTCTGTTGTTCTGTCTGAACGAATGGATGCAAGGCAAAATGATCTATGAAGAGGTGGGCAAAAAGGAAGAAGTGGAAGTGAAGAATGCTGCCCAGTGGAACTTCCTGAACCGCTATGGCGTCTTCGGCGAATACCTGAAACTGGAGATCAAGCTGCGCATGCGCAACAAGCAACCCCGCATGCAGTTCATCGTACTGATGCTCATGATGGTGCTTCTCAGTGCCTTGCTCTATTTCACTGATATCTATGACAATGGCTTCATGATCAGCTTTATCTGTATGTATGACTACATTGTACTCGGTATGACCTCCCTCATTACCATCATGTGCTATGAAGGCAACTACATGGATCTGCTGATGAGCAGGCGCGAGGGACTCCTGAATCTGCTTACGACCAAGTATTACCTCAATTCCGCCCTTCTGCTCATCCCTCTGCTGCTGACCACACCTTTGATGATCATCGGCAAGATCAGTATCTGGATGGATCTGGGATACCTCATCTTCACCGTGGGAGTGCTCTACCCCGTCACCTTCCAGATGGCCATCTTTAACAAGGAGACACTGCCCCTCAATGCGAAACTTACGGGTAAGAACGGAAACTCAAAACAAAACATCGTATCCATGGTGCTGATGTTCGGCCCGCTGCTCTTCGAGCGCATCTGCGTGACGTTGCTGGGCGATGTCTATGGCTACATGGTACTCATTGCCTTTGGCCTTGCCGGAATCATCACACATCATCGATGGCTGCGCTGGACCTACCAGCGACTGATGGCCCGCCGTTACGAAAACATGGAAGGCTTCAGGGCCACAAGAAACAGTTAGAAACAATAATTTTAAACTTTGGCATCGTTGAGCCTTACCAATTACAAAGCATAATTCAAGCAAGCTTTACACTGGTTCGGCTCAGGCAAGCCTTCAATTTTCAAACCGATAAAAATGAACATCAAGATAGAGCATATCAGGAAGACCTTCGGCGAGAAGGTTGCAGTAGACATCGAATCCTTTGAAATCAGACAAGGGGACGTACTGGGACTAGTAGGCAACAACGGCGCAGGAAAGAGTACGCTGTTCCGCATTATCCTTGACCTGCTCAAACCCGATAACGGAAAGGTGACGATGTGGGATGCAGAGAAGAATGTCAACGTGGCCGATAGCGAGGAATGGAAGGATTGGACGGGCGCCTACATTGACGAGTCGTTCATCATTGATTACCTCACCCCCGACGAATACTTCCAGTTCATTGCCCGCCTCTCCAACATCAGCGAGGAACAGATGCAGGAAGAACTGTCTCAGTACGAACACTTCATGGCCGGCGAGGTTCTTGGACAGAAGAAACTCATACGCAACCTCTCTGCAGGCAACAAACAAAAGGTGGGCATCGTCGGTGCTTTGTTGCTCCATCCCCGTGTACTCATCCTGGATGAGCCCTTCAACTTTCTGGATCCCAGTTCGCAGTCGGCTTTCAAGCACATTGTATCCGAATACAACGAGCGCACAGGCGCCACCGTACTTATCTCCAGCCACAACCTGAATCATACCGTGGACATCTGTCCCCGTATTGCCTTGCTGGAGAACGGTCGCATCATCCGCGACCTTAACAATGAGAACGGTTCCGCCCAGGCCGAGCTGGAGAGCTATTTCGAGGTTGACTGAAACGATTCCGGCAGCTATTACCGAAAGCAAAGTAATGTGCAGAAAGAAAGTTTTCAGGAAAATGTTTGTCCAATTCGAAAATAATTTGTAATTTTGCGTCCGAATTAGTTCGTGGAGGCTCAAACAAGTATCGGCAAAAGTCGTTCGCCTTGCGGAAAAACCCGTTTAATACATAATAAAAATGTACGCAATCGTAGAGATTAACGGTCAGCAGTTCAAGGCTGAGGCAGGCAAGAAGCTGTATGTTCACCACATCGCTGAAGCTGAGGCAGGTCAGGCTGTTGAGTTTGAGAAAGTGTTGTTGATTGACAACGAAGGTGCAATCACCGTAGGTGTTCCCGTAGTAGAGGGTGCCAAGGTTGTTTGCGAGGTTGTATCTCCCCTGGTAAAGGGTGACAAGGTACTGGTCTTCCACAAGAAGCGCCGCAAGGGCTATCGCAAGCTGAACGGCCATCGTCAGCAGTTCACCGAGTTGAATATCAAGGAAGTTATTGCTTAATCATTTAATTTTAGGAGGAACAAGAAATGGCACATAAAAAAGGTGTTGGTAGTTCTAAGAACGGCCGCGAGTCAGCAGCTCAAAGATTAGGTGTTAAGATTTTTGGTGGTCAGAAGTGCGTAGCCGGCAACATCATCGTTCGCCAGCGTGGCACCAAGCACTATGCAGGTGAGAACGTAGCTATGGGTAAGGATAACACCCTGTACGCCCTGAAGGACGGAATCGTTGTATTCAAGCGTGGTCGTCTGGATCGTTCAACCGTATCTGTTCAGGCAGAGGCATAAGTTCACAAGACACAATCCAAACAAGCATAAAAGGTCGCAAACCAACCGGTTTGTGGCCTTTTTGTTTGTCTGAGGTACATTTTCAGACGATACTGTATGCATTACCGTTTTTTTTTGCTAAATTTGCATGATAAATGCGTTGCTTTCGCTACGCAACAACACGTAACATAAAACAAGACAAGATATGCTTACATTAAAACTTATCACAGAACAGACAGATCGTGTAATCAGCGGTCTTGAGAAGAAGCACTTCCAGGGAGCCAGGGAGGCAATTGAAGGTGTAATGGCAACGGACAAGATCCGTCGCGAGACACAGGCAGAGCTTGACCAGAATCTGGCGCAAGCCAAGAAGCTGGCCAGTGAGATCGGTTCCCTCATGAAGCAGGGCAAGCGTGAGGAGGCAGATGCAGTAAAGGCACAGGTTGCCCAACTGAAGGAAACCAGCAAGGCCCTGGAGGAAAAGAAGGCTGAAGCCGAGCAGCAGTTGACCACACAGCTCTGCCAGATTCCCAATATCCCCTACGATGAGGTGCCCGAGGGTTCATGCGCAGAGGACAACTGGGTGGTGAAGAGCAACCTCAAGGAGTGCGTGCTGGGTCAGGACACCGTGGGCAACTGGGATGCCAACCCCGTGGTGGAAAGCGCCAAGCTCCCCCACTGGGAACTGGCCAAAAAATACAACCTCATCGACTTCGACCTGGGTGTTAAGATCAGTGGTGCCGGTTTCCCCGTCTATCGCGGCAAGGGAGCACAGTTGCAGCGTGCGCTCATCAATTTCTTCCTGGCTGAAGCCAACAAGGCCGGCTATGAGGAAATCATGCCTCCCACGGTGGTGAATGCCGCCAGCGGCTATGGAACCGGACAGCTGCCTGACAAGGAAGGCCAGATGTACCACTGCAACCTCGATGACCTCTACCTCATCCCCACCGCCGAGGTACCCGTCACCAACATCTACCGTGATGTCATCCTTGACGAAAAGGAACTTCCCATCAAGAACTGCGCCTACACCCAGTGCTTCCGTCGTGAGGCAGGCAGCTATGGCAAGGACGTGCGCGGATTGAACCGCCTGCACGAGTTCTCGAAGATTGAGATCGTAAGAATCGACACACCCGAGCATAGCGCTGAAAGCCACAAGGAGATGATTGCACATGTTGAAGGCCTGCTGCAGAAACTGGAACTCCCCTATCGCATCCTGCGCCTCTGTGGCGGCGACCAGAGTTTCACCTCTGCCATCTGCTACGACTTCGAAGTGTACAGCGAGGCACAGAAGCGTTGGCTGGAGGTCAGCTCTGTCAGCAACTTCGACACCTATCAGGCCAACCGTCTGAAGTGCCGCTACCGCAACAGCGAAACCAAGAAAACCGAGCTCTGCCACACCCTGAACGGATCCGCCATGGCTCTGCCCCGCATCGTGGCAGCCCTGCTGGAAAACAACCAGACGGAGGAAGGCATCAGGATTCCCACAGCGCTTGTACCCTACATGGGCTGCGACATGATCAATTGATATTTGACTATCAAATAGATAATAAGGTAAAAATTGTTTAAGGTAAAACAAACACACAGGAACAATGAATCGTATTGTTAGAAAAATCCAGTTCAGCGAGAAGGTATTCCGTCTGGACGTTGAGGCACCCCTGATTGCCAAGGCACGCAAGGCCGGTCACTTTGTGATTATTCGCGTAGGCGACAAGGGCGAGCGTGTGCCCCTGACCATTGCAGGCAGCAATCCCGAGGAGGGAACCATCACCCTGGTGGTACAGACGGTAGGTGCCAGCACCACCAAGCTCTGCTCCCTGAACGAGGGCGACTACATCACCGACGTAGTAGGCCCCCTGGGTAAGGCAACCCACATTGACAACTTCGGTACTGTCATCTGTGCCGGAGGTGGTGTAGGCGTGGCCCCCATGCTGCCCATCATCCAGGCACTCAAGGCCGCAGGCAACAGGGTGATCAGCGTACTGGCCGGTCGCAGCAAGGACCTGATTATCCTTGAGGATGAGGTTCGCAAGAGTTCGGACGAGGTCATCATCATG
>JAZRVZ010000066.1:0-10536 GCA_045599425.1 Bacteroidaceae bacterium | reverse complement strand
TACGCCAAACTCGTACATCTCACCGGCCTTGATGAGCTGCATGACTGCGAGGTTCTCGCTGGCGGACTTGTCAGCGGCCTTCTCAAAGCTCTTGGCAGCGTCAGCATACTGCTTCAGGCAGGCCTGGCAGTCACCGATGGCACCATAGACGGTAGCGCTGACGGTCTGGTCGCCGCAGTCGCTGAAGGACTTGAATGCATCCAGGGCCTCCTGGTACTTGCCCTGGTTGTAGAGGGCGATGCCAGCATAGAGATGTGCCAGGTTGCCTGCGTCGGTGCTGCCATACTCGTTCTCAACGGTCTGGGCTGCCTTCTGAAGGGCGGCTACAGAGGCGCTGTCCTGCTGGCCAAGGGCCTTCTGGGCTGCCACGATGGCATCGTTGGCTGATGCCTCCTTGGGCTCGCTGATGAAACTCTTGTAAGCCATTACACCGAATACGACTACCAGGATGGCTGCAAGCGCAGCTCCGAATGTCTTGCCATACTTCTCAACAAAGTTGGGCTCTACGAGGATTTCCTCCTCCTGCTTCTTTTGATTGTTTGCCATTGTATTTTTGTTTTGTTTTTGTCCGAATTATGATTTATGCCTACGCGCGTCCACACGAAAGCGACTGCAAATTTAGTCAAAATATACGGTTTACTGAAATCTTTGGCACAATATTTTCCATTCATGCACGAATAATCATGGTTTCTTGCCCGATTTCGCCTAAAATTGATTACTTTTGCACCATGATTCTGGACAGACTATCCATCCTAAACTACAAGAACCTGGAGGAAGCTCAGCTGGAGCTCTCGCCAGGCGTGAACTGCTTCATCGGACAGAATGGCATGGGAAAGACGAATGTGCTTGATGCCATCTACTTCCTGTCCATGTGCAAGAGTGCGAACTGCAGCCAGGACCAGATGGCGCTGAGACACGGGGCCGACATGATGATGCTGCAGGGATGCTACACGAAGGAAGACGGGACACAGGAGGAGATTTCCTGCGGCATGAAGCGTGGCCAGAAGAAGACCTTCCGGCGAAGCAAGAAGGCGTACAAGCGACTGGCGGAGCACATCGGACTGATTCCCGTTGTGCTTGTCTCACCCGCCGACCAGATGCTGGTGGCAGGGGGCAGCGAGGAGCGACGCAGGTTCATGGACATGATGATATCGCAGTGCGACCTGCCCTACCTGGACAGCCTGATGCGCTACAACAAGGCCCTGCAGCAGCGCAACGTCCTGCTGAAGATGGAGGAGGAACCGGACGCAGACCTGATGGACATGTGGGAGGAGATGATGGCACAGGAGGGGGAATTCATATACGAGAAGCGTCGACAGTACGTCGAGGCCTTCACACCCTGCTTCCAGGAATTCCACGACCACATCTCCATGGGACGCGAGCAGGTGGAGCTGCGCTACACCTCACATTGCCAGCGCGGACCGCTGCTTGACATCATACGGCGCGACAGGATGAAGGACCGCGCCGTGGGCTATTCCCTGCACGGCACGCACAAGGACGACCTGGAGATGACGCTGGGCGGATTTCCCCTGAAGCGCGAGGGCAGCCAGGGACAGAGCAAGACCTACATGACGGCCCTGAAACTGGCACAGTTCGACTTCCTGCACCGTACCGGCAGCCGCACGGTGCCCATCCTGCTGCTGGACGATATTTTCGACAAACTGGATGCCAGCCGGGTGGAGCAGATCGTGAAGCTGGTTGGCAGCGGAAACTTCGGCCAGACGTTCATCACCGATACTAACCGCGACCACCTGGACAGCATACTGAAGAGCGGAGAGGGCGAATACAAACTGTTTCACGTTGAAAACGGACAAATCAGATGCAACGAGTAAAGGAGCAGCCCATAGGCCTGCTGATCAGGCAGTTTTTGCGTGAGGAGGGACTGGAGACTCCCCTGAACGAATACCGCGTCGTCAGTTCGTGGAACGAGGTGATGGGCAGCGTGGTGGCACGCTACACGGCCGACGTGAGCATCCGTGGCGGCATTCTCTATGTCAGTCTGCGGAATCCGGCCCTGAGGCAGAACCTGCAAATGTCCAGGACGTCCATCATCAACAAGCTCAACACGCATGTCGGGGCACAGGTGGTGCAGAACATCGTGTTCAGATAAAGGTAATTTCCATTTAGGCCATATTATTTGAACGCAAAGACGCGAAGACGCAGAGTTTTCAATTGATTCAGAGGCAAAAAAAGAAAAACCTTTGCGACTTTGCGTCTTTGCGTTCAGAATATAATTTACAGAACAGCCCTGAATTGGAAATTGCTCATTTTCAACTTCCCATTCAGAACAAGTTCAGCTTGCGCTTGCGGGCCTCATCCAGGGAAAGCGTCTCAACGGGCACCCGGGCCTCATTGCGCAGCTCCTCCTGAGACTGCTGCAATTCGCGCACAGCCTCATTTTTTGTGGTCTCGCCAAGGAAACGGCTGGCCAGGATGGCATTCTGACTGGCATCCTTGACCCAGATGACGGGACCTTCATAGGCAGGGGCGATCCTGAGGGCCGTGTGCATGGGACTGGTGGTGGCGCCGCCGATCATGACGGGCACACTGATGCCAGCCTTGCGCAGTTCAGCCACGGTGTGGGTCATCTCCTCCAGGCTGGGCGTGATGAGTCCGCTGAGTCCGATGATGTCAGGCTGAAGTTCCCGGGCCTTGCGCACGATCTCCTCGGCAGGTACCATCACACCCAGGTCGATGATCTCGTAGCCGTTGCAGGCCATGACGACGGACACGATGTTCTTGCCTATGTCATGCACATCACCCTTGACGGTAGCCACCAGCACCTTGCCGGCCGAGGCGGCTCCCTCCTGCTTCTGGGCCTCGATATAGGGCTGCAGGATGGCCACGGCACGCTTCATCGTGCGGGCCGTCTTGACCACCTGGGGCAGGAACATCTTTCCCTCACCGAAAAGTTTGCCTACGCGGTTCATGCCTGCCATCAGCGGCCCTTCGATGATGTCCACGGCACGCGGATACCTCTCCAGCGCCTGCTGCATCAGGGATTCAAGACCGTCGGTCAGGCCCTTCTGCAGGTGGCTGGCAATCTGTTCCTCCAGGGAAAGGCTCTTCCCTTCATCCTGGGCAACGGATGACGATGCCCCACCCTCCTTCGCCAGCTGCTGTTCCTCCAGCAGACGGTTGGCCAGGCTGATAAGGGCCTCGCTGGCCTCCTGGGAAGGACGGAGCATGACGGCCTCGATGACCTTCAGCTGATCTTCGGGAATATCGCTGTACATCACCTTGGCAGAAGGGTTCACGATGCCAAAGTCCATGCCCTGCCGACGGGCATGATAGAGGAAGACGGCATGCATGGCCTCACGGATGTAGTTGTTGCCGCGGAAGGAGAAGGACAGGTTGCTCACACCGCCGCTGACATGCGCTCCGGGCAGGTTCTCACGGATCCAGCCCACGGTGCGGATGAAGTCCTGGGCGTAGGCATCATGCTCGGGCATACCCGTGGCCACGGCCAGGACGTTGGGATCGAAGATGATGTCCTGAGGCGGGAAACCCACCTTGTCCACCAGAAGACGATAGGCCCTCCCGCACACGGCGCAGCGACGCTCGAAGGTGGTGGCCTGACCCTCCTCGTCAAAGGCCATCACCACGGTGGCGGCACCCAGTTTGCGAATCTCACGGGCATGACTGAGGAACAGCTCCTCACCCTCCTTCAGCGAGATGCTGTTGACAATGCACTTGCCCTGCACGCACTTCAGTCCGGCACGGATGACCTCCCACTTGGAGGAGTCAATCATGATGGGTACCTTGCAGATATCCGGTTCGCTGCCCATCAGGTTGAGGAAGGTCACCATCTCCTTTCCGGCATCCAGCAAACCGTCGTCCATATTGACGTCGATGACCAGCGCACCGTCCTCCACCTGCTTGCGCGCAATGCCGAGGGCCTCCTCGTAGCTGCCCTCCTTGATCAGGCGCAGGAACTTCCGGCTACCGGCCACGTTGCATCGCTCGCCCACGTTCACAAATCCCACCTCAGGCGTCAGTTCCATGAGTTCCAGACCGCTGAGCTGCATATTGGATGATGGCTGTGCGGGAACATGAGGGGCATGGTGCGTGAGAGGTTCGAAGGCGGCGATGTGTCCGGGCGTGGTGCCGCAGCAGCCACCGATGACATTGACCAGTCCCTCCTCCGTGAAGGCCTTCATCTGTTCCAGCATCATTGCGGGCGTCTGGTCATAGGTACCCATTTCGTTGGGCAGTCCGGCATTGGGATGGGCAGTAATATAATAAGGTGCATACTGGGCCAGTTCGCGCAGGCAGGGCAGCATGTCCCCGGCCCCAAACGAACAGTTGAGTCCCACACTCAGGATGGGTGCATGACTGACACTGGCCAGGAACGCACGCAGGTTCTGACCGGAAAGCAGTCGGCCGCCCTTGTCGCTCACGGTCACGCTGAGCATCAGGGGCACGGTGATGCCGGTCTGCTGCATGGCAAGATCCGTGGCAAACAGCACGGCCTTGGCATTGAGCGTATCGAAGATCGTCTCCAGCAGCAGTGCATCCACGCCAGCCTCCAGCAGGGCCGTGACCTGCTCCACGTAGGCCTCCACCATCTCATCGAAGGTCAGGGCACGGAACCCCGGATTGTTCACGTCCGGACTCATGGAGAGCGTCTTGTTCGAGGGGCCTACGGTAGCCACCACGAAACGGGGCTTGTCAGGCGTACTGAAAGCCTCCGCCTCCCGGCGTGCCAGTCGTACGGCCGACTGGTTAATCTCCCGGATGAGGTGCTCACAGCCATAGTCGGCCATGCTGATGCGCTGGCTGTTGAAGGTGCAGGCCGTGATGATGTCCGCACCAGCCTCCAGGTAACGGCGGTGAATCTCAGCGATGACATCGGGACGGGTCAGCACCAGCAAGTCGTTGTTGCCCAACTGCAGACCGGGCAGGTCCCGGAACCGTTCACCGCGGAAGTCCTCCTCACGCAGATGATATGACTGTATCATCGTACCCATCGCGCCGTCCAGGCGCAAGATTCTCTCTTTCAGTATCTCCTTCATATCCTTTTTAACAATCTTTTGTCTGTCTTATTATCCTTTCTGCATCGCCTCGGTGCCTGATGCCCCGATGATGCAAAACCTGTTTTTATCCTAATCTCTTGATTTCAGCTCCGGCGTGCGTTCCTCGGAAACGGGCACATTATAATAGAACCAGGCATACGTGCCGGGCGGCGCATCCCTGAGTGCCGTCTCTCCTGATTGCAGGATTTCCAGGGCCTGCTGATAGACGGCGGGCAACGGGCGACCCTGATAGTCAGGAAACTGCGACAATGTACCATGAAACTGTTCCAGCTGCTTCTGCAGGAGGATGCTGCACAGCGTATAGTCCAGTGCCTTCAGGTGGTCCCCCACCCCATAGTAGGCCAGGCGTACCATCTCGGAACGAAGGGGGTAGACGCCCACGAAATTGTCAGCGCGCAACGGACGCTCCGCATCTGCCGACGCACTTCCAGCTGCCAATGCACTTTCTGACCGTCTCTTCTCCAGCCGTGCCCTCTGTTCCTTGACGAATCCCCTGTCCAGGACTGATTGCGAAAGGATGGTCAGGTACTTGTCCGCAATCCGCACATCGCCCTCCCGAATGGCATAGTCGATGAGCTGGCGCAGGGTGTACATGCAACAACCCTCCTTCTGCAGCAGGCCATACTCCATAGCCTGATGGAATGCCTCGTCACAGACGCCCAGGTTCTCATAGAACTGTCGGTTGAACTGGCAGGAGATGGGGTTCCTTTCGCCACGCATCAGGAAATCATCAGGCTGGGTAATGGGATAGGTGAAGAGTGTCTGGGGCAAGGTGCCCAGTGCACTTTCGGCCAGCAGGGCATAGCGCATGCCTATGGGAGTCTCGTGCGCACCGTCCCTGTGTATCTGCTCCAGCAGTTCCTGCCAGCGCCCCTCGTCGGCCATGAACATATAGCGGTAGAACTGTTCCCCTACGTTCATCTGCTGCGAGAAAAGCCTGTAGCGTTCGCCATACTGCTTCGGGGGAGACATCCAAGCGAAGAATAGCGTGAAAGGAACCACTACCCACCATTTGATCTTCATCCTGAACGGTCTCAGGTTGTACAAGAACCAGAACAGCACGGGCACGCCCAGCACGAACACAGCCATAAGCAAGGCACCAAGGTACGGCCAGCGGAATAGATGCAGCATGTAATTGTCTACCCAACTGTTTGCCTCCATCATGCGCAATGTGGCATGGTAGCGCGTACCCACAACGGCAGTATATACCAGCAGGAAGACTGCCGAGAATATCCCGAGACACTGATTAGGATGAAGCTTCTTCATTTCTTGTCCAGTGTTACGGGTTCCACACTATCCCTGACAAACTCTGCCACGTTGTAGGCCATCATCAACAGGGTATTCTGGCGGGGATCCTCCTGAGGCAGCAGGAAGGGCTTACCCCATTGCTTGCCATCCCAATACGAGAGGAAGAGGCGGGTGTACCGCCCGTCCACCTGCTTCGAACTGTATATCATCCACTTTCCATTGCTGCTCCAGGCATGATAGCTTTCAGCCTCGGGACTATTGATGGCCGAGCAATCCACTGGCTGTCGGGTCCGCAGGTCCAGCATCAGGAAGTCGGACTCCTTATGATAGAGATTGAACGCGCCGCTCCCGGCCATGGTACAAAGCAGGAAGCGCCCGTCAGGCGAGATACGGGGCATCAGGACCGTACCGCCCAGGGTGCCCGAATCATAGAGCGTATCCACCACGCCCAGCCCACCATTCTTTTCATCAAATGGAACACGTACCAGACTGTAATGCAGCTGTTGGTACTCCTGAGGCATGTGCACGGGCTGTGCCACACTGAAATACAACCATTTACCGTCCGGCGAGAAGCAGGGAAAAGTCTCCCATCGGTCGGCCGAGGTGAACCGTTCATCCAGGATGGCACGATGCTGTTCCACGTCATAGACATACAGGTCCGACTTCTGGTCAAAGACCTCAATCTTGTCCAGACTCCTTCCATAGAAGATCTGCTTTGTGTCATTGCAGCCAAAGGCGATATAGCGGCCCGAGGGATGCCAGGCGGCCAGCGAACCGTGTCTTCCACCGGCCACCTGGGGCAGGGAGATACATTCCTCCTTCCCACCCCGCCGGATCACCGTAGTGCCCTCCGGGCCACGCACATGCATCACCATCTCCCCCGCGTCCTGGCGGTTGAAGGCGTGGCAGTTCATGCACGTTTCACGGTCGGCGGAGTTATCCATAACGGTCGCCACCTCAAAGTTGGTCAGGTTGCGCTGATACACACCCATCTTGTTCCATCCCTCATAGCCCGGGGGCAGCAGACGGTACACAATATAGGGATCCACCTTGTCCTTCACCACATGTATCGTGAAGGGAGCATAGCGCAGGCCATACGGGTGCTGCACATCCCATACGGACACTTCCACCCGCACGTCACCGCCATCGCGGACCAGCGACTGCCACTCCGCCACATCCATCTCAATCACCTCATCCCCCTTCACCTTCATCACCTGTCCCTTAGCGTTGGTCAGCACGACCTGCATGTCCGTGGCATCCCTCACCCCGAAATTCAGCGGTGCGATATTGCAAGGCACGGTCACCTCCGTATAGTCAGGAAAGACGGTAGGCATCTCTCCCGACACCTCCTTCGGCTCCTTCCATCCCTTGCAGGAAACCAGCAGAAAGAGCACAACCCCTGCAATATAACTGCAAAACCTCATAACCGGCCCCTAATAACTCTTCTTGAACGCCCGGTCCATTTCCCTCCGGTCGTCCTTGGCCTTCATCGTCTCACGCTTGTCATATTCCTTCTTACCCCGGGCAATGTAGATGTCCAGCTTCGCCAAACCGTTCTCGTTGACGAACAGCAGCGTGGGCACGATGCTGAATCCCGGTGCCTTCACAGTGTTCTGAATCTTCCGTATTTCCTTGCGGTTCAGCAACAGTTTGCGGTCGCGACGCTCGATGTGGTTGTTGTAACTGCCCTGCTCATAGTGCGCGATGTACATGTTTTTAACCCACACCTCACCGTTGTGCACATAGCAGAACGTCTCCACCAGCGACGCCTTTCCCTGACGGATGCTCTTGATCTCCGTACCCGTCAGCACGATACCCGCCGTATATTGATCCATGAGCAGGAAGTCAAACTCTGCCCGCTTGTTCTTGATCTGTATCGCGTAGTTCTTCTTTGTCTCTTTCTTTGCCACCGAGCTAAATTTTTAATTTCTAACTTTTAATTTCGGCGAACGCCTCCAGGTGCTCGTCGATGTACCGGGCCACGAGTTCCGTCACCTCCTCCTCCATTTCCACGAACTCATCATCCAGGTCATCAAAGGCAGGGTACTGCTCAAAGAGCGCCATAAACTCCTCGTCCGTACACTCGCGCGTCAGCTGGTCGCCCACCTCCTCAAAGAGTTTCCGCCCCTTGTATATCAGCTTCTGAAACTCACGGGCACCCCACAGACGCATTGCCTTTGCAAAGGGATTCAGGAAGATGAACGGCCCATAGCCGTTGTGTATCAGTTGGATAAATCCGCCATCCATCACCTCCTCGCGCACAATCATATACGCCAGCAGCGTGATCTGGTCTGGATTCAGCCTGGGCATCGTCTCAGCATTCAGTTCACCACCCACGGCCTCCAGGATCCGGGCCCTGAACAGCTCCACAAAGGCATCCATCCCCTCCTGCGCAGCCTTGACCACATCCTGCTCCGCTATCGTTACTTTCAGTTCACTCATACTTGCAATTGTTACTTTACTTATGCAAATTTACTACTTTTTTTCCTCTCCTACACGAAAAAAATGCAGAAATAATTGGCAGAATACCCAAATTTGCGTATTTTTGCATGAGGAAACATTATAAATGTACCATAATTAAACAATAAAACAATGGTTTATTCACACGAAGTTCAAAACATGTGTTGCGTGGCCAAAGGCCCCAACCATGGTCCCGCACCCATCCCCGAAGAGGGCAAGTGGGTACAGGCAAAGGAGATCAAGGACATCAGCGGTCTGACCCACGGTATCGGTTGGTGCGCACCCCAGCAGGGTGCCTGCAAGCTGACCCTGAATGTCAAGGAAGGCGTAATCGAGGAGGCTCTGGTTGAGACCATCGGTTGCTCAGGTATGACCCACTCTGCTGCCATGGCCAGCGAGATCCTGCCCGGCAAGACCATCCTCGAGGCCCTGAACACCGACCTCGTTTGCGACGCTATCAACACCGCTATGCGCGAGCTCTTCCTCCAGATCGTCTACGGTCGTACCCAGTCTGCTTTCTCTGAGGGCGGTCTGATGATCGGTGCAGGTCTCGAGGACCTCGGCAAGGGTCTCATCTCTCAGACCGGTACCCTCTATGGTACCAAGGTCAAGGGTACCCGTTACCTGCAGCTCACCGAGGGCTACATCACCAAGATGTACCTCGACAAGGACGACCAGGTTTGCGGTTATGAGTTCGTTCACATGGGCAAGTTCATGGACGCCATCAAGAAGGGCGTACCCGCTGACGAAGCTCTCAAGAGTGTTACCGGTACTTACGGCCGTACCAAGGAAGAGGACGGTGCCGTCAAGTTCATCGATCCCCGTAAGGACTAATTAAAAACAAGGAGGAAACAAGATATGATTAGAGAAGTAAAATTCGAGTCACAGGACCGTCGTATCAAGCAGATTCTCGCTTGTTTGAACGCACACGGTATCGCTTCCATCGAGGAGGCAAATGAGATTTGTGAGGCCGCTGGCCTGGATCCCTACAAGACTTGTGAGGAGACCCAGATGATCTGCTTCGAGAACGCCAAGTGGGCATACGTAGTAGGTACCGCCATCGCCCTGAAGGAGAAGGCCAAGGATGCTGTTGAGGCAGCCAACTATATCGGTGAGGGTCTGCAGAGCTTCTGTATCCCCGGTTCAGTAGCCGACGACCGCAAGGTAGGTATCGGCCACGGTGAGCTGGGTGCCCGTCTGCTCTCTCCCGAGACCAAGTGCTTCGCATTCCTCGCCGGTCACGAGTCATTCGCAGCCGCTGAGGGTGCCATCAAGATCGCTCAGATGGCCAACAAGTCAAGACCAGCCGACAAGCCCCTCCGTTGCATCCTGAACGGTCTCGGCAAGGACGCTGCCATGATCATCAGCCGTATCAATGGCTTTACCTATGTACAGACCCAGTTCGACTACTTCACCGGCGAGCTGAAGGAGGTACAGCGCATCGCTTACTCAAACGGTCCCCGTGCTGCAGTTAACTGCTACGGTGCTGACGACGTACGCGAGGGTGTAGCCATCATGTGGAAGGAGGACGTAGACGTATCCATCACCGGTAACTCTACCAACCCCACCCGCTTCCAGCACCCCACCGCAGGTACCTACAAGAAGGAGCGTACCCGCGCTGGCAAGGCTTACTTCTCAGTAGCCTCAGGTGGTGGTACCGGCCGTACCCTGCATCCCGATAACATGGCCGCAGGTCCCGCTTCTTACGGTATGCCCGATACTCTGGGTCGTATGCACTCACACGCTCAGTTCGCTGGTTCTTCTTCAGTTCCCGCACACGTTGAGATGATGG
>JAZRVZ010000065.1:0-9221 GCA_045599425.1 Bacteroidaceae bacterium | reverse complement strand
GACACTCTACGCCTTCTATGACGTGGAGCATACCACCAATGTGGAGGTCAGCATGACGGATCAGATTGCCAACTTCCTGATGTACCTATTTATCGACGGCAAGTTCTACACCATCTTCTCCGTTCTCTTCGGCATAGGATTTTTTATTATAATCAGCAAAACAAAACTCCCTCCCCCGGGAGTGCCGGGGAGGGGTCTTATCTTCTATCGCCGAATGCTGATGCTGCTATGTTTCGGTTTTGCACACCTGATGCTGCTATGGAGTGGCGACATTCTGATGCTCTACGCCGCGATGGGAATGATTCTGCCTATCTTCTGGCGTTGCTCCAGCAGGACGATTCTACGATGGGCAGGATTCTTCCTCTTTCTGCCCGTCATTACCTCCTCGTTGGTTTATGCCCTCGACCTGCAACCTTGCGCATGGTTCTTCCGTCAGATGGATTATTGGCAAACGAGCTTCGGCATTGGCGATTGGGGTACATGGCTTCATGAGAGCCAGTCGTACAGCGACCTGCTGAAATTCCTCGTCATGGGAGCCTTCGAGCGTATGACAGAGTTCATTTCCAGCGACCGCTACTTCAAGGTTCTCGGTCTTTTCCTCGTTGGTCTTTGGATTGGCAAGAAGAAGATTTTCAACGACATCGAGCTTCATAGCAAGCTTCTGAAACGTGTCATGAAGATTGGATTTGCCATTGGCATACCCTTTGCCATTGTCCATGCCTACGATGCTGTGAATGGTTATAAGTTCGCTCCCCCACTCCACACCCTCATCGAGATGCTCAACATCTACCCTCTCGGCTGGGCTTACATGGCAGCCTTTGCGCTCTACGCCAAACGCATATTCACGCCTTTCACCTACCCTGGCAAGATGGCGCTGACATGCTACATCCTGCAATCTGCCATTGCCATTGTGCTGTTCTATGGTGTCGGTTTTGGATGGGGCATGCAACTCACCATGCCGGAGGTCATCGGGGCAGCCTTAGGTGTTTATCTCTTTGAGGTTGCATTTGCCTTCCTCTGGCTTAAATGCTTCGCATACGGTCCACTGGAATGGATATGGCGAATGCTAACCTACGGTAAAAGATTACCACTAGAAGTAAGAAAATTATAAGAAAAATGAAAAGATTCTTCATCGTCTTAATAGCCAGTGTCTTGTCTCTGTCAGTTAATGCTCAGCCACGACTGGAGCATCGCGACGGCAGCACCGCAAGGATCGTTACCAACGGAAAGCCTATGCTGATGATTGGCGGTGAGTTGGGTAATTCTTCTGCCTCTATGCCTGAGGATGTGAAGCGCACCTTCGCTCATCTGCACAAGATGGGGCTCAACACCGTGCTGACACCTGTATCATGGGAACTGATCGAGCCACAAGAAGGAACATTCGACATGAGTTCGCTTGACGTGATACTGACGGAAGCACGCCGGAATGAGCTGAAGGTCGTACTGCTGTGGTTCGGGGCATGGAAAAACTCGATGAGTTGTTATGCGCCAGAGTGGTTCAAGCGCGACACCAAGCGTTTCCCCCGTGCTCATGCTCTTGAGGGCCGACCAGTGGAGGAAGCATCCTCGCTCAGCAAGAATGTCTTGGAGGCAGACAAGCGTGCTTTCTGCAAGATCATGGAACATCTGCGTGAGCATGACCGTACGGAACAGACGGTCATCATGGTGCAAGTGGAGAACGAGATCGGTATGATTGACGTGCCTCGCGACTATTCTGCCGATGCAACCAAGCTATACCAAAGTGCTGTGCCGCAGCAGTTGACCGACTATCTGAAGAAGAACGAAAAATCACTCCATCCTTATCTAAAGGAGAAACTAAAAATCTCCCTCCACCTGGAAGGCTGGGGAGGGGTCTCCTGGCCTCAGCTCTTTGGCGATGACATCTATACCGAGGAAATCTTCCAGACGTGGACATACGCCACCTACGTTGAGCAGATTGCCAAGGCAGGACGTGCCATCTACAACCTGCCGATGTACGTCAATGTGGCGCTCAACAGTCGTGACCGTAAACCAGGACAATACCCATCAGGCGGACCGTTGGCTCACCTCATTGACCTCTGGCATTGCGGAGCACCTTCCATCGACGTGCTTGGTGTTGACATTTATGACAAAGGCATCAAGTCGTGGTTAGACAAGTATCATCTGCCAAACAACCCACTCTTCGTTCCAGAAATACGTTTGGAGGACAAGGATGCCATGTATGCGCTCTATGCATTCGGTCATCATGGTGCGATGGGATTCTGCCCGTTCAGCATCGAGGATTATCCACTGTATGCAGATGCTAAAGGCAATGACATGAGCAGCATGGATCTCTCGCAGGATGACCAGTTGAATGCCTTTTCAGCCAGCAGCTCTGCCCTCTCGCCACTCGCAGCATCCTATCAGCTCCTTCGTCAAGCAGAGCCATTGATTCTTGAGAGACAAGGAACCAGCGACATGGATGCGGTGCTGCTCGACAACGAACAACGCGAAGCAGAAATCATCACTCCCGATGGCATCCGCTTCACCATCAAACACAGCTATTCACTCGGTTGGGAACCCGGAGCCAAGGATCGCGAATGGCCAGAAGCTGCATGCATCATCCTTCGTCTCGGCCTGGAGGATTATCTCGCCATAGGTAGTGGTGTGGTCATCACCTACGCCGATGCGAAAGCTGGCAAAACATGGAAACAAGATGACACACGCATAGGACTTGCCAAGTGCGAGTCGGTCAATATCATAGATGGCAAGATGCACATCAAACGACATCTCAATGGTGATCAGACGCACCAAGGTCGCCACGTACGCATCCCCGTTGGCCAGTTTGATATTCAGCACTTCAGATTGTATCGCTACAAATAATACCCCCCGCTAATTATAGAATAAGATGAGAAAGAAGTTGACTATATTCCTACTTTTCCTCCTCGCTATTGGAGCGCAGGCTCAACTGAAGCCACGTGTGGTCATTCTTACAGACATAGGACGGCCTGACCTTGAACCTGACGATACGGAGTCACTGGTTCATCTGCTTTGTTATGCGGATATGCTGGAGATTGAGGGCATCATCACCTCAACGGGTTGGAATTGTGACCCTTACCCTACTGAGAGCGCAGCTTATCGCGACTCTGTGGTGGAAGCATACGCTACGGATGTACACATGTTGATGAAGCGCTCTGGACAGAAGTCGTTTGCGTCTCTCAACAAGGAGAGTGGCAAGCAGAAGATGGGTTACTGGCCAAGTGCTGCATACATCCGCAGCCGCTGCAAGATGGGCAGCCAGCGAGCTGGCATTGGGGTGATTGGCAAGGACAATGACTCGGAGGGCAGCGAACTCATCATCCGTCTGGCAGATGAGAAGGACGACCGCCCCATCTGGGTGTGTGCCTGGGGTGGAGCCAACACCTTGGCACAAGCCATCTGGAAGGTGCAGCAGACACGTACGCCGGAGCAGTTGAAGGCTTTCCTGCACAAGCTGCGTCTCTATACTATCACCGACCAGGATATGGTTTGGGCCATGCGTGAGAACCTTGCCTACAGTTCCCATCAATGGATGCGACGTGAGTTTGCCGAAGACCTGAAGTTTGTGTGGGACGAAGGAGCATGGCAGTTGCAATGCGAACTGGGAAAGCAGCATTGGCAGAAGATACAACAGCACATTCAGGGGCATGCTACCTTGGGCAGCCAGTACCCTGATTATAAATATGGTGTGGAGGGCGACACGCCATCGTTCCTCAATGTCATCCCCAACGGCCTTCACAATCCCGAAGAACCGATGCAAGCGGGTTGGGGCGGCTATCACACATGGGCTCTGACCAAGGATTCCACGACCTACGCATGGACAAGCATTCACGAGCCTGTGCAGCGCCTTTCGGAAGAATACTACCGCCACTTCTACCTTGACAATCTCAACGACTTCATGGCCCGCATAGAATGGGCAGAGACAGGACAAGGCAACCACAATCCTGTAGCCATCGTCAATGGAAAGAAAGGAAATGAAGCCATTGTCATCGAGGCAAAAGCAGGTCAGACAGTCAAGCTCGATGCCACTAAATCGTATGATCCGGATGAAGACGAACTGTGCTTCAGCTGGTGGCAGCAGGAAGGAATAGGAAATACCACGGTTGAGTTGAGCGACGACAAATCATCATCCATCAAAGTGCAGATCCCCCCTTCTTCATCAAATGACGAAATCCATATCATCTGCGAAGTACACGACCGCCCGGCTTCAAAGGACGCCTTGCTTGCAAAGAACAGCAAATTCACCTTGCCTGCCTATCGCAGAATTATCATTAGAACGAAATAATAAGCCGGCAATTCTACAAGAACCAATCAAAAACAAAATAAAAATGGAACAAGTATTTTCGTATAAAGTAGAGCACTTTACGGGTAAGACCAGGAGGTATTGCCAGACGCTGAAATTAAAGAATGACAGTGAGGGTATCAAGAAATATGTGGAACTGCACAGCAAGGAGAAGCAATGGAAAGAGATTCGCGACGGAATAAGGGAGGTTGGTATCCTTGAGATGGAAATATACAGGTACGAGAACCTGCTGTTCATGATTGTCGGGACTCCCGAAGACTTCGACTGGGATGCATCGATGGCACGACTGGCTACCCTGCCCCGGCAAGAGGAATGGGAGCATACTGTGGCTGAATACCAGGAATGCAATCCCGACGACACATCTAACGGAAAGTGGAAAATGATGGAAAGGATCTTCCATATTTATGAAAATGAATAAGTTCGACCAGTCATAAAACAAAGAAGATCCTGTTTAACCCTCCAACTGCGACAATTGAGAGAAAGAGTAAAATCGAACATCCGCAAACATCAGATTCTTGGAGTTGTAGTGAACTCGATAAGAGAACTGACGTTTGCGGATGATTAATTTTAGTGGGTGAGAATATAGGAAAGATTTATAAATACTCCCTTCTGAACCATAGCTCAAACACTGGATCAGAAATATAGGCCTTGCCCTTGACCACGTCTATAATTTCTTTTTCTGCAAGGCTGGTCTTGATTCTTACTATATTCGACCTTGTACCCAAATTGTAAACGTCGGTGACCGCTTTGGATGTATATTCATCATGAATGCCGGAACAAATGGCGCGCAGCAGATTCATCTGGTAGCTTGTCAGCGTCTCTGTTTGGTTGGTAAACAATCCTGCATTCTGATCAAGCAATGCCTCCAAACCGTTTGCGAAACTTTCTTCCGTAACCTCAGATTCTGTTTCCTGCATCACGTCCCATGCCAACTGCTGCACGTATGATGAATAGCCATCCACTGCATCGCATATTTTCCCTGCAAAATAATCGGATATGGCTTTCGATAAATGCCTTACTCATAACGGGTGCAAGGTAACAATAAAAATACTTGTTCACAAGTTTGTGAATCACAAGTTTGTGAACAAGCCTTCGTTTTATGTAAATTTAACTCAGCAAGGGGATATAGTAACTACTCAGGTATCCTCAAATATTGTTTTTTTTAACGTGAATTACCGTGAATCACGAATAAATTCTTCTGCAGGCTACGCTGCGAAGCATCGATCCTTTGGACACGCTGAGCGTACGGATAATTTGCGATAAATTTTCGTTCGCCGAACTTGCCGAAGGCCAGTCGCGACCGATAGGGAGTCCCGAAGGGATGCGAAGCACAAGGCAAAAACAACAAAGTAGTTACTGTTAATCATTCAACTTAAAATCAAGTGATTATGAAGAAGGAAACGTTCAAGTGGGCCGTGCAGATACTGATCTCGATTCTGACGGTCATTGCCACGGCATTAGGTGCCACGAGCTGCATGGGTGCCCTCTGACGGGGGACAGAAAGAGATGCCGTACGCCTCACAAAATGGGCGTTGTTCAGTCCAGGACGCTGTCATACGGCAAGATTGCGGATTCATTCCGCTTGCATGAAATATCAGCGATTTGGAACTGATGCAAATTTCCTTGCTGCCTTCCGGGCTGCTTTCCTGCATTGTCTGGCCTCCTTGTCTGTGATTGCAGCTGTTCGTCGGTCACTGCCATCGGGGCGGTAATTCACCTTCCTGACATTCTTGTGCGTGAGGGTGGCAAACCAGGTGCAGGCTGCGGTGTAGCGACCCATGCCGAGCGAGAGGTGATAGCCGTCACGGGTGAGGTCGTAGTCGCCCGTCTGCTGGCGGAGGAGCTGGATGGCAGGGCCGGTGGGGATGATGCCGTCAAGGTCATTTGCCGCCACTGCCTGTCTTACGGCTAACGAGATGGCATCGTGCATCTTCTGCTGCGAGGAGTCGTACCTGGGGAAGTCTGCATGCCTGGAGTTGACGGCGTATGCCCAGGTCTGGTGTAGCAGTATCCTGGCTCCAGGGACCTTGGCCCGGATCCAGGCAACGAGTTCGGGCAGTCGGTTGTAGGACTCAAGGAAACCGGATTGTCCGCTTACCTGCTGCACGCTGATGTAGTCCCACTCTTCCTCGCCAATGACGCTCTCCAGCGAGACATTCTGCCGGATGGACTTCTTGCCCTCGGCATCAAACTTGGTATATCGGTAGTCGGCCTTGTCCTGCTCGATGTTGTTCATGTGCCGGTCAATGGAACAGCCACCGATGTACAGGTTGGCAATGACCATGGGCACGCCTCGTGTGCGTGCAATCTCGGAGAGGTTCTGCTCCAGGGCATCCTCGGAGAAACTGTTGCCTATGCCCAGCACCTTGATCTGGGCGAGTGTCACTTGCGAAATGGCAAGGGTGAACAGGATGGTGATTAGTCGCTTCATGATGTGCTGTGCTTGTCGGTGATTTCAAACAAAGATACATGGAAATGTATTATCTGCAAAGCAAATGTGACTAATTTGTTCATATAAAGTGCCATTTGTGCACGTTTTCAGCGCAAATTGCGTATTTTTGCGCTGAATTTCATCACACTTGCTGTATTGGCAGGTCGTAGATTACATTTATTGACCATCATCATCACTTTCCAACTGCAATGAAACATCTCATCCATTCAACCCTGCTGTTTTTCCTCGTTGCCATACAGGCCCTTGCCTCAGAAGGACTGAAAGGCAAGACCGTGTTGTTCGTCCATGGTGGCTGGGAGGGCCATGACCCAAGAGGGTGCCGCGAAGTCTTCGTGCCCTGGCTGAAGGAGGAAGGGGCCAACGTGATTGAATCGGACAAGCTCTCCATCTACAAGGACAAAGCCGTGATGGGCAGCGTTGACCTCATCGTACAGGTCTGGACGATGGGCACGCTGCAACCCGACGAGGAAGCCGGTCTGCTGGAGGCTGTCAGGAACGGTGCAGGCATTGCCGGATGGCACGGCGGACTGGGCGATTCCTTCCGCAACAGCACGGAGTACCAGTTCATGATTGGCGGCCAATGGGTTGCCCATCCCGGCAACATCATCGACTACGATGTGGACATCAAGGACAGGAAGGATCCCGTAACCAAGGGACTGAAGCGCTTTCACATGAAGTCCGAACAATACTACATGCACGTCGATCCCGCCGTGAAGGTACTGGCCACGACCACCATCAAGGGGAAAGGCGCACCCTGGATAGAGGGTGTCGTGATGCCTGCCGTCTGGAAGAAGGTGTATGGCAACGGTCGTGTCTTCTATTCCTCCCTGGGACATGTTGCCGCTGACTTCCAGGTGCCGGAGGCTCTTGAGATCATGAAGCGCGGCATCCGCTGGGCTGCCAGACCCTGATCACAAAACTTGTACTTCTTTGACAGACAACACATTTGCCATGGCCAATAACATAAAGGTAATATCTATTAATTGAACGCACTTTTGAAGACGTTCAAAAGTAGACGTCAGCAAAGACGCAAAGATTATTCTTTTATTTCTTTGAGTCTCAGATAAATAAAACTTTGCGTCTTCGCGTCGACTTTTGGCCGTCGCCAAAAGTGCGTTCATAATATAATTTATAGAACACGCCTAAAAAGATTGCCCCTGCTCGCCAGAATAATCATTGCCATTGCGGCTGGTACGCTCATCGGACTGACTGCCCCCGATGTGCTGGTTCGCATCATGAACACCTTCTGCTCCGTGTTCAGCCAATTACTGGGCTTTATGATACCGCTTATCATCGTAGGACTGGTCACTCCCGCTCGCCCGGCTTGCCGCCTGGCCGCTTGCCCGCATAGGAATTCCGGTTAACTCCGCTACGGCAGGCGGTTCATGGCGGGAGCGGTGTAGTTGTCGATGTTCAGGGTGTACTTCATCAGGTCGTCCAGCCGGAAGATGCAGGGACGCATGTCGGAGGGGAAGGGCAGATGGCTGAACTGCTGGAAGTACAGCAGGCAGGCATCGTGCCACCACTGGGCATCGCGGGCCTGACGCATAAAGCGGCCCAGCTGACGGGCATAGCGCTCGTCGTCCACGTAGGGCTTCACCGACTGCCACACCTGCACGAACTCCTCTGCCTGGCGGATGCCCTCGTCATACTTGTAACAGAGGTTGTCCCAGAGCGTGAGGCCGTTGCGCATCGTATAGTCCCAGGGTACGTGGTGGAACCAGAGCATGAGATCCTCGGGACAGTTTTCCAGGCTGTTATACAGGGTATAGAGTTCGTCGGGGTACTGACGTGTGTTGGCGGAACCGGTTTCCGTAGTGCGGTCGAAGCCCAGGCCCAGGCTGTCGGCCTTGTGATAATAGCGGGGCAGCCAGTCCTCGCGCCAGCCACGGGGGGCGCACCAGGGTTCGGGCCCGTAGTGGTGGCCACCGGCAAAGATATGGTGCAGGCCCAGGGGCATCATGTAGCTTACCACGGCCTCACGGCTGCGCACCAGCAGCTGCACGGTCCTGGCCAGGAACTTGCGGTCGGTACTGAATGCCTGACCCATATACTCGCGGGCAATCTCCGCACTGGTCAGTCCGGTGTTCCAGGCCAGGCGGCCAAAGGCGTACCAGTTGGCCTGTGCCAGGTCGTTGCCCGTCCAGTTCACGTCATCACCGATGTTGGCCACGCCGGCAATGGCTTCATCATGCGTGGTGGCCGGCGTGCGGTGGTTGTGGAGCACCGTGAAGAACTCCTTCCACATCGGGGCCAGGAAGCAGGTATGGATGCTGTGGCCCGTGTACTCCTGGGTGATCTGGAACTCGGGCATCGTGGGGGTCTTCTTCAGGGCAAAGAACAGGGGACTGATGGGTTCGCGGGGCTGGAAGTCGATGGGGCCGTTCTTGACCTGGATGATCACGTTGTCCAGGAACTTGCCGTCGTGGGGCAGGAACTCCTGCTGTGCCTGGTTGGCACGGTCGCCGC
>JAZRVZ010000064.1:0-30879 GCA_045599425.1 Bacteroidaceae bacterium | reverse complement strand
CAAGCCTGAGCTCTCGCTGGCTGTAGCTATTGCACTTAGAGCAAAACTTCGTGCTTCTACACCCGAAAAGAAGAAGATCTGGGATGCCAGAGTCTCTGTTGGGATCGGTGGTGTTTCCTTCGAAAGCAATAATATAGTTACCAGTGATGGCGAGGCATTCAGATTGTCTGGTAGAGTTTTTGACGCTATGGGCAGGAAAAAACTGACAATAACCACACCATGGGCAGAATTCAACCATTCGATGGAACTCGTTACACGCTTCGCGGATGATGTTGTGTCTTCATGGACAGTCAAACAGTCCAGGGTTGCATATCACTCACTGCTGTTTCCTAAGACTCAGAAAGATATGGCGGCAGACTTAGGATTGACAAAGCAGAACTTCAACTCACATTGGACATCTGCCAGAATCCAGTTGATCCTGGACTATATAGAATATAATAAACTGCAAATTTCACAATTCATCAAGCATTAATATGGAGGCGTTCATTGTTTTGATAAAACTTCTTTGTGCCCATTTCATTTCTGATTTCGCATTGCAAACTAATTGGATAAACAGAGGAAAGAGGAAAGCGGGGATAACAGGTATATTGTTTCAGATAATTCATGCAGCAATTCATGGTGTTATTGCATATCTTCTTGTGGCAGAGTGGTCTTGTTGGCTTATTCCGATAGTTATATTTGTTACTCATCTCATTATTGACATTACAAAATACAAGTATGTAAAGGCCTCGCTTACCACATTCCTTGCCGATCAGCTTTGCCACATTGGTGTTATAGTGTTTCTTTGGTGGAATCTTTTTGGTGCAGATGGCACAATAGACTTTACCATAGGTATTCAACCTGCCAAGGTATGGTTAATTGCTTTGGCATACATCCTGATACTAAAACCATCATCCATTCTCTTGAGTATTTTTCTCGAGAAGTGGACACCTGCCTCGCCAAACGCGCAGAGTCTGCCTAATGCAGGACAGTGGATTGGTTATATAGAACGGATCTTGATACTCACGTTTGTTCTCGTTGGCAGTATGGAAGGAGTAGGTTTCTTGTTGGCAGCAAAGTCCGTCTTCCGTTTTGGCGAGCTGAATAAGGCAAAGGAAATCCGCACAACAGAATATGTGTTGATAGGAACACTCGCAAGTTTCACCATTGCTATACTTACTGGTATAGGCGTTTCTTGTCTATTATAAAGTTGTCAAGCAGTGCCCCTGTTTTGTTCCCGATGTATATCAAGGAGGGTAAAAAGTTTATCAACAAGTAATCATGAAAACAATAGGAGAACCGTCACTTTTTCTCGGCAATAGTCTTCACTTACTCAATAAGTAATGGACTGTATTCCGGCCAGAAGTACGTAAAAGCAATGGTGCAAGGCAAATGTTCAGGCAAGGAAACGCAAAAAAGACTTTTTATTTGGTTTTTCACTCGCTTATTCGTAACTTTGACCTTCGGTCGAAGGTACTCTCATACTGACTTCGTCTTCCTCTCTCACGACTCGGTAATGATTAAAAGCAAGCTTTTTCATTACTCTCGCTGCTCAATCGGTTCGGAAATACTCAAATAAATTTGGTATTTCGCTCACTTATTCGTATCTTTGCAGTCGTTATCAGGGGTGCGCCTCTTTTTGGGGCGCTGAGAACATACCCTAAGATCTGAACCGGGTAATGCCGGCGTAGAGAGAATGAACAAACTTATTATCAACACAAAATGAACAAGAAGTATGCTATTGCTGCACTCGCACTGGGTGTGGCAGGAACGCTTTGTGCCCAGACTCAGGAGGAGAAGGACACAACCAAAGTCAGAAAAATGCAGGAACTGGTGGTGAGCGCCGTGCGTGCGCCCAAGTATGCACCATTCGCCGTAACGAACGTGGGCAAGACCACCCTTGAGGAGTTTGGCCGTACGGGTCAGGAGTTGCCCATGCTCTTCAGCCGTACACCCGGTGTGATGGGCTGGGGCGAGAACGGTCTGGGTACCGGTACCGCCTACATGCGTATCCGTGGTGCTGCCGACAGCCGCATCAATGTGACCCTGGACGGAGTGCCCCTGAACTCTCCCGAGGACCAGTGTGTCTTCTGGGCCAATATGAACAGCTATGCCTCGCTACTGGGCAGCGCACAGATACAGCGCGGTGTAGGTACGAGTACCAATGGCGACGGTGCCTTCGGCGGTACGGTGGCCCTGAACAGCAAGGCTCCCAGCCTGAAGCCCTCGCTGGAGATCAGTGGCAACTATGGCAGCTACAACACCTACAACGTGGGCGGATCGCTCTCAAGCGGACTGCTGTGGAACCACCTCGTGGTGGATGCCGCCTACCATCATACCGGAACGGATGGCTACGTACACGGAACGGACGGTAATTCAGGTAGCTACTATGCCGGCCTGACCTGGATGAACAACGCCCGCAACCTGGTGCTGAGCTACAAGAACATCGGCAACTACGAGCATACCGGTCAGGCGTGGAACGGTATCGATACAGGCGACCTCCTGGACTGGAACTACGGCGGCATGGGTACCGGCATCTTCGGCTACAAGGACATCTACAAGGCCGGCATGGACAAGTACAACTCCCTCTACGAGTACATGAACGATGCCTACGACCCCTCGAAGGGCTTCGGCCGCTACGAGATGGCCGACGGCACCAAGTGGGCCCGCACTACCGACAACTTCAACCAGAACCACAACATCCTGTCGCTGGCATACGACATCGATGAGCACTGGAGCACCAGCGCAGCCCTGCACTACACCTACGGCTATGGCTACTACGACGAGTTCCGCTCGAACAACAAGCTCTCGAAGTTCGGTCTGGCCAACTACACCCTCTCTGACGGCAGTACGCTGAAGAAGACCGACTTCGTGCGCCAGAAGGGTCTGGAGCAGAATGCCATGGGCCTCATCTGGAGTGCCAGCTACAAGAGCGAGAAGTGGAACGTCATCTCGGGTCTCTCCTCGCAGATCTTCAATGCCAACCACTTCGGCCGCCTCACCTACATCAAGAACGACGAGCTGCGCCAGGCCATCATGAAGAACGGTCGCTATACCTATTATGACAGCGATGCCACGAAGGATGACTTCAGCGCCTACATCAAGGGCATATACCATGTGACCGGCAGCTTCGACCTCTTCGGCGACCTGCAGTACCGTCGCGTGGACTACTACACCAACGGTATCAACGACAAGTTCTATGCCAACGCCGATGGCACCTACAGCAACCAGCAGCTGTACATCAAAGAGGGATATAACTTCCTGAATCCCAAGGCTGGTCTGAGCTATCACAAGAACGGCCACCAGGCATACGCTTCGTGGGCCATGGGCAACCGTGAGCCCGAGCGCAACAACTTCACCGACAACGGCAGCTATCCTGCCCCCGAGGCTGAGCGCGTGAACGACTTCGAGGCAGGCTACAACTACAACGGCAGCATCTGGCACGCAGGCGCGAACCTTTATTATATGAGGTACAAGAACCAGTTCGTACAGACGGGTCTGAAGAGTGACATCGGTGAGAACCTCACCACCAATATCAAGGACAGCTACCGTGCCGGCGTGGAGCTGACGGCGGGCGTGCGTCCCCTCAGCTGGCTGAACCTGGAGGCGAATGCGGCCCTGAGCCAGAACAAGGTGAAGGACTTTGACGAGGTCGTGGAGGACTGGGACAACGGCGAGCAGATCGTTCACTATGACAACAGCACCCTGGCCTTCTCGCCCGGCGTCATGCTGAATGGTTTTGCCGACTTCATGTGGAAGGGCTTCAAGGCCACCTGGCACACCGGCTACGTAGGTCGCCAGTACCTGGACAACACCGAGTGCAAGCAGCGTTCGCTCGATGCCTTCACCCGTACCGACATCAACCTGAGCTACCGCCTGAAGGGCTGCGAGAAGGGCCTGAAGGAAACCATCTTCGGCCTGGACCTGAACAACATCTTCAATGCCCACTATGCTGCGGCAGGATGGGTGTACAGTGCCATCTATGCCAGCGGCGGCAATCCCGAGGGCAACCGATACACGGAGATCGGCTACGTTCCCTCAGCCGGTTTCACCTTGATGGGACACGTGACGCTTCGCTTCTAAGCGAAGGCCGCAAGTAAGCGAAAGCAGAGTGCAACTCTGCCGAGCGGGAGCGGGCCAGAGGCTAAGCCTCAAAAGCGAAAAATGAAAAGTGAAAAGTGAAGAGTACTTTAGCATTATGGATATGTTTCTTGAGATACTCGGCACCGTGGTAGGCATCGTCTATCTCTACTACGAGTACAAGGCGGACATGAAGGTTTGGATAGCGGGCATCATCATGCCTGCTATCAGCCTGTTCGTCTATTGGAATGCCGGCCTCTATGCCGATTTCGGCATCAATATATACTACCTGCTGGCAGCCCTCTACGGATGGTGGGTGTGGAGGTACGGAGTGTCAGACAGGAATAGGGCTGAGGGGGATCTGCCCATCACCCTGACGCCTCGCCGTATGTATCCCGTCCTGCTGCTCACCTTTGCCGTCTGCTTTGTACTCATTGGTTGGGTGCTGGTGAACTATACCGACAGCAATGTGCCTTGGTGGGACAGTTTCACCACGGCCCTGAGCATCGTGGGTATGTGGATGCTGGCCCGGAAATGGCTGGAACAGTGGTGGGCATGGATCGTGGTCGATGCCGTCTGCCTTGATCTCTATATATATAAAGAGGTGTACTTCTATGCCGCTCTCTATGGACTTTATACCATCATCGCCGTCTTCGGCTACCGGGAATGGAAGCGGAAGATAAGTGAATTGTGAAAAACGAAAAGTGAAAAGTACGTATAGACTTTGCCATTTGGGAATACTGCAGGCAGGGCATTCCGTACTTTTCACTCTTCACTTTTAACTTTTAACTTAACTTTCAACTTATTTGTTGTCCAATTCGGGAAAGTTTGCTATATTTGCATGGTTTTAGCATACGTCATGGATTTCATGCCCGATACTGTCATTCTGGGTGGAGGTGATTATCCCTCCCACCCCGTCCCACTCCAACTGTTGAGGGGAGGGGCGCGCATCATCTGTTGCGACGGAGCTGCCGGGGAATACGCGGTGCGGGAAGGCAGGGCTCCCTGGCGCATTGTGGGAGATGGCGACTCGTTGCCTACGGGCATCGAGAGGCTGTACGCGGACATCATCCGCCGCATCCCCGAGCAGGAGACCAACGACCAGACCAAAGCCACACGCTACGCCCTGGAACACGGGGCACGGAGCATTGCCTATCTGGGTGCCACGGGTAAGCGCGAGGACCACACGCTGGGCAACATCTCCCTTCTGCTGGATTACATGAGGATGGGGCTTGAGGTCAGGATGTACACCGACCATGGGGTGTTCATCCCCTGCCATGACCAGTTCCAGGCCGAATGTCTGCCAGAGACTCAGGTCAGCATCATCAGTTTCGGAGCCAAGGGACTGAAGGCAGAAGGGCTCCGCTACCCTTTGTCTGATTTCACATCCTGGTGGCAAGGTACGCTGAATGCTGCCACAGGAACCTCTTTTACGATAACCGGTCAGGGTGACTACCAGGTGTTCCTCACCTATGAACCGAAAATATTAACCCACTAACAATCAACAAAAAAAACATCATGCAAGCTTTCAAGTATTATGCACCCACACACGTGGTGTTCGGTCCCGAGGCAGAACTGCAGACGGGCAAGATGGTAAAGAAGTTCGGCGGCACGAAGGTGCTGGTTCACTATGGCGGCAAGAGCGCAGAGAAGAGCGGTCTGCTGGATCGCGTGTGCCAGTCGCTGGAGGCCGAGGGCATCGCATATATTAAATTAGGTGGCGTTGTGCCCAACCCCCGCGTCAGCCTGGTTCGTGAAGGCATCGAACTCTGCCGCAGGGAGGGCATCGACTTCCTGCTGGCCGTGGGCGGCGGCAGCGTCATCGACTCCATGAAGGCCATCAGCGTAGGCGTACCCTACGAGGGCGACGTATGGGACTTCTACACCCGCAAGTGTTTCAACAAGGAGTGTCTGCCCACCTCCTGCGTGCTGACCATTCCCGCTGCCGGCAGCGAGATGAGCGACGGCAGTGTGATCACCAACGACGAGGGCGGTCTGAAGAAGGACTACTGCATCGACGAGTTCCGCTGCAAGTTTGCCATCATGAACCCCGTCCTGACCTACACCCTGCCTGCCTGGCAGACTGCCTGTGGCGCGGTGGATATGATGATGCACACCCAGGAGCGTTTCTTCTCGAAGGATGACGACATGGACATCACGGACAACATTGCCGAGGCCAGCTTCCGCACCGTGATGAACAGCGTGAAGATCGTGCTGAAGGAGCCTGAGAACTACCGCCATCGCGCCCAGCTGATGTGGGCCGGTTCGCTGATGCACAACGACCTGACGGGTTGCGGCACCTCGGGCGACTGGGCCACCCACATGCTGGAGCATGAGCTGAGTGGTATGTTCGACGTATCGCACGGCGCCGGTCTGGCTGCGCTCTGGGGCAGTTGGGCACGCTACGTCATCAACGAGAATCCCACCCGCTTTGCCCGTTTCGCCGTGAACGTGCTGGGCGTGCAGAACGACTTCAACGACACCATGGGCACCGCCCTGCGCGGCATCGAGAAGATGGAGGAGTTCTATCGCTCCATCGGCATGCCCACCAACATCCACGACCTCATCGGCAAGGAGATCACCGACGCTGAGATCGAGGAGATGGCCGACAAGTGCAGCAACTACGGCAAGAACACCGCCGGCTGCCTGAAGGTACTGACACGCGAGGATATGGTCAACATCTACAAGATGGCACGATAATCCGTACTTAACACGATATTCCTCGTACATTTCTGCGAATATATTTGCGGGTGTAAAGAAAAGATACTAACTTTGCCTTACGAACGGGCATCGGGACGGTATCCTTCCTTTACACCCGCTCTGCATGACCGAGAACCGGGACATCGGGCAACCGAGATATCGAAGTCTCCATCTATCGAAACATCGTGTAAACGTTTAACCGAAAAAACGAAACAACCCCATGAAGAAACTTGCCGTATTCATCAGCACATTGTGCCTCAGCCTTGGCTTGCAGGCACAGCCAGGAGGCATGGGAGGCATGCGCCGCGGTGCATCCGCCCCTGTAGTCAATGCAGACAACACCGTGACATTCACCTATCAGAACCCCAACGCGAAGAAGGTGGAGGTGGACGTACAGTTTGCCGGCCGTCACGAAATGAAGAAGGAGGAGGGTGGCCTATGGTCGCTGACCCTCGGTCCGGCCAAGCGCGACATCTATCCCTATTGCTACGTCGTGGACGGCAATCAGGTCATGGATCCCAACAACCCCTACTGGTTCCCCAACGAAGGTTTCAAGAACAGTCTGCTGGAGATGCATTCCCCCGACAACTCGCTCATCCACGAGGTACGCAACGTGCCTCACGGAGCCGTGGAGTATCGCACATATTCCTCCAAGACACTGGGCATCAGCGCCAATGCCATTGTCTACACTCCCCCAACCTACTACCAGAACCCCACGAAGAAGTACCCTGTGATGTACCTCATCTCGGGCACCACGGACACCGAGGAGGTGTACTTCAAGGTGGGTCGTGTGAACCATATCCTGGACAACCTCATTGCCGAGGGTGCTGCCAAGGAGATGATTGTGGTGCTGCCCTACGGCAATCCCTCAAAACTGCTGCCCGCACCCAAGGGTGGCTTTGGCATGGGTGGCATGAACATGGGTATGGGTGACCTCTTCGGAGGTGACCTGGTAAAGGACCTCATGCCCTTCATCGAGCAGAACTACCGCACCCTGGCCGACCGTGACCATCGTGCCATCGGCGGCTTCTCGCGTGGTGGCAACCAGGGACTGAGCATCGGACTGTCCAACCTCGACAAGTTCTCCTGGCTCTGTTCCTACAGTTCCTTCACCTCGACTGCCATCCCCGGTGTCTACGACAACGCTGCCGACACGAACAAGAAGATTCACCTCTTCTGGCTGGGCGTGGGCACGGATGATTTCCTCTACGGCAATGCCAAGGAGTACATGGACTTCCTGGACCAGAAGGGCATCAGGAACCGCAAGGAGTTCACAACCGACAAGTTCGGTCACACCTGGATGAACGCGCGCTACTTCCTTGACAAGTCGCTGCGCCTGCTCTTCCAGGAGGGCAAGGATCCCTATGCCAACATGCCTGCACAGCAGCCTCCCGTAAGCGAGAAGAAGGATGCCGCCCAGGAGGAGCAGCGACTCACACCTGCCGTCATGGCACGCCTCTTCCCCGCCGGTGTCAACTCGCCCGAGGTCAACGAGGACGGCTCTGTCACCTTCCGCTTCCGCGACGAGACCGCCCAGAAGGTGGAGCTGGACTGCCAGATGTTCAGCGAGAAGAAGACCATGACCCGCGATGACAAGGGCGTATGGAGCATCACCGTCACCCCCGACCGTCCTGACATGTACCCCTATTCCTTCATCGTGGATGGCACGCAAGTGAACGACAATAACAACATGAACATCTTCCCCAACGAGAACTTCAAGCTGAACCTCGTGGATGTGCCTGGCAAGACGCCCTCCGTACAGGACCTGCAGAATGTGCCTCACGGTCAGGTAAGCTACCGTTGGTACACCTCCACGACCTACGGCTTCGACCGCCCGATGTGTGTCTACACCCCAGCCGGCTATAATCCCAAAGGCAAGGAGAAACTGCCCGTGCTATACCTGATTCATGGTATGACGGACACCTACGAGACATGGTTCAAGGCAGGAAAGATGAACATCATCCTGGACAACCTCATCGCGCAGGGCAAGGCCAAGCGCATGATCGTGGTGATGCCCTACGCCAATCCCCGTCCCGAGATGCAGATCCTGGGCAAGCAGGCCGACATGAACGTGATGGCAACCGATGGATTCGTCAACGAGATCCTGAAGGACATCATGCCCTACGTGGAGAAGAACTACAACGTGCTGACCGATGCCCAGAACCGTGCCATCGCAGGCTTCTCGCTGGGTGGTCGCGAAACGATGGCATGCGGTCTGGCCAACACCGACAAGTTCAAGTGGGTATGTGCCTTTGCTCCCGCCATCTTCGGTGACGAGTACAAGACGAACTTCGAGAACGGCACCTACCAGCCCCTTGCCACCGTGAAGAAGAATCTCAGACTATTCTGGCTCGGCACGGGCAAGAGTGACTTCCTGCTGCAAGCCTCACAGGGTCTTGACAGTTACCTGACGGAGCAGAACTTCCCCCACACCTTCTATAATCCCGAGGGCGGTCACACCTGGATGAACTGCCGCGACTACCTCACCCGAATCGCACTACTCCTGTTCAAGTAAAGAATCGCAAGCCACGATACATACATGAAAAAAGTCATCCTTGCCATGTCCTTTTCATGGCTATTCACGCTCGAATCCCAGGCACAGCACAACAGCGCTGCGCCTGGGAGGCAGTCGGCACAATACTCAAAGACCCTCATTCCGTGGAAGGGCCACGAGCTAACGTGGAAGGACTTCCGTGGCGAGGAGCCGGACCAGGACACCCTGGCCTATCAGATACGCGTCATGGCACGCCCCGTCAACCAGAGAAGGAAGATCGACGGCATCGTCTATGAATACCCCGCCTACGACACCTACCTCAATGCCGAGGAATGTTGGGTACGCCCCTCGCGCCGTGACGAAACCATGCTGCAGTTCCTCCAGGCAAGTTTTGACCTATGGGAATTACAGAGCCGAAAGGCAGCCATAGACCATGCCCTGAGCAACGATGCCTCGATGGACGAGATTCATGATTACTACAGTCGCATGTTCGACAAACGTCTGCGACAGGAAAAAAACCTTTCGGACAGCTGCAAGAACCAGCAGGCCGTGGAGCGCTTTGCCGCCGACGTACGCGATGAGCTCGCACACACTGAGTTCGCCCCCGCCGAATACGCCAGAACCCTGAAGCCCGGCATCGGATTATACTACGACCTGGGACTTGATGCCCACCTGCCCTCCACCGCCTACGTCTCCTCCGCACCCATCGGCTTCAACCTGGGGCTGGGCATTCTTCACAAACATTCCCTCTTCGGCCTTGACATGTCCATGGATGCTCTGTGCAAATGCCGTAAGGCCATCGTTACCAACGAGGGTACGATACAGGAAGACGAAAGACTGATGGTCGGGGAGATCAAATTCGTGTATGGCTATCAGGCCAAGCGCAGCGGTCGCCTGCAACTGACTCCATTCGCGGGCCTGGGCTACCGCAACTATTCCGGAGGCCAGAAGGACCCTCAGTTCCAGCATTCCAGGAAGGATGACCGACTGGAAAATACCGGCATCTCACTGGGAATCGGTCTGATGACAGACATCATGCTTCACCGCAAGTTCTGGCTGGGCGGCATGGAAGGCGGCAACCAGTACAATGCCACCATCCTTCGTTTCAAGCCCTATTTCAGCATGACGCACTTCTCCAGCGACATGGGATGGGTACCTTCCCTGAACCTTGCCATCACCTTTACCCAACTCTACCACTCCCTGAAGTAAGTCCTGCCCATTCCACACAGAACACCCACCCCAACTACCTATGAAACAACTGATTCTCATATCAATACTGTTTTGCTGCACCCTGTTCGTCAGCGCAGCCAGGTTCAACCAGACCATTGACATCAAGGTGGGTAACGAGACACGCAAATACCGCCTCTATGTTCCCAACAACGTGAAGGCCAGCGCACCGCTCATCTTTGCCCTGCATGGCACAGGTGGCAACTGCGAGGGACAGCAGCCCAACATGAACGGCATAGCCGACCAGAACGGCTGCATCGTGGCCTATCTCCAGGGTGAGACATTCTTCTTTCCCGTCTTCGGTGGCAGCGTGCCCGGCTGGCATGCCAGCGGCGATGCGAAGACCAGCAAGGACGTGGAGTTCTTCAAGGCCGTCATCGAAGACATCAACAGTCGCTATACCGTCAACCGCAAGCGCATCTACTGCTGCGGATTCTCCAACGGTGGCATGATGACCTACACGATGGCCGACCAGTGCAGCGACATTTTCGCCGCCTTTGCCGCCATCAGTGGCTACCCCATCAACGAGTTCCACCTCCACACCACCGGACATCGTCCCGTACCCTTCCTGCACATCCACGGCAAGGCTGACGACTTCGTGCGCTATGCACTCTACCCCACCATCCGTGCCAACATGATTGCCCGTTGCGGAGCCCATCCCATCCCCACCGTCAGGACTGTCAGCGGCAAGTACACCAAGAGCACCTATGCAGCGACCGAGGGTGGCTTCCCCTACATCAGCTATGAGGTGGACGGCATGGGGCACAACGACTGGACGGCCAACACCGAGGACGGCAACTCTGCCGAAACAATGTGGAAATTCCTGAGCAAGTACACCCTGGACAGCAAGTGCGACAGCACCCTGAAGTGGCGTCCAGGCATCGACGCTGAGGGCTTCCCGGCCAAGGACTTCGGCTGGACGATCAACTCCGGAAAGACCCTGGCCAAGTTCGGCGGCACGCAGAAGACCGACGCCAACCAGAACGTCTACCCCTCCCTGCAGCTCGCTGCCGGCCAGTACAAACTCTCCTTCAATACCCAGGGCGAGGAGGGCAAGCAGATTGCCGTCCGTCTGCGCCGCATCTCCGGTGGTTCCAAGGTCATCCTGCGCGACACCGTCACCATTACCCCCAGTCACACCCTTTTCTTTGAAGTAAAGGACAACTGGGGCGAGTACGAGATTCAGTTCACACGCATGGATGCCACCGATGACATCCAGCTCTCTGCCATCGAAATCCACTCCCTCACCAGTGAGGAAGCTACCTCCCTGAGCCTCATCCCCGCAGACCACCCACTCATCTTCCGTCCCGGCACCTACGACCTCGCCGGCCGTCAGGTGTCCCCAGGTCACTCCCACATTGCCATCCGGGGCGGACGGAAGTTCGTGCGTTAGCTGTGACAATCCGCCACACCTACATTCATCCCCTCTATACAACAAAGCCCCGTCGGCTGCACGATCAGATGAAATCGTACGGTCGACGGGGCTTAATCGCGCTGTCGCTTTGGCTTTAAACCAGCGCCTTGGTATCAAGGGCAATCATCAGTTCCTCGTCGGTGGGGATGCAGCAGACGGTTACCTTGCTGTCATCGGCAGAAAGGATGGCCTCGGTGGCACGGCAAGCCTTGTTCTTTTCGGCATCCATCTTGACGCCCATGTACTCCAATCCGGCGGTGGCACCCTCGCGTACCTCCCACTGGTTCTCACCGGCACCACCGGTGAAGAGGATGATGTCCACACCACCCATGGCAGCAGCGTACTGTCCGATGTACTTCTTGATGCGGTAGGTGTACATCTCCTTGGCCAGGCGTGCCTTGTCGTTGCCGGCGGCGATGCCGGCCAGGATGTCGCGGAAGTCGCTTGAGCCCTCGCTCACACCGGCCAGGCCTGACTGCTTGTTGAGCAGGTTGCTGATGCCCTTGGTGTCCAGGTTGAGCTTGTCCATCAGGAAGGTCACTGCACCGGCGTCGATGTCACCGGAACGGGTACCCATGATGAGTCCTTCAAGGGGAGTGAGACCCATGGAGGTGTCCACGCACTTGCCATCCTTCACGGCTGCGATGGAGGCACCGTTTCCGATGTGGCAGGTGATGATCTTCTTGCCCTCGGGCTGTATGCCCAGGAACTCGCAGACACGCTGGCTGACATAACGGTGGCTGGTTCCGTGGAAGCCGTAGCGACGCACGCCGTACTTGCTGTAGAGCTCATAGGGAAGAGCGTACATGTAGGCATAGTCGGGCATGGTCTGGTGGAAGGCGGTATCGAACACGCCAACCTGGGGAATCTCGGGCAGCAGGGCGCTGACGGCATTGACACCCTTGATGTTGGCGGGATTGTGCAGGGGAGCCAGGTCGTTGCAGGCCTCAAAGGCGGCCATGACCTCGGGAGTGAGGAGCACGCTCTTGTTGAACTTCTCGCCGCCGTGTACCATACGATGGCCTACGGCATCCAACTCCTTGAGGCTACCCAGCACGGCATACTCGCCGCTGGTCAGGACCTCGAAAATCCACTGTACACCGGCTGTATGCTCGGCGATGGGGCGCTCCATCTTGTGCTTCTGGCCGTTGAGCTTGACGTTGATGAATGAATCGGGCAGACCGATCTTCTCGATACCACCACTGGTGATGACGCTCTGGTCATCCATGTTATAGAGGGCATACTTGATTGACGAGCTGCCGCAGTTCAGTACTAAAATTTTCATGATTTTAAGTGAAAAGTGAATTACTTGGCATCCATTGCCTGGCAGGCGGTGATGGCGACCATCTTGTAGATGTCATCTACGGAGCAGCCACGGCTGAGGTCGTTGACGGGACGGGCGATACCCTGAAGGATGGGGCCGATGGCATCGGCACCAGCCAGACGCTGAACGAGTTTGTAGCCGATATTACCCACTTCGAGGCAGGGGAATACGAGGGTGTTGGCGTGGCCGGCGATGGCACTGCCTGGAGCCTTCTTCTCACCTACGGAGGGAACGAGGGCGGCGTCAGCCTGGAGTTCGCCGTCGATCTTCAGGTCGGGTGCGAGTTCCTTGGCCAGACGGGTGGCCTCAACCACCTTGTCCACCACCTCGTGCTTGGCACTTCCCTTGGTGGAGAAGCTGAGCATGGCCACGCGGGGCTCGTCAAAGCCGGCAACGGACTTGGCGGTCTGGGCGGTACAAACGGCAATCTGGGCCAGCTGGGCTGCATCGGGCATGGGAGTCACGGCCACGTCGCCTACCACGAGTACGCCATCCTCACCGTACTGCCTGGCATCGGTGATGAGCAGCATGGCACCGCTGACACAGGAGGTGCCGGGGGCGCACTTGATGATCTGGAGGGCGGGACGCAGGGTGTCACCGGTGGTGGAGAGGGCACCGCTGATCTGTCCGTCAGCATCGCCGCTCTTGATGATGAGACAGCCGAAATAGAGGGGGTCCAGCACCTGCTGGCGTGCCTTCTCGATGGTCATGCCCTTCTTCTGGCGGAGCTGGAAGAGCAGCTGGGCATACTCCTCTGTCTTCTCGCTGGTAGCTGGGTCAATGATGATGGCCTTGTCCAGATGGGTCAGGCCTAACTTGGCACCAAGTGCCATGATCTCGTCGGGATTACCGATGAGGATGATCTCTGCCAGACCATCGGCCAGCGACTTGTCGGCGGCGGTCAGGGTACGCTCCTCCAGGCTCTCGGGCAACACAATGCGCTGCTTGTTGCTCTGGGCACGAGCGATGATTTTTTCCATCAATGTCATTGTTGTATATTTAGGTTTTTAAGGTTATCAGGCTGGACTGTCATACGGTCGCTTCGCTTATCGGTTAGACGGCTGTTGGGCCAGGTTCGTCAGTCCTCAAAGCCTCCACGCAACAGGGCTTCTTCCAGTATCTCCTTGGAGACGTTTGCCTGGAAGCGGTTCTTGTAGGCCAGGGTGATGTGTCCGGTCTCCTCGCTCACCACGATGGCCAGGGCATCGCTCTCGGCGCTAATGCCACGGGCAGCACGGTGACGCAAACCGAATTCCTTGGGTATGTCCAGGTCATGGGAGGTGGGCAGGATGCAGGCTGCGGAGACGATGCGGTCATTCTTGATGATCATCGCTCCGTCGTGCAGGGGACTGTTCTTGAAGAAGATGTTCTCGATGAGGCGCTGGCTGATCTTGGCATCCAGGCGTTCGCCGGACGAGGCGTATTCGCCCAGTGGCGTGTCATTGCGCACCACAATAAGGGCTCCCACCTTCTGTCTGCTCATGCTCATGCAGGCCATGGTGATGGGAGAGACGATGTCATGGGAATAGCGGTGGTGCTTTTCCTCGGTCTTTTCGTTGCGGAAATAGTGTACCAGGCGACCCAGGGCATTGTGCACGCCGATGTTATAGAGGAAGCCGCGTATCTCCTTCTGGAACAGTACGATGATGGCTATGGCTCCCACATTGACCAACTGGTCCATGATGCCGCCAAGCAGTTTCATTTCAAAGACCTTGGACACCAGGATCCAGGCCGTCACAAAGACGAAGATGCCGGTAAAGATACGCAGGGAGCGGGTCTGGCTCATCACCTTGTAGATATTGAACAGGATGATGGTTGTCAGCAGGACATCTATGATATCTTTTATGTAAATATCGAATGGCACGGTGTGAATGGGGTTGAATGGGAAGTTGAAGGTTGGAAATTTCAGAGAGGTGAAAGTCAGGTGTTGGTCGCCAGGCACTGGACAATCCGGACTGCCTCGACGGCCGCCTTGACATCATGCACACGAAGGATGTGGGTTCCCTGCTGCAGTGCCAGGACGTGTAGGGCGGTAGTGCCGTTCAGGGCATCGGCAGGTGTGCATCCCAGGACCTTGCAGATCATGGATTTCCGACTGACTCCCACCAGTATGGGAAGGTCCAGCACCTGCAGGATGTGCTGCCGGGAGAGCAGCTGGTAGTTCTGCTCCAGCGTCTTGGCAAATCCGTATCCGGGATCCAGGATGATGTCCTTCACACCCATGCCATGGAGGATGTCCACCTTCTCACCGAAATAGCGCAGCACCTCGGCCGTAACGTCATCGTAGTCCGTCTGTTGCTGCATATTCTGGGGATTGCCCCTCATGTGCATAAGAATGTAAGGGACGTTCAGGCGGGCCACGGTGGGGAACATCTGGTCGTCCAGCTGTCCGCCGGAAATATCATTGATGATGTCGGCACCCAGTTCCTCCACACAGATGCGGGCCACCTCGGCGCGGAATGTGTCCACACTGACCGGGATATCCGGACAGACATCGCGAATCACCTGCAAGGCACGAGTCAGGCGCTCAATCTCTTCCTCCGGACTGACATCTGCGGCTCCGGGACGCGAACTGTAGGCTCCCACGTCAATCATGCTGCCTCCCTCCTGGACAATCTGCCGCGCACGACGGGCCACCTCCTCTTCGGTCTGCATCCGGCTGCCGCTATAGAAGGAGTCCGGGGTGACGTTCAGGATTCCCATCACCCGGGGTTCGGACAAATCCATCAGTTTGCCCTTGATATTGATGGTATATGGAGGAAGTTTCATCATGGTCGCGAAAATACAGGCATGCGCCTTGAAGTGTCTTGAGCGTTGATTATGCGTACAAAGTTACACCTTTTTTCGGCTCTAAGCAACATTTTGTCTGCGATATTTGTAGGCATGAGCATTTTTTTTGTACCTTTGCCCCACATTATTATATTATGATGCAACGCTTTTTACAGGCTTGCAACACAAACAGCAATCAACAACGACATGGAAACACAAGAGCTTTACCAGATATACCTGCAGCATCCCATAGTTACCACCGACACGCGCAACTGCCCGGAAGGGAGCATTTTCTTTGCCCTGAAAGGGGCGTCGTTTGACGGAAACGCCTTTGCGCATGACGCCCTGGAAAAGGGTTGTGCCTATGCAGTCATTGACGAGGAACAGTTTGCTCCCGAAGGGGACGGACGGTACATCCTGGTCCGGGATGCCCTGGAATCCCTCCAGCAACTGGCGGCCTACCATCGCAGCCAGCTCGGCATACCCGTCCTGCAGATAACGGGAACGAACGGCAAGACCACGACCAAGGAGCTGGTCAGCGCCGTCCTGGGCAGGAAGTTCAGCACGCTCTTCACACAGGGCAACCTGAACAACCACATCGGAGTACCCCTCACCCTGCTGCGCATCCGTCCCGAACACGAGATGGCCGTCATCGAGACCGGTGCCAACCACCCCGGCGAGATTGCATTCCTCTGCAGCCTGGTGAAGGCTGACCATGGACTCATCACCAATGTCGGCCGTGCCCATCTGGAGGGATTCGGTTCGTTCGAGGGTGTGAAGGCCACGAAGGGGGAGTTGTATGCCGACCTGGCAGCCAGAGGCAAGCAGGCCTTCATCAACGCCTTTGATGACGATCTGATGAGCATGGGACGCCAGGCTGGCCTGCAGCTGTTTGACACGCTGCTGCCCTACGTTGAGGGGCGCGTCTCGGAGATCAATCCATTCCTGCAGGTCCAGTGGCGCGAGGATGACGAGAGTCCCTGGCACACCGTCCAGACCCACCTCATCGGGGCTTACAACATCGCCAACATACGTGCGGCCGTGAGTGTAGGTCTGTACTTCGGGGTTGACACGAAAGACATTGATGCGGCCCTGGAGCAATACCAGCCCACAAACAGCCGTAGTGAGCTGCGCAAGACAGAGAGGAACAGCCTCATCGTGGATGCCTACAACGCAAATCCAACCAGCATGGCAGCCGCCCTGGAGAATTTTGATTTTGTGGAAGCCCCGCACAAGATGGTCATCCTGGGCGAGATGCGCGAACTGGGTGCCGACAGCCAGAAGGAGCATCAGAAGATTGCAGACCGTCTGCCACAGGCAGGACTGGAGAAGATCTGGCTTGTGGGCAACGAGTTCAGGCAGGTTGCCTCCGACAGTGACAACGTACGGGTATTCGCCTCCGTGGAGGAGGTGAAGGACTGCCTGGCCAGGCAGCCGCTGGAAGGCTACACCATACTGATCAAGGGCAGCAACGGAACCCGTCTGTTCCAGCTCCCCGAACTGCTCTGACATAGCAACAATCAAAACCACCAAAACATACACACATGATCAAGAAAAGTCTTTTTGCCCTGGCGGCAGCCATGCTTTTTGGCGGCAGTCCCGTTCAGGCCCAGCGCGTGACAGACAAGCTGGACCGTGGCCTTGTGGCCATGAAGTCCGGCACGGGCACCTTCCTGAGCTGGCGTATCCCCGGCGAGGAATACTATGACGTAACCTACAACGTCTACCGTGACGGAGAGAAACTGAACGCCGAGCCGCTTACAGTGTCAAACTACAAGGACAATGCCGGCAAGACCACCAGCACCTACACGGTAAGGGCCGTGGTACGGGGCGTGGAGCAGGAGGCCTGCAAGCCTGCCACGGTATGGAGCGACAGTTACAAGGAAATCAGACTGACCCATGAGGGCATTGCCAGTACGCTGGTGCCCAATGATGCCTGCTGTGCCGACGTGAACGGTGACGGCGAGGTTGATATCCTGATGAAGTTTGACAACCTGAGCGAGATGCAGCAGTCCTATCCCAAGGCCGGCCCCACAGTGAACGGCAAGGTGACGGGTGAGTACAGCATCTTCGAGATCCTGCAGCAGGATGGCAAGCGTCTGTGGTGGGTGAACTGCGGCCCGAACATGGGTGATTTCCAGAACAACGAGCAGAATATCGTAGGCTATGACTGGAACCTGGACGGCAAGGCCGAGGTGCTGATGCGACTGGAGGAGGGTTCGTCCATCCACATGGCCGACGGCAGCGTCTACACCATCGGTGCCGATGGCAAGAACGGCACGAACTGGACAAACTACCGTGCAGCCACGGGTGGCGGCACGAACTGGTTCATGTGTGTGGGCAAGGAGTTTCTGGTTTACTGCGACGGCGAGACCGGCGCGGTACTGGACATTATAGACTATCCACTGGCCCGTCTTGAGCCAGGCGAGACCAGCCTGGAGAAGGCATGGGGTGACGGCTACGGTCACCGTGCCAGCAAGTTCTTCTTCGGTGCCCCTTACCTGGACGGTCACAAGCCCAGCATATTCCTGGCCCGAGGTATCTACACCCAGATCAAGATGTGTGCCCTTGACGTAAATCCCGCCACCAACAAACTGGTGAAGCGCTGGGACTGGCGACAGACCAACGGCGGCTATTGGATGTGGCAGGGCTATCACAACTTCGGCATTGCCGACGTGGATGAGGACGGTCGCGATGAGATTGTGTACGGTTCCATGGTCATCGACGACAACGGAAAGGGTCTCTCCACCACCGGCCTGGGTCATGGTGACGCACAGCATTGCGGCGACTTCAACCCCTATACGAAGGGGCTGGAGATCTATGCCTGCAACGAGGATCAGCCCGGCAACAACTACCGCGACGCCACGACCAGCAAGATCTACCACCGCTTCAATGCCGGCAACGATGATGGTCGTGCCATGATGGACAATTTCACGGATCAGTTCCCCGGCTCAATCGGCTGTTCTGCCCGCGAAGGTGCCATCAGTTCGGTGACCTACAATGCTGTATCGGGCATGAATGCCACGGGCATCAATACCAATTTCCGCATCTACTGGGACGGCGACCTCTGCTCAGAGACATTCAACTACCTGAACGGCAAGAACACGGAGGGTTGCATTGCCAAGTACGGCAGCTGGAGTCCCATCTATACCTGCGCAGGATCGCTGACCAACAACGACACGAAGGGAACGCCCTGCTATCAGGGTGACATCCTGGGCGACTGGCGTGAGGAGATCATCATGCGTACGGCCAGCAACAACATCCGTATCTATTCCACCCCCACTCCTACGACCTACCGCATCCCCACGCTGTGGGCCGACCACCAGTACCGGAATGCCATGGTATGGCAGATGTGCGGCTACAACCAACCGCCTCACACCAGCTACTTCCTGGGTAAGCTGGAAGGTATCACCCAGGCCCCTCCCCCACTCACAATGACTGGCAGGACGGAAGTGGCCAACGGTGGCACCATCGGCAGTGGCGACGCACACTACATTGTATGCGAGAACAACGACACCAAGGTTTCAATGGCTGATGGCGCAACGCCCTACATCGTGACCTTCAACGTGCCTTCTTGGGTGCAGGGAACGGCCGGCACGAACTACACGGCCAAGGATGCCAAGATTACCTATAAATATTACACGTGCGAGGTCACTTCCGGCTCACTGGCCGGCGAGGCACGCCTCATCAAGCAGGGCGACGGCATCCTTACCCTGCCCAAAACCGACTTCACCCATTCCGGCGAGACGAACATCTGGGCCGGCGTGCTGAACTTCAACGGCAGCATGAAGCAGTCGCCCCTCTGGCTGAACCGCTTTGCGGAACTGAATTCCGACGGTGGTATCTTCAAGAGCATCAAGGCAGACTATGCCAGCGTCATCCGTCCTGGCGGTGCCGGCAAGAAGGGCACGATAACCACCGGTAATCTGGATCTGGGTTTCGGTTCACGCATCATCATCGACCTCTTCGGCGAGGACATCACGGCCGACCAGATCATCACCGGCAACCTCAGCATCGAGGCCAAGACCGGCATCTGGGTCAGTGCCGGTCCCACCTACATCAATCCCGTCATTGAACTCGTTGGACACACCGCAGCCGGACAGGGCAGCATGCCTGCAGGCAAGTATGTCATAGGAAAGGTCAGCGGAGAGATTGCCGGCAGCGTGGACAACATCATCGTCGAGGGACTTGACACCACGAAGAAACTGCTTTACATGGAAGAAGGCCAGCTGATCCTTGAGATCGTCGGCATGCGTGATGCCGGAACCATAGCCTGGACCGGTGCAAGCAAGACGTGGGATCTCGGCGAAAGCGAGAGCTTTGCCATTGGAGAGAATGAGGCTACCGTATTCGTGTCGGGCGACAAGGTCATCTTTGACGACAATGCCAGCACCAAGACCGTAACCGTTGAGGGCAGCGTCATTCCAACCCAGTTCACCGTAGCCAACGAGAGCGGCAACTATACCTTCCAGGGCAACGGTAGCATCGACGGCAATGCCAGGCTGGTCAAGGAAGGAAAGGGCAAGCTGACCATGAAGGGCAACAACCTCTATACCGGCGGCAACGAACTGAATGGCGGCACGACCATCGTGTCACTTCTCTCCAACCAGTACAGCGAGGCTGGCAACCTGGGCGGCGTCACGGGTGCAGGCAAGTTCATCATGCAGAATGGTGCCGAGCTGAACACCACCGCCAACGTGGAGATGGGCTCCCCCATCACCATCAGGACCACCGAGGGTGCCGTGCTGAACAATGCAGGCGACTTTGTCATGGATGCAGCCTTCAGCGGCACCAAGCTGACCAAGAAGGGAAACGGCTGGCTGAAGTCGGGTGTGGCAAGCTCGCTCAACACGCTTGTCGTCAGTGCCGGCGTAGTGGATGCCAGCCAGAAACTGGCCAGCAAGGTTGTGGCAGAAGGCACGGCCGACCTGCGCGGAAACGCCTTCCTGACCACGCCCATCGAGGTTGCAGCCAAGGCAACGGCCAACCTGACCACAGTGAACCGTGCCAATACAGACCTGGCCCTGACAGGCACCGGTCAGCTGACGGTATGGTGCGCTACCGAGAAGGGTTCAAACTACTATGCAACACGTACACCCATCCGACTCAACCTCAAGTCGTTTGAGGGCACCCTCGTGGCACAGGCCACCTATGCGGCCGACGGTCGCTTCACACTCGACACCGGCAATGGCGGCGACGGCTGGACGCTGAGCATCCCCGCCGACCGTTTCGTACAGAACTCTGCCAAGACGTTACGCATCGGCCAGCTTACTGGAACCGGCAAACTGGGCGGCTTCTGCACCTTCAGCAACAATGGTGCCAGTGGCACGAACACCTGGGAGTTCGGCAACGACAAGGACTTCAAGTTCGAGGGAATCTGCACCAGTGCCGACAAGTTCACCAAGAAGGGACAGGGCAAGATGACCGCGGCCGGGCTCTGGGATTGCACGGGCACCGTCACCGTGGCCGAAGGTGAGCTTTGCGTGAACAACACCAACACGACCACAGCAAGCCTGGGAACGGGCACCCTGACCGTCAACAAGGGAGGCGTGCTGAGCGGCAAGGGCGTCCTGGGCAACAGCAGCATCACCATTGCTGCCGGCGGAACAATCCGGTCAGGCATAACCGATACGAACGCATCCGGCAACCTGCGCTTTGCAGGCAAGGGGCTCACCGTCAACGGAACCATGCAGACCTACGTCAGCAGCAAGAGCAGCTATAGCAAGTTCACGGGCATCGGAACCCTGAAGCTGAACGGCACCCTGAAGGTGATTGTAAAGGAAGGGGCAAACCTGGCAGAGGGCACCGAACTGCAGATCATTGCTGCAGACAAGGTCACCCTCGGCAACGCCCTTGTCCTTGACCTGGATCCTGCCTACGAATGGGATACGACGAGACTTGAGGAAGGCATCCTGACCATCACGGGTGTCACAGGCCTGACAAGCATCACCGAGGAGGACATGGCCGGCGCAGCCATCTACACGCTGAACGGCACGAAGGTTGCACGTCCTGTCCAGAAAGGCATCTACATTGTCAATGGCGTGAAGAAGGTTCTTCGTTAATCCACGCACACCAGACAGACCATAGACAGGGGCTTTCCGCAGTGGGAGCCCCTGCTTTTTTGTCGGTTTCATCATACTATGGCCGGCCGAATTATGAATAATCCGCCCATTATTACATACATTTGTGAATATTACGCATTAAATCAACAAAAAAGTATATGAATATTACGAATAACAAGAATAATTGATTAACTTTGCATCACGAAATACAACACAAACACCAGAGACCTCTTCTACATCAATACAGACAAGGAACAGAAACATGACAAGAAACAACCGAAACGCAAAGAAAAGCGGCCGCCTCGAGGTAATCAAGATGCTGGTTTCAAGCATGGAACTCTCCACCCAAGAGGAACTGATGAAACAGTTGGACATAGCCGGCTATCCTGCCAGCCAGGCCACCCTGGTCCGGGACCTGAAACAGTTGCGCATCACCAAAGGCATGAATGCACAGGGCCGGCTGGTCTACCTCATGCCCGGAGAGCAGCGTTTCCGTACGGTCAGCGACACGCATGTCACTGTGGACAGCCTGAATCGTATCGGCATCACGGACGTAAGGTTCAGCGGCAACCTGGGAGTCATCCACACCCCACCAGGGCATGCCGGCCACGTAGCATACGACATTGACAATTCCGGAATAGCCGAGATTATCGGCACCATTGCGGGAGATGACACCGTACTGCTGATCCTGGAAGAGAACGCAGAACGTGCCACCGTCCTGGACAAGCTAAGTTTGATCAAATAAGAGTATATTCAGAAAGATGGAAGAGACAGAGAACACGAATATAAAGGTGATGGTGGCCGAGGCCAGGCATGAAGCCTACGTCGACACCATCCTCCAGACCATACGCGAAGCCGCCAAGAAGCGTGGCACGGGTATTGCCGAACGTACCCACGAGTACGTAGCCACGAAGATGAAGGAAGGCAAGGCCATCATTGCACTGGACGGCGACAAGTTTGCCGGTTTCAGCTACATCGAGACCTGGGGCAACAAGCACTATGTGACCACCAGCGGACTTATCGTCCACCCCGACTACCAGGGCATGGGTGTGGCCAAGCGCATCAAGGACTATACCTTCACGCTGGCCCGCGTACGCTGGCCCCACGCCAAGATCTTCAGCCTCACCAGCGGCGATGCCGTCATGAAGATGAACACACAGTTAGGCTACGTTCCGGTAAGCTTCAACCAGCTGACCGACGACGAGGCCTTCTGGCGCGGCTGCCAGGGATGCGTCAACCATGACATCCTGGAACTGAAGCAGCGCAAGTTCTGCGTCTGCACCGGCATGCTGTGGGATCCGGAGAAGCATCACGGCGAGCCCACCAGCCTGGAGGTCATCAAGGACGTGATGAGAACCCTGGTTCTACGTGGAATTGAATAACGGTGGACGGGAACCCTCCGCCACGCACAATACAGATATAAATTAAGGTAAACAAGATATGGCAAAGAAAAAAGTAGTGGTTGCCTTCAGCGGCGGCCTTGACACGAGTTACAATGTGATGTATCTCACCAAGGAAATGGGATACGAGGTTTATGCAGCATGCGCCAACACCGGCGGCTTCAGTGCAGAACAGCTGAAGACGAACGAGGAGAACGCATACAAGCTGGGCGCAGTGAAGTATGTGACCCTGGACGTAACGAAGGAGTATTACGAGAAGTCCCTGAAGTACATGGTCTTCGGCAATGTGCTCCGCAACAATTGCTACCCCATCTCCGTAAGCTCAGAGCGCATCTTCCAGGCCCTGGCCATTGCACGCTATGCGAAGGAGATTGGCGCTGATGCCATCGCCCATGGCTCGACGGGTGCCGGCAACGACCAGATCCGCTTCGACATGACCTTCCTCGTAATGTGTCCCGGCGTGGAGATCATCACCCTGACCCGCGACAAGAACCTCAGTCGCCAGGAAGAAGTGGACTACCTGAATGCCAATGGCTATTTTGCAGACTTCACCAAGCTGAAGTACAGCTATAATGTAGGAATCTGGGGCACCTCCATCTGCGGCGGTGAGATTCTGGACAGCAAGCAGGGCCTGCCCGAGACGGCATACCTGAAGCACGTCACCAAGGAGGGTCCTGAGGTGCTGAAGATCGGCTTTGAGAAGGGCGAGATATGCTCGGTGAACGGAGAGAAGTTCGACGACAAGATCAAGGCCATCCAGAAAGTTGAGGAGATCGGCGCAGCCTACGGCATCGGCCGCGACTGCCATGTGGGCGACACCATCATCGGCATCAAGGGTCGTGTAGGCTTTGAGGCTGCAGCCCCCATGCTTATCATCGGCGCTCACCGTTTTCTGGAGAAATACACCCTCTCCAAGTGGCAGCAGTACTGGAAGGAGCAGGTAGGCAACTGGTATGGCATGTTCCTGCACGAGAGCCAGTACCTGGAGCCCGTCATGCCCGATATCGAGGCTATGCTCACCTCTTCACAGCGCAACGTGACCGGCGAGGTGACCCTCGAGCTCCGTCCTCTCGGCTTCCAGACCATCGGCGTGGACAGCCCCAACGACCTTGTCAAGAACAAGCTCGGCGAGTACGGTGAGACGGCCAAGGCATGGACTAGCGAGGATGCCAAGGGCTTCATCAAGGTGACATCAACAGCATTGAGAGCATATTATCTTGCACATCCCGATGAAAAACGTTAGAATAGGTATACTGGGAGCAGCAGGCTACACGGGCGGTGAGCTGATCCGCCTTCTGCTGAACCATCCAGAAGCAGAGATTGTATTTGCCAACAGCGAGTCCAACGCCGGCAACAAGGTTTACGATGTACATGAAGGCCTTATCGGTGAGACCGAACTGGAGTTCACCGGCGAAATGCCATTTGACAAGGTTGATGTGGTATTCTTCTGCTTCGGCCACGGCAAGAGCGAGGCGTTCCTGAAGGAGCATGAGATTCCTGCCAGTGTCAAGATCATCGACCTGGCACAGGACTTCCGCATCAAGGGCGACCACGACTACGTCTACGGCCTGCCCGAGACACATCGCGAAGAGATCAAGCAGTGCCGGCACCTGGCCAATCCCGGTTGCTTTGCCACCTGCATTCAGCTGGGCTTGTTGCCTTTGGCCAAGGCAGGACTGCTGACGCAGGACATTGCCGTAAATGCCATCACCGGCTCGACCGGTGCCGGCCAGAAGCCCGGTGCCACCACCCACTTCTCATGGCGCAGCAACAACTTCTCGACCTACAAGCTCTTCACGCACCAGCACCTGCACGAAATCTGTCAGACGCTCAACGAACTGAAGCCCGCCGCCGCACCTCATGTAGTGGATACGCTCGATGAGGGCTTTGAGGCAGAAGGCATCACCGTGGACTTCATCCCCTATCGCGGCGACTTCACCCGTGGCATCTTCTGCACAGAGACCATCAAGCTTGACAAAGCCATGCCTGCCGGGGACGTCGTTGCCCTCTACAAGGACTACTACAAGGATGCCGCCTTCACGCACTACTGCGACAAGGCACTGGACCTCAAGCAGGTGGTCAATACCAACAAGGCCCTCGTCCATGTCGACGTCTTCGGTCGCAAGGTGGTTGTCACCTCGATGATCGACAACCTGCTGAAGGGCGCTGTGGGTCAGGCCGTGCAGAATATGAACCTTATGTTTAATCTTGACGAGCGGACAGGACTGGGTCTCAAGGCATCCGCCTTCTGAGACATCCATCACTTCACTCTTCACCCCCCCAATCTTCACTTTACACTTAAAAAAGATGGAACTTTTTGACGTATATCCCCTTTTCGACATTGCCATCGAGCGTGGCCAGGGTTGCCATGTGTGGGACGACAAGGGCCAGGAATACCTGGACCTCTACGGTGGTCATGCCGTGATCAGCGTGGGCCATGCCCATCCTCACTATGTGGAGGCCATCAGCAGTCAGGTGGCCAAACTTGGTTTCTACAGCAACTCTGTGCAGAATCCCCTGCAGAAGGAGCTTGCCCAGGCCCTGGGCAAGGCCTGCGGCTATGAGGACTATCAGCTGTTCCTCATCAACTCCGGTGCCGAAGCCAACGAGAATGCCCTGAAGCTGGCCAGTTTCCACAATGGCCGTACCCGCGTACTGAGTGCCGAGAAGGCCTTCCACGGCCGGACCTCCCTGGCCGTTGAGGCAACCGCCAATCCCAAGATCATTGCACCCATCAATGCCAACGGGCACGTCACCTACCTGCCCATCAACGACATCGAGGCATGGAAGGCAGAGATCGAGAAGGATGACGTGTGTGCCTGTATCATCGAGTGCATCCAGGGTGTAGGCGGCATACGCATGATCGAGGCCGGATTCCTGCAGGCACTGAAGGAGATCTGCGAGGCACACGCCACCGTGCTCATCTGCGACGAGATTCAGTGTGGCTACGGCCGGTCGGGCAAGTTCTTTGCCCACCAGTGGCTGGGCGTGAAGCCCGACATGATCACCGTGGCCAAGGGCATCTGCAACGGCTATCCCATGGGCGGCGTACTCATCTCCCCCAAGTTCGCGCCCGTCTATGGCCAGCTTGGCACCACCTTCGGCGGCAATCACCTTGGCTGTGCCGGAGCATTGGCCGTGCTGGACATCATTGAGAGCGAAGGACTGGTGGAGAATGCCGACAAGGTGGGCAGCTACCTGATTGAGACCCTGAAGAGCGAGATGGAAGCCGGCAACCTGCCCCATGTCACTGACGTGCGTGGTCGCGGACTGATGATCGGCATCGAACTGGACATCCCCTACAAGGAGCCCCGCACCCGCCTCATCAAGGAGGAGCACTGCTTCACCGGCTGTGCCGGCACCAGCACCATCCGCCTCCTGCCTCCCCTGTGCCTCACGAAGGAGGAGGCCGACGATTTCATAGCACGCTTCAAGAAAGTTTTATAGTTCACTATCCCAGGTAGATTCCCCCCACCAGCATATCTACTCCCCTCCCTTTCTGAGGGAGGGTTTGGGGGAGAGGCTTATGAAAATAGCAGTAATAGGCGCCGGCAACATGGGCGGCGCACTCATCAAGGGATGGGCAAAGGCCGTACAGGCAGGCAGGGCCGGCCTGGACATCACCATCACCGCCCGCACCCAGCAGACGCTGGACAAGTTCGCAGCGGCCTATCCCGCATTACATACCTTATTAAATAACATAGAGGCGGTCAGGGAGGCAGAAGTTGTGCTGCTTGCCGTCAAGCCCTGGCTCATCGACAGTGTCATCAGCGAGATCGGCGAGGCTCTTGAAGGCAAGACCGTCATCAGCGTGGCAGCCAATGCACGCCACGAGCGCATCGACGTCTATGCCATGCCCAACATTGCGGCAGAGTTCGGCCAGAGCATGACCTTCGTCGAGGATACGGCCCGGGCAGAGGCCCTGCAATGTGCCGTCAGCCTCTTCTCGCTCGTCGGCCAGGTGCAGGCAGTGGACCAGAAACACATGGCTGCCGGCATGATGATGGCCGGTTGTGGCATAGCCTACGTGATGCGCTTCCTCCGTGCCATGATGGAAGGTGGCGTGGAGATGGGCTTCTATCCCAGGGACGCCCAGCAGATAGCCATGCAGACCATGCAGGGAGCCATCACGCTGCTCCAGGAGACCGGCCTGCACCCGGAGGCCGCCATAGACAAGGTGACCACCCCCGGTGGCGTGACCATCAAGGGACTCAACGAACTGGACCACGCCGGCTTCAACTCGGCCGTGATACGCTGCCTCAAGGCAGGACTCAAGTAACCCGCCGTCAGCCCCCCTTCCAGATTTTCCCTCCCACCGAGAAAACGAACAACAATGAAACGAATCGTAGTAAAAGTAGGCAGCAACGTCCTGACCACCGATGCCGGGAAGCTGGACATCACCCGCATGTCCGCCCTGGTAGACCAGATAGCCTGGATGCGCCACCACGGATACGAGGTCATCCTCGTCACCTCCGGTGCCGTGGCCTGCGGACGTCGCGAACTGCAGGTCGACCATCACCTCGACAGCGTGGAGCAGCGGCAGCTGTACTCCGCCATCGGACAGGTGAAGCTCGTCAACCTCTATTATGACCTTTTCCGCGAATACAACATTCACATCGGACAGGTACTGACCGTCAAGCAGAACTTCCTCACCGAGGAGGAATCCAGCAACCAGCGCGCCTGCATGGAAGTCATGCTGCAGAACGGCGTCATCCCCGTCGTCAATGAGAACGACACCGTCTGTGTCACCGAACTGATGTTCACCGACAACGATGAGCTCTCCGGCCTCATCGCCCAGATGATGCAGGCCGAGACCCTCGTCCTGCTGAGCAACATCGACGGCATCTACACCGGCAATCCCGACGATCCCGCCTCCACGCTCATCCGCAGCGTCGGCAGGGGCGAGAGCCTGGAGCAGTACATCCAGGCCTCGAAGAGCAGTGCCGGCCGCGGTGGCATGCAGTCCAAGTACCACACCGCCAGCACCGTGGCCCAGGCAGGCATACGCGTCATCATTGCCAACGGTGAGCGCGACAACATCCTTGTCAACCTGATGAACAACCCCGAAAACACTCCACACACGGAGTTCCAGACCGTATGAAAGAGATATTCCAGAACGTGAAGCAAGCCAGTCGCAGACTGGCCCTCATTCCCGATCCCCGCAAGAACGCCATACTGAACAAGGTGGCCGACACCATCATGCAGCAGAAGGAGATGCTGCTTGAGGCCAACGCACGCGACCTGGCCAGGATGGACCCTGCCAATCCCCTCTACGACCGGCTCCTCCTCAACGAGAGCCGCCTGGAAGGCATCGCCTCCGACATGCGCCACGTCTCCACCCTGCCCACGCCGCTGGGCAGGATCACCAGTGACCACACCCTGGACAACGGACTGCACCTGCGCCGCATCAGCGTGCCCTTCGGCGTCATCGGTGTCATCTACGAGGCCCGCCCCAACGTCTCCTTCGACGTCTTCAGCCTCTGCTTCAAGAGCGGCAACGCCTGCGTGCTCAAGGGCGGAAAGGATGCCGACGAGAGCAACCGCGCCATCGTGAGCCTCATCCACGGCGTGCTGCAAAGCGAAGGCATCGACCCCAACGCCGTTGCCCTCCTGCCCGCCACCCACGAGGCCACGGGCGAGATGCTCAACGCCGTAGGCTACATAGACCTGTGCATTCCCAGAGGCGGCAAGCGCCTCATTGAGTTTGTGCGCGACAATGCCCGCGTACCCGTCATCGAGACCGGTGCCGGCGTCGTACACGCCTACTTCGACAAGGACGGCGACCTCGCCATCGGCCAGCGCATCATTGCCAACGCCAAGATGCGACGGGTCAGCGTATGCAACGCCCTCGACTGCCTCCTCGTCCACGCCTCACGCCAGGCCGACCTGCCCCAGCTCCTTGCACCCATGCAGGGCAAGGTACAGTTCCACTACGCCGACTACGGCCGCGAATGGATGTCCCACGACCTCTCCATCAAGATCGTCCAGTCCATCGACGAGGCCCTGGATCACATCCGCCAGTACAGCAGCGGCCACTCCGAATGCATCATCACCCAGGACGCCGGGGCAGCCGAGCGCTTCCGTCAGGAAGTCGACGCCGCCTGCGTCTACGTCAACGCCCCCACCTCCTTCACCGACGGTGCCCAGTTCGGCCTCGGAGCCGAGATTGGCATCAGCACCCAGAAACTCGGTCCCCGCGGCCCCATGGCCCTGGAGGAGATGACCACCTACAAGTGGCTCATCGACGGCAACGGACAGACAAGACCATAATACATAGCACCCACCCGACACATATACATTACCCATGCTACATAAATTCCTGAACAAGACCGAGTTCTCCAGCTACGAGGACTTCATGGCCAACTACAAGGTCAACGTACCCGAAGACTTCAACTTTGCCTACGACGTCGTGGACGCCTACGCAGAGAGCCAGCCCGACAAGGAGGCCATACTCTGGACCAACGACCGCGGCGACGTCAAGCACATCAACTACGCCGAGTTCAAGGCCCTCTCCGACCAGGTAGCCAGCTTCCTGCTCACCCTGGGCATCCAGCGCGGCGATGCCGTCATGCTCATCCTCAAGCGCCGCGTAGAGTGGTGGATCACCATGATCGCCCTCCACAAGATCGGCGCCGTGGCCATCCCCGCCACACACCTGCTGACGGACAAGGACATCATCTACCGCTGTACCCAGGCCAGCGTGAAGGCCATCGTGGCCGTGGGCGACCCCATCGTGCTGCGCAACGTCATCCGTGCCCGTGCCTACTGCCCGCCCATGCACTGCATCTCCATCGGCCCCGTCGTGCCCCAGAACTGGGACAACTACTGGCAGGGCGCCATGATGGCCCCCAAGTTCAAGAGCCAGAAAGGCCAGAACAAGGTCACGGACGACTTCCTGATGTACTTCACCAGCGGCACCAGCGGCGAGCCCAAGATGGTCATGCACGACCCCTCCTACCCCCTGGCCCACATCCTCACCGGCAAGTACTGGCACAACGTACACGAAGGCTCCCTGCACCTCACCGTGGCCGACACCGGCTGGGGCAAGGCCGTCTGGGGCAAGCTCTACGGACAGATGATCAGCGGCGCCGTCGTCTTCGTCTACGACTTCGAGGGACACTTCGAGCCCGACAAGATGCTACGCACTATCGAGAAGTTCCACATCACCTCTTTCTGCGCCCCTCCCACCGTCTACCGTTTCATGATACGCGAGGACCTCTCCAAGTACGACCTCTCACACCTGGAGTACTGCACCACCGCCGGCGAGGCACTCAACCCCAACGTCTTCCTGGAGTGGAAGGAGAAGACCGGCATCATGATCTACGAGTCCTACGGCCAGACCGAGACCACCCTCGTCCTGGGTACCTATCCCTTCGTGGAGCCTCATCCAGGTTCCATGGGCGTACCCAATCCCCAGTTCAATGTGGACG
>JAZRVZ010000063.1:0-8763 GCA_045599425.1 Bacteroidaceae bacterium | reverse complement strand
AAACCGCCATCCCCGGGCTGCAGTGTGATGAGTTTCTTCAGGGTCTTCTTCACGAAAGGTTCGCGCAGACGGGCCGTCAGGCTCTTCCGTCCATGGTCCTTGCGCAATTGCAGGATGCCGATGGCAATGAGGGCCGGAATGGCATAGCTCACCACGGGCAGGTTCAGGAAACGGAAGAACCGCTGGGGCAGCACGGCCAGTTCGAAGGGGAAAGGCGGAATGCGCCTCATGTCGCTGATGATGCCGGAAAGGGCACACATCGTCAGGATGGGCACGGAGAACGTGAAGTCCTTACCGTAATAGTCCAGCACGCCCTGCACGATCTGCTCCTCGTTCTTGCCACCCAACTTCTGCTCCAGCCATTGCAGACTCTTCTCCGGAGCCTGACCGATGCCATGGAGGGAGGTATAGGTCAGCAGCGTGGCGGTCATGTTGGACGGACTCTCCACGGAATCTCCCCAACTGCCATCCTCCTTCATGGTCTGGAGCAGCCAGCCGGCTCCACGTGCAATCTCATCTTTATATCTTTCCCGATCAATCAGATACAGGGCAAATACCGACACGGAAGTGGAGATGGCACTGCTGGACAGTGCACCACGCCACATACCGCCGGCGCAACGCCTGGATAGCAATGTGCCACGCACATCGTCCAGCATTTCCTGTATCATCTGTCGGTTCATATCGGCTTTTATTGTTATAAGATTTCCCGGAATTAGTCTACGGGCTGCACTACGCTCGCAAAGGGGCTTTTTCAGACGTGCGGGCGACTTTGCCAAATCGTGCGGGCGACTTTACAAAATCATGCGGGCGATTTTGCCAAATCATGCGGGTGACTTTGCCAAATCATGCGGGCGATCATTCCTACCAGCCTTGGCCGGTAGAAAGAATCGTGCAGTCGGCAAGATTCCGACGACCGTGCACCCGTTACCTTAATTCCCATTATCTTGTTTCTCTCGTTTATATCATCAACTTGCTCCCAAGGCCAGCAGGCCATAGAAGCAGTATTCCACATCACTCTGTTCGTCCAGCAGATTGGGCATGAAACTGCCGTCGTCCTGGAAGTGTGCCTCGATGAAATCAGAGACATCATATCGCGGCTTCTGCTGCAGGGCCCTCAGGGTGAAGAGCGCCACGGCAGTCGAGAGGAGGTCGGGCATGGCCGCACCCTCATTGGCATAGAAGCCGCCGGTCTGGTCCTGAAGGGTCAGAATCTCCCGTATCTTTTCCTTCTTCACTTCTTCCGTCTGCCTGGAGGCGAGCATACTTGCAGCAGTCCCGTTAAGCGTCCGGCCTACGGTATGTCCGGCAAACCGTGCCATGAACTCCTCCAGCTGATGCCTGTCGCCCCAATGGCTCAGGGCGGCACGGACGAGACCTTTCTTCATCAGGTCGTGCAGGAGTACACATTGCCGGTAGACCGACAGATGCAAGGCATCCAGGTCCAACGGGTCAATCTGCTGCAGGTAGACTTCCCGCTTTCCGGCATCCGACGGGATGGAGAGTGCGTGACACATCATCCAACCGAACATCGTATAGTACAGGTCACTCTTGCCTGCCCGGTTCACGAAACTGCCATCTGCCGCCATCTGACCGCAAACAAACGACCTGACACCGTCCCTGGCCTCTTCGGCCAATCGTCCGGCTCCGCGTTGCAGGGTCTTCAGCAATGCAATGTCAAGTGGCAGTCTCATTTTTCAACCTGTTTCGGGCGCTTGATGAGCTTGGCCGTCACCTGGTAAAGGAGACGTTTCAGCTCAATATTTTCCAACTCGTTCAATGCATCCAGTGCCGCACGTTGGTACTGGTCGGTCAGACGCCAGACCTCAGCCACCAGCTGTTCCTTTGTCCAATCCGGATGACTGGCCTGGACGGCCAGGAAGGCCGTGGGACGGTGGGATGAGACGTTGTCCTGCAGGTAATCCTCGATGTCATCACTCAGCTGATAGGCGATACCCAGGTTGTGGCAGTAGGCCTTCAGGGTCTCGCGTACCGACTCTTTCTGACATCCGGCACAGGTCAGGCCGAGCTGCAGGGCCACCTCGAAGGCCGGTACGGTCTTGTGGGCGAAGATGTCCAGCACGAAGTCCAGCGTCACCTCGGAGGGATTGCGCATCCAGGCCAACTCGGTTCCCTGTCCCTGACAAAGGGCCACATGGGCCTGGCAGACATCGGTCAGGAGTTCGCGATGCTCACAGGACGCCAGCAGACGATAGCCTTGCCCCAGGAGCAGGTCGCCCGTGTTGATGGCAATGGCCTCGCCATAGCGGACATAGACCGTAGGCTGGCCATAGCGCAGGCTGTCCCGGTCTTGTATGTCATCGTGTACCAACGATGCCTTGTGGAAGCACTCCACGGCCACGGCGGCTTTGCGTACCTCCTCGGGCAGTTCCTCGCTGCCGCTCATGGCCTGGTAGACCGCAGCCAGCAGGAACGGGCGGCTACGCTTTCCGTCCAGCGCCAACCAGTCGAAGGCAATCTGCTGCACAGCATCGCCGCCAGTATTCCAAAGCTCATTCAATTGCTCTGCCGAGAACCACCCCGATACGGTATCCTTCAGCTGCCTGTAGTTGAGCAGACGGGTCTCGCCCCGGCCATGTTCCTCCAGCAGACGGAGGACATAATCCACATCTACATTCGTATCACGGCATCCGTTGATGTTCAGCGGCACTGCCACACCTGGCACGGCATGATTGATGAGCAAGGGGAAGGCCTTCTCCAACGAATCCAGGCAACTGACGCCGATGACGGCATCCACAACCTGGTTCTCAATCAGCTCTATCACGGAGGTAAATCCCTCTGCCACCAGGGTCAGCACACCCAGTTCGGCAGCACGGTCCTGCAGGGATGGGATGACACATCTGCCACAGCGGTGACACAGCAGTCCCATCTCGTCCACTTCTGCCTCACAGCCTCCGCTACGGCTCAGGCACTTGGGCAGGAGCAGCAGCTTGCGGTCTTGCGGAATGCCTGCCATCACGGGCATCCATATCACATTGTGGATCTCCACCATCAACCAATCCTTCCATTCCGCACCAATGCCTTGTGCCTCGGCAAACTCCTGTGCCAAACCCTCCAACGTATGAAGGGCTACCGGAGGTGTCAGTCGCTTCCCGGCGACAAACATCCCGATGGCATTACGCAGATTCCTGCGCTCTTCCAAGGTCTGTGGTACGTGATAGGTGGACATGGGGAAATTAAAGATTAGGGATTATCATTTTCGGCAGAAACAAATGTCAGCTTACCCATACGCTCCGAATCCGAAGAAATATCTCTTCTTTAACCAGCGGTATAGGGGGTTCTTCTCGGGTATCGCTTCGTCGCGCATGTCATGACCGGCCTTTGGTGTCATCGCCTCCAGCTCCTTCATGAACGTGGCACGACTGGTGGTCTCCACGGCCTCGTGCTGCTTCAGGAATTCCGCTAACCTGGCAGGATCTTCCAGCAGGATGCAACCTCGGCTCGCCTCGGCTGTCATCTCGCGCAACTGGGCCAGGAAACGGGATGAATGGTAGATGTCCGTGATGTTCGTTCCATTCTCGTTCAGGAACTCACGCGCCATCTGCAGGGGCGGACAGAACTCCACGGCACCGGTGGGGCCGATATGATGACTCATACCCGTTGCTGCGGGACACATGGCCCTGCCCTCTTCGTCCCAGTAGGTATCCACAATGACGATGGGAGCCTTGCGGCGCTGCTCCACCAGGAACTCGCGGAAGCGGCGCACCTGCTCGCGGGTCAGGGCATTGGCAGGATTGGGTACCGCGCCTACGGGACGATAGATGTAGTACCACAGGTAGGCGGCACCTTCCTCCACTGCCCTTTTGATGTGCTCCTCGCTCATCAGTTCGTCCAGGTTGCTCTGGCAGATGCTGGCTGCAATACCAAAGATCAGTCCGGCCTTCCGGCAGGCACGAATGCCCTGCAGGGTACGTTCGTAGACATCATTGCGTCCGCGTCTGCGGTCGCTCTCTTCCTTCAGGCCCTCCACGCTGACCAGGGGCGTCACATTGCCCAGCCGGCGCAGTTCCTGTGCCACCTCGTCTGTCAGGAGGGTTGCGTTGGTGAAGAGCTGGAAGTAGCAGTCACTGTGCTTTTCCATCAAACCGAACAGCGGGTTATCCTTCACCACCGCACGCTTACTCCCGTCTTCATTCGCCAAGGGGCTTTTCGTAGCCGAAGGCGCTACGCCTGTGTTATCCTTATCGTTGTTTCCCCGATACATCAGCGGCTCACCGCCCAAGATGCCGAAGAACTTAGTACCCTCCCGCTTGCTTCCGGCAATGATTCCGTCGATCTGTGCCGGAGAGAGCGACTTGCGTCCGTGGGCCGTCACCCAGCAACCTGAACATTGCAGGTTACAGGTCTCCGTGACCGAGATCATATTGAAAGCGGGAAAGAAGGGACGACCGTTCTTCATATTCTTTTCAAACCGCCTCATCCACCAGAAGTTGTTCCATGCGAAGTTCTTGCAGATTTTCCACAGCAGACGACAAGGCGTCTGGCGGAAGATTCTCCAACAAGCCTTCAGTAATGATGTATAGTCACTCAACATTGTACTCTATGTCTTTACATTGCAAGGGAATGGCTCCGTCAACCAGAAGCCATCATCCCTTCTTAAACGCCAGCGACACCGCTCTGCGTTGCTCCAGCCTCTCACGGAAGGCCTGGGCATACAGCGTCCTGCTGTCCAGTTGCACGGCATTCTCCTCTCGTTCCACACCGCCGTTTATGGGCGAGCGTTCATACTTGGGGAAGATAACGGCACTGGCCGGACAGGTTCGTGCGCAAGCCGGACAATTGTTCTTGCAGTTCGTGGGATGAACCACTCGCACCCGGCCATCCACCATCTCATACACACCAAAGGGACAGAAGTCAAGACACTTCCCGCATTCCGCACAGACATCCTTATCTATGGTAGGAAACCAGGCATCTTCACCGGCCTTTACAGGAAAGGCATCCAACTGCTCCTGATATTTCTTTTCAAGTTCCGTCAGGTCTTCCATCGCCTGTCCGGCAGATAACCCAAGGTACCCCAGGATTTGTTCCCATCCTTCGGAACGAAGATCCAACACCTTACCGGCATGTACCCCACAAAAACTCAGAAGGGACTTCACAGCACGTTCATGACAGGCAGCCACACATGTACCGGCGAGTTCCTTTGCCCTCTCCCTGTCAGTCTCTGCCAACTCACAGAGATCAGGAATCAGGTCAACATCCCATCCTTCCGCCTCGGCACGAGCCGCAAGACGGGAGACTATGCTCTTATCTATGAATGTTCGCGAACTACAAGCGCAAATCGTCAGTTTTTCCATTTCACATTTCGGTATGCCTGGCATAACTCCTCTTTGGATTCATGCAAACATGCAATAACGATACAAAAGTAATAAAAATATATCATTCCGACTAATTATCAGAACGTTAATCTTAAATATTAATGTTTTTTAAGACTATCGAACAAGCGTTCAGAAATGGAAGGTACATAAATACAGATGTCGCCGTCCGCATAACACAAGCAACGGAACAACCGGAAAACCCAAGACATTTCCCAATACAGAAATCCGGTCCTTCCCGATTGTTCCGTTGTGACAGACAAGCATCGGAAGCTTACCTGATGAACAGCATCTCACGATACTTGGGCAAAGGCCAAAGCTCGTCATCCACGATCAGCTCCAGTTTGTCCACATGGTAACGGATTTCCTCCAGCAGGGGAGCCACCGTATCATGGTAGGCAATAGCCTTTTCACGCACGTCCGACAGGCGGTTGGCCACACGACGGGCTTCTACCAGTTTGTCAACATGTTCAATAACAAAGTTGCTGTGCTCACTGATTTGTCTGATCAGCTTCAGGTTATTGCCGTTGATTACAGACGCCTCCTCAGCAGGGAAGGTCTGTTTTACCTTATATACATTATTGATCAGATGACTCTGGTAGCGGGTTGCCACCGGAATGATGTGATTCAGACACATGTCACCAAAGATGCGCGCCTCAATCTGTATCTTCTTGGTATAGGTTTCCTGCTTGATTTCTGTACGCGCCTCCAGCTCGGCGCGAGTAAACACATGCATGCGTTCAAATAATCTTACACTTGTATCGCTCAGATAATTGTCAAGCATCAGCGGAGCACTATTCTCAACATCCAGTCCACGCTTCCTGGCTTCCTCCTTCCAGGCATCGCTGTAACCATTGCCATCGAAGTGGATAGGCTTGCAGGCCTTGATATCCTCACGTACCACCTTCAGTACGGCCTTCAGGGTATCCATACCTTCGGCAATCAGCACATCTACACGCTCCTTGAACTCCGTCAGCGCTTCGGCCACAGCAGTATTCAGGACTATAAGACTGGCTGAGCAATTAGCCTGACTACCAACAGCACGGAACTCAAATCTGTTACCAGTGAACGCAAAGGGAGAGGTACGGTTACGGTCAGTATTGTCAATCAGCAACTCAGGAATCTGGGGAACATCCAGCTTCACGCCCTGCTTTCCCGCCAGGTTGAACAGGTCATCGTCATCACTGCTTTCCAGCTTCTCCAACAGGTCACTCAACTGCTTGCCCAGGAAACTGGAGATGATGGCTGGTGGAGCTTCGTTGGCACCCAGTCGATGGGCATTGGTGGCACTGATGATACTGGCCTTCAGCAGACCGTTATGTCGGTGAACGGCCATCAGAGTCTCCACGATAAAGGTTACAAAACGCAGATTGTCCAGCGGTGTCTTGCCGGGGCCATGCAACAGAATACCGGTATTGGTACTCAACGACCAATTGTTGTGCTTGCCACTGCCATTGATACCGGCAAAGGGTTTTTCGTGCAGCAGGCAGCGAAAACCATGCTTGCGGGCGATACGCTTCATCAGACTCATGATCAGCATGTTGTGATCCACAGCCAAATTGGTTTCCTCGAAAATGGGAGCCAGTTCAAACTGATTGGGTGCCACCTCGTTATGACGGGTCTTGCAGGGAATGCCCAACTCCAGGGCATGAATCTCAAGATCCTTCATGAAGGCAGCCACACGCTCGGGAATACTGCCGAAGTAGTGATCGTCCATCTGCTGGTTACGGGCAGAGTCATGTCCCATCAGCGTACGGCCAGTCATCAGCAGATCGGGACGAGTGGCATACAGGCCCTCGTCCACAAGAAAATACTCCTGCTCCCAACCCAGGTTGCAGATTACCCTAGTCACATCAGGATAGAAATACCGGGCCACTGCAGTTGCAGCCCTGTCCACAGCCAGCAGGGACTTCTTCAGGGGTGCCTTGTAATCCAGAGCCTCACCCGTATACGAGATAAAGACGGTTGGGATCATCAGCGTATCGCCGATGACGAACACAGGCGAAGCAGGATCCCATGCACTATAGCCACGTGCCTCGAAGGTACTGCGAATGCCACCGCTGGGAAAACTGCTGGCATCAGGTTCTTGCTGGACAAGCTGCTTGCCCTCAAATTCTTCCACCATACCGCCTTTGCCGTCATGCTCGACGAAACCGTCGTGTTTCTCGGCCGTTCCTTCCGTCAGCGGCTGGAACCAATGGGTTACATGCGTAGCACCTAGTTCCATCGCCCATTTCTTCATGCCTGCAGCGACCTTGTTGGCCGTATCCATGTCCAGGGTCACGCCATTGTCAATCACCTGGCACATCTTCTCGTATGTAGGCGCCGACAGATACTGAAACATCTTCTGCCTGTTAAATACATACTTGGCAAAATACTCACTGGGGCGTTCCTTCGGCTCCTCAACCTTTACGGGCTTCTTGCTGAAAGCCTCACCTACTACCTGAAATCTCAGACTACTTGACATAAATGTTCACTGTTCTTGTTCACTGTTCTATTTCAAAATACAAAGTTACAAACAATTCTGCATAGAAACAAACAATTGGAACAAAAACACCCAACCACCCACCCTTCACCTGAACTATGCTCTATCTTCCTTCAACTCATTGTCATACATATAGAGCGCAGCTTTGTCGGCAGCCATACACTTGAATACAGACAGCTTCTCAGAAACCGTCTCTTCCTCTTCAACCTGCTCTTCCACAAACCACTGCAGGAAACCAGATGTGGCATAGTCACGCTCGTCCAAGGCCAGACTGTAGAGGTGATGGATGTAGGATGTAATTTTCTGTTCATGCTGCAGGGCATGTGCAAACATACTCGAAGGGCTGTCCCATGCAACAGGTACCTCAGCAATGGGGAACAAACGAACCTTGGCCAAAAGAATCTCCATGTACCTCATAAACTTTAAGGCATGCTGCATCTCCTCATCACAATGATGCCTAAACCAGTGCGCTACCCCTTTCAATCCTTTTTCCCTGGCATCCAGCGACATCGACAGATACAGGTATGCAGACCATAGTTCCATATTAATCTGCATGTTGATAGCTTCTTGCATTTTTACTGAAATCATAGCCAAACACATGTTAAGTTAGACAATTCTGAAACGGATTGCCGCGGACAATCAAATTTCACATTGCAAAGATAGATAAAAACGGCACTCAACATGAAAACCACATCACGAACTATGGCAACAAGCTATAAGAACCACTTTAAACAGAACGTTTCACCATGTCTTTGACCATATGGCACTCCAGTCGCCCACTGCGTGGGAGAGCAGGTAGCCTTAGTGCCGTTTTTAACGCAGAAAACCCGAGTCATCTCTCGATGCTCGGGTTTCTTCTGAAAAAACGGCGGCTACCTACTCTCCCACGGGTGTGCAGTACCATCGGCGCGGGCGGGCTTAACTTCTCTGTTCGGAATGGGAAGAGGT
>JAZRVZ010000062.1:0-25275 GCA_045599425.1 Bacteroidaceae bacterium | reverse complement strand
AATGCGGATATGATACAGAGATTTATTCGCATGTCTGGATTGCGACCACACAGGCTATTAAATACCAACGATTTCAAAGAACTATTATATTATGGCGTCTCGGACGCTGCGTGAGTATGCAAATTTTTAACGAACTATTGACACATGTGAAACAGACATTTTCAACATTGCATAGATGGTAATTGTATCATATCTCCCAGCTTCTTATTCCAATCCTCTGGCTGAAATCTGCCAAACCCCGCAGTAGGATAGAACGTAATCTCTCCAAATATTATTTTATCGTCTACATCGTAAAAATCAATTCTTACGAATGGCATATTAACTGCTAACGACTCTGCCAGTTCAATCATTTTCTGATAATTGTTTGGACATATCAAAGGGGAAGAGGAAAATGGATACTCTGCAGGTTCATGAAAATCCTGATGTTTCCACGACCGGTCAAAGAAGTCAACACACATGTCTTTCTCTCTGCCTGTGATTACTTGGCAATACTCTGCACGTCCATTAAAACAGAAAAATTTATAATCAACAAGGTCTCCTTCGTGCTCAATGTATCTCTCTACAAGTATTTTTTTCTGTACATTCTTATAAGGCCATTCTTTAAATTTCCTAAAGGAGTCTTGCGACATCGCATGAACTAAATTTGATTTTAGTTTTGAAATATCCAGTTGCTGTTTATCTTTGCATATAAAGACACCTGAAGATCCTCCTCCATGGGTGGTCTTTATTACGAATTTCTGTGGAAGATTCTCAAGGCACATAGATTCAACACTATCATAAATCTCAATTGTGGGATTTATGTATTCATGTCCAATGATACTTGCCACATAATCCTTCACAGTGTTTTTATCAACCATCAAGGAGTACTCTTCTCTACGATTATACAATTTTAACCATTGTAACTTTTCGCTGAAAGTTTCTGGATTCTTTAATGAAAGAGTCTTGTGCATACTGAAGAAGTAATACAGTCTTAAATAGGTAGCATCTGACCACAACCAGTATGAACGTTCAACAAGTTTCAGCCCCAACGTCCATGGATTACTAAAAAATGTACGTGTTTTACTTATCAATGACATAACTTGAATATTCGTTTGTTTTAAAAGTATAATATCCCATTAACATGGACATACCTATAGAGATAACGGTTAGAGACATTGAAAATAAGGTTTTCATGAAAAATATGAAAAATAGCATGAGGAATGACGTTGACAGATTCCGAGAGATCCTACATCTGGAATTGATAGCAGTATATAAGAAGGCACCACAGAAATTTAAAAATAGACAAATACCAATAAGCCCATTGTCATAAGCTACCTGCAACCAATCCTGATGCGCCATTCTTTTCAATTCAAGAGTGCTGTTTGCTCCTCTTCCAATCAACAGGTCTGCATATGATTTACTTTCAATCATATGCTCTATCAACATTGAATATATCTCGTCACGACCACTTGACTTGCCATCTTGAGTTGCCTCAACCCTATTTTGGAAATATGTACTATTTTCCAGTAAGTTCAATACAAGTGATGTTGCGCCTATAGTCAAAACGGCTCCAAACAACACCGCAATATATCTTGATTTTTTTGAAGTTGAATGCATTATGGATTCATAAAGCATCCAAATAAAACAAATACCACCAATTAGAATTGCTCCTCTCTTCATGCTTAACAATATTAAGAGCATGAAAATCGCCCACAAGGAATAGCGCAATAAATGTTGTTTATGAAACAACCATGTCAGAGGCAATAATGAAACTAATTCATATCCTGTATTATTAGTGAACTCATCCTTGATGCTACTGGTAATATTGTGACAGTATCTCCAAATTACAACTAAGAACAAAAATATGAAATAGACTTTCATTCTATTCTCTGTCAACAAACCATCCTTGGAAAATTTATAAAATATAAAGACTGGCCCAAACGAATTAATATAAAACTCGGCATATTCATAGGTCGTTGTTGTATATGATGGTCGAAATAAAAAGAGATGAATTCCATAAATAACGAACATAAGCAGGAACCATGACGATGCCTTTAGTAGAACAGGATATTTACGTAATGGCAACATATACATTCCTCCTTCATACAAAACCCATGCTAACAGAATCATCATACATGATTGATTTATGATTCCGGGTTCATAAGCAATCTCATTTAGTCCTTGCACGCACCAAATGATTACATACCAATCGCATCGATTAGTCGTCAGGAGTAGTCTAATTATAGAATTCATTAAGATATGACGTATTTATTTTATACATCAAACAACTTCCAATAAAGCGCTTCCTTGTTTTGGGGAGCTTTCCATTTGTATGATGCCCGCATTACAATATTATTCCTTAATGCACTGTTCATCTCTGTTGCAGAAAGCACATTATTGATATTCTTAGCTGTAAATGCAAAATCTGTGCACTCAAATATACCTTCGTCAATCATTCTTTTGATTGAAGGTATATTCTCATAAGCCAACAACAATGCATAATCCATTAGAAGATAATCAATCGGCGGTTTTTTTCTTAGATGATATTCTGTTAATATGTCTAATAAATACAGGTGAAGTGGATTGCCTGAAGTGGAAGCATGAAAACCAATCAGCCATTTATTAGAAAATGGCATTCTAGGAAGCATTGTATGAACAGAGTAAAAACAATTATCCACATGCGGCAAATCACCAGTTAAAAAAACACATGCATCTATCCAAAAACCACCATATTTTGATAACAAAGAGCAGCGCACAATATCAGAAAAGTGTTGAAAAGATATTTGACCTTGATGCAACATGCTATATATACCTTCGTCAATGGACACATAATCTTTAACATTTTTCATATCCAACACATATACTTTCCTATCATTCGCATGACGCCGAATTAATTCAATGCACTTAACTACCATGTCTGGCATAGACTCTTCGCCTTGCGCCCAAAAAGTCCAAACTGGAGCGTCATCAGGTATTACATCCTTCGGATAAGATGTATTTTTATATCTAGAAAGTGTAGTGCTATAATTTCGTTTTAGATAATCTAAAATAACCCTTTTCTTCAAACCATCGAAAGAAGAGCCAAAGAGTACAGATAACGATACAGCAACCGCCTCCACGACACCAAAGTATCTAGCATATTCTCGGAACACCTCTATTTTTCTTTTTAATGTACTCATTTTCTAATCATTATTCTTAATCTATTTTTGATAGCCGTCCTTGCCGGAACAGCATTAATATACAATACGGTAAACAGAATAGTTGATGGCAGATAGCAAGTCGCCATATTTACACAAAGAGCTACGATTGACAGCTCTCTTATGGGGAACAGGATACATAATCCTTTTACAATGATTATATAAATAAAAAGAAGTATAAGATACCTCAATATATTCATCCAATATCCAGACAGATGGACCTTAAAGCCATACTTATATAATAAAACAGGTTTCCAAATGGAAAGAAATAAAAAACTAGATAACATTTTACCTATTAGAATTCCCACAATTCCAAATCTCCACGCTGTTAACAATATTATAGAAACATTAAGAATTGCTTCCGCCCACGAAGCCCAGATATCGTGATAGTTCCCGTATGCATTATTAAAATAATAAACACCAAAATGTCCAATACAGATAAAAGAATTTACACAAAGCAAAATTACGATCCACTGGCTAAGAACATATTCTTCTCCTAACCATATTGAGATAACAGGGGAAACATAAAGATAAATACCAACTACCAATAATGAAGCAATAAAATAGAGAATTGATAACATCTCCCAAAAAACTTCATGAATTCTATCTTTATCCCCTTCTGCCACCAAATTTCCTACACTTGCCAACATTCCATTGAAAGGAATACGTACAAGGTCTACAAGTTTATTGACTATCAATAAATAATTTCCATAGAAAGCAACCATTTGAAGTGAAACAAAAGCAAAAACAAAAAGTTCATCACTTTTTTGAAGAACAAAATTTTTCATGCTGTAAACAACAATCTGCTTACACTTTCGAAAGATAAATCTATATTTTTTGAATAGAATCTTGCCTTGACTAACACTTGATCTCAACCAGGGGTATTCACGTTTTATTCTATAATTAAGAATTAAACAACATCCTATACCATACAGAAATTCCAGAGCTACCCACAAGTATAAATTGGAGGAAATAACAGAAACAGCTATTTGAAGCAAATTCTTGATAATGTTACAAGTCTGGAAATAACCCTGTATCAGATACTGCTTCTGGTCAGCATATAGCAGTTGGTTCTTGTAATTAATGTAATATCCAATAAGGGCTGAACCCAAAATGCTGAAGAATGCAAAATAGACGAGACTGAAACTGAAAGATGTATTGGAGAACCAGAATGGGAAAAAACAACTGACAAGAACTCCTCCGCAAAGGATAACATTACCAACCATCCTGTACATGTAACCACAAACAGATACAATCTCATTGATCTTCTGTTTATTTCCCTCTGCAATCGGACCGTACAGGAAATATGCAATGCTGTTTCCCACACCAAACTCTGCAAGGTTAAGTACACCGAGTATACTGTTCAGAGTACCGGTGAGTCCAACAAAATCAGCACCTAAGAAGTCCAGAAATACCTTTCTGGAATAAAAAGTTACCAATAGTGTCAGGAAATAGAAGATCAACCCGACCTTGGCGTTCAACAGACTCTTATGTACTCTGGACTCGTTCCTCATCAGCGAGAATGTTAGCTACATGATGTTCTTCCGATCTGCAATACCTGTCAGTAACTGACAAATGTCCCTTGCTTTGGATTTGTATACCATTCCCAATAGTTCATCTTGGTCACATCCTTTGCCCAATAGTTGAAGTAGGGATAGACCGTATTTATGCTAATTCCCTCCCTTGGCCATTTCCACTCTCCAGCAACAAGTATGGCCAGGGGCAACTGACCGGGATTATCAGATAAGGCAAGTATCTCAGAACAACCATCATTACAATCACCGCGAAATACTTCTAACCAAAAGCGGGATGCATCGGTGGTCAGTCGGAAAGACTTTGGCCATGGAACACAATCAATCTGCACACCCGGAATCTCTGCGAAGGTTCCAGTCGTATTCACAGGATGATCAGGCGACTGCCCTAAGAGTTCATGCAACTCACCTAATTCAATATCAGAACCATCAGGTGCTTCATAATGAAGAACAGCCCTCTGATCTGTGCCGGCAGCGAGAACGGTGATGCATGCCTGCTCTTTCTCATAATCAGGAGTGATCCGTATCACGCCATCATTAAAATCAAAGTCGGCTCCCCGATAAACATCCTCAAAAGCCAAGGTCCAAGGAAGATTATTAAATTCGTCCTGCATATTATCAATATCCGGATCTACAATCTCCGGCAGAAGATCAAGACCAATAGGATCGGTAATACCGAACATCATGTCATTATCATCAAAGTCACCACCGGTAACGATGTCCTCCAAACCCATGAAATACCAGTGTCCACAGTCATGCACCCAGCTACGGTGTGTTCCACCAATATTAAACTTCTTAACACTGAAATTTGTTGCCTTAAATGGAATTTTAATATTTGCAGCGGGAAGCCCCAATTCCAGAAGATTATTATATTGCTCCGGCTCTTTCAAATCATCCTGTCTCATATAGAATCCAATTCGCATGCCGACTGGTACATCTATATCAAATGACAATCCCCTTACCTTCGTAATACAATCCCGGTAGGTGCGTGACATATAGATAGAATTGAAAACATTGTCGCCCCTTCTTGCAAAATTGTTCAGAGAATCATTGCCAGGATTGTCACCTATCTGAAAATTCATGCTGTACCAGTTATCATCATCTGCAACCTGATACTGTACCAACCCTTTGCCGTCCAGAAAATCATACTTATGCGTATCGAACATATCAACAAACTTGATATCGTCATAGGTTCCGGGTGAATGATAATAATAGCCAAATATTCTGGGATCAACAATCATCTTGTATCCACACAGCAAAGTGATGGCAAATTTTCCTTTTGAGATAAGCTCATAGTTAACAACTTCTCCACTCAACTCAAGATCATTGCTCTTCATCGCCAGATCACAGATGTCATGCCAGTCACTCAAGTTCCATTCCGTGTAATAACCACCGCCACAGATGCTCTTGCCATATAAGGAGGGGTTGGGATCATGCGTGGCATAGGAAGATGGATTAAAGACGGAATTGGCACGCGTTGATGACCAAGCTGCCTGATCAGCCATCTGATAATCATTGTTTCCTGATTCAAAAGTGCCGATGATTCCTGCAAAAGACTTGGTATCACTGCCATTCATCATGACATTCTGCTCGGCAGCTCCCGTCAAGCGAACTCCCAATGTCTTGGTAACATTTCCTACCTGCACATTAAGACTAGCTACCTCACCCATTCCCTGTGGGACTGTCATAGCGACATGTCCACCTCCCGCAGGAATCACCTTCCTATCCGTCAGATACTTTACACCATCCTGATATACATAACAGTTCAGCACCGTCTCCTCCTGATTCTGCATGCTGACATTCAACCTGACTGCCGTCCTCCAATACTGACTACCATCAATATTACCATTGATCCTCTCAAGAAAACTGGTCTTGACACGCTCATATTCACTGTAAACCTCACCGTTGCATGAGGAAAGCAATGACAGAACGGCAGACAGACAGAATTCTGTCAACATCATCTTTACGATGTGCCGTCCACTTCCACGTCTTTTCCTTTCATCACGTCTCCTGCCGTGATAGCTGGAATCATAAGCGTTACGTGCAGGCTTTGTACCATTAAGTATCAGACTGATATGCTTGTATTTACCCGATTTATATTCATTTTCCAGATAAGACAACCGGCTTCTGTCAAATACACCGGCACGGATGACCATGAGCGTACGGTCAGCATGACGTTCCAGAATCGTTGCATCAGCAAGGTTCTCTGTTGGTGGACAGTCAATGAAGATATAATCATACAGTGTACGGAACTCCGAAACCAACCAACCCAGTTTCTCTGAGGAAAGAAGCTCGGTGGGATTGGGAGGAGTGGTTCCGACAGGAAGGATGTCAAACGTGGGATATTCGGGATGATGTCTCAGGAGTCCAAATACATCAGCAACCTTACCACTAAGGAAATCGCTGAGTCCCAAATCATCACAATCCTCACCAAACCAGGAATCAGAAGCACTGGCATGACGGAGATCCGCATCAATGAACAACACACGCTTACAGGCAATAGCCATTGTAATGGACAAGTTCATCGAAACAAAGGTTTTGCCCGAATCCGCGTTGTTTGAAGTGATAATATATACATTGTCGGTATGGGATCCTTCATTGGACATGAATTCCAGATTGGTACGGATTACACGGAAAGCCTCGTTAACCAGATTGCTGGAAGTAGGGGAAACCACGATGGGATGCTCTTGTGAATCATTTTTGCCCCTCCACAGGAAACCAAGAAGAGGAAAGGGAGTTCCCAAAAGTTCTGACAACATCCTCCTGGTGCAATAGGGCACGTCACCGACAAGTGGAATACTGGTCTTGGACTCCAGGTCATGACGTCCCCTCACGGTATTGTCCATGTTGGCACGCACAAACACATATACAACGGGAATCAGGAGTCCGAAGAAGAATGCCACAAACACCACATTGCGCTTGTTGGGCGATGTGGGGTCTTTACTGCCATGAGGCACGTCAATCATCTTGGTGATATGGGATGTATAGGTAAGGGAGATCGCATTCTCTTCCTTCTTCTGCAAAAGATACAGATACAGGCTCTCCTTCACCTTCTGCTGTCGCTCTATGGCTGTCAGACGCTTGGCTTGTCCAGGGTTTGAGGTGATCTTTGCCGCTGCATCCCCACTATATCCATACATGGATTTCAACTGGATATCAAGTGTCTTGATATGATTCTCAATCGTATGTCTGATATTATTGCGCAACGATGCCAACTCCTCCTCCATATTCCCGATGAGCGGATTCTGACTGCTGGTATAAGCCAGATGATTCCTGATCTGCAGAATCTGGGCATTGTACTGGGCAATCTGCGACTCAGCCAGCTGGTTGCTGATTCCGGAATTAGTAGGCAGGAGTTGATGTTCCGAGCCCTCCTCACTGACCACACTCTGGATATATTCTGCCATGGCCTTCTGGTTGCTAAGCGCAAGAATCTGGGCCTCCGACTGACTCTGCTGCTGCAGATAGATGTCGGATACGCGGTTCAGATCGGTGATCTGGTTCCGGCTCTTGAATACCGAAATACTGTCATCGATCCCTTCCAGTTCGTCTGCCAGGAGGGCAAGACGGTCATTGATAAACTGTGAGGTGTTGGTGGCAATGCTGTTCTTGTCCTCAATCCACTTCTCATTATACACCTGTACCAGAGTGGAAAGGATATCCTCCGCCTGACTGGGATTCGTACTGGTATACTTCAGGTTGATTACCGTGGACTTATCATCCTCAATCTGCACCTTCAGGTTCTTCAGCACACGCTCTGCCCTGGGCAGCACATCATCCCCCTTGGCCAGGTCCAGCTTGGAAACAACCTCCATGGCAACGTCAAGCGACTGAAGATGCCGTTCCACATTATTTATATTAGTAGACTGCTGTACCAGCCCCAGGTCGTTGAAGTCCTCCGAGTTCTTGGAGGTAGAGTTCCGTCCGTTGGACTCAAGCTTCACCAAGACGGCCGCCTCACGGGTATAAAGCTTCGGAGTGACCCACAGGTAATACACCGCCAACCCGAAACACAGTCCAAAGGACATGAGAAACAGATACCAGTGAGAACGGCAAAGGTTCCACAGGTCAGTGACGGTTATGAAATCTTCCTGCTTATTGTTTATATTGCGATTTTGGTCCATATATCATCGAAGGATAAGCGCAGTTATTGTTGCAAGCAGTGAGGCCACGGAAATCCAGAACGACGGAGTCAGTACGGTGTTGCCGTTCAGCGTAGCACCACGCTTGGCCTTGTTGTTGGGCGTCACCACCACCACGTCATTCTGCTGTAAGTAATATCCTGGCGAGAGCAACATCTGCTGTCGGTTTGTCAAGTCAATGAGGTAAGTCTGGTCGGCACCGTCCTCATGACGGCAGACCATAACATTCTCACGCTGTCCGTTGATGGTCAGGTCGCCGGCACGTGCAATGGCATCCAAAATCGTATAATGGTCGCGCGTAATGTCCTGGTGTCCGGGATTGCGCACCTCGCCCAGCACGTTTACACCCAGGTTCACATACTCCACCGTCACCACGGGATCCTTCACCAGATCACGTGCAATGAGACGACCGGTGATGTACTCAGCCACCTCCAGCCGCGTCTTCCCACCCACGGGAATCTTGCCCAATACAGGGAAATTAACATCACCCTGGGCATCAACCGTATAGGCCAGTATCATGCCGATGCTGCTGGAAGGGCTGGCCGATGTGACCAAACGTGACTCAGAACCCAGCACGTTGCCGTTACTGTTGGCCAGCAATGTAAATTGCCTCTCAAGCATAGGATCGGAACTGCTGACAACGATGTTTATCTTGTCCTCAGGCCTGAGCCGTATCTGACGCTCCTCCTGCAGCATCATACCGCATATGGATTCGGCATCCTGGAAATATGCGATATTTTTGGGAGCAGAGCAGGATGAGGCAAGGAACGCCATGCATATCAGCAACAGGGTGCCACACAGACCCCTATACATCCTATGTAATGATAAGTAAGGCATAACAAGTAAATCAGTACCGTAAATCGGTTTCGTATTGGTTTCCATAACTTCTTCCTTCAAGAACAAAGCTTCTGGTTCATCTCACTCGCGCAACTATGGCGCTGTCTTCGTAACACGTTTTTTGGCAAATAGGAATACCTTCGTGTCGTTCTGGTTAGTAGAATTCAAAACAAAATTAACAAAAATAATAATACATTCACCAAAACACACGCAAAAAAATGCAATAATTCCCATTTCGCAATATGAACATAGCAAAATAGCGCTATAAGCGCAACCACAAGCGGGCATAAGCACGATTATTTGGTAAAGTCCAGCGTATTGCCGTCATGGTCAAAGATGAGTGGGTCGTAAGGCGCTCCCATCATGTAGTACTGCAGCTGCTGGAACACATACTCCTGTGCCGTCTGCTGCATGTAGGTCCATTTGGCCAGCGTGATGGCACCCGACTCGTTATATGCCTGGCGTGGAACTTCGGGGAAAAGCACGACCAACAGATCAAGTTTCTCGGGCTTGAAGGTTCCACCGAACATCGTCTGCCATCCCTTGGGCGGAACGGTGTACTGGTTGGAGAAGGAAATGCAGAAGTGCAAGGCATCCGTTCCCGCGCAGCTCTCGTCCGCACTGGGAGCCAGTGGATAGTCCGTGCCGAAATGTTCATTGGCACCAAGGGTCATGCGAAGGATCAGGATCTCGTCGTTGAGTATGGGCATCTTGTAAAGTCGCACCACGTAGTCCAGCGCACTCTCCCCGGCCGGGATGACGGCAGGGGTACACAACCGGTAGTCCCTGCCCTCAACGGCATTGGCGCTGCTCACCTCCAGATGGAAGGGACGGTCATAGCCCTTCATCCGGCCATAGGTCTGGATTTTCACAACCACATCCATACTGTCCAGATCATAGTATATAAAGGAGTACGCCGTACTGTCCTGCAGCAACTGTCCCGTCGTACGGTTGTTGAAATAGATTCCCTCCGTACCACTGTACAGGGGAACCTCACTCTGGGAACAGGCCAGGAGCAAGATCGTCATCAAGAGGCAAAGGCAGGCTTTCTTCATCGGTAGTTCTTTTCTGTATCAGGCAGGGGTACGACATAGATGGCGTCATCGGCCGGAGTGACGAGCGTGGTGAGGCTGGTAGACAGACCGTAGACAAGGTTGAGATAGGCCCGCTTGCGGAAGAAGAACACCTGACCCTCACCCATCATCTCACGGATATACTCGTAATCCAGCCTGGACCGCTTGAAGGCCGTCGTCTTGATGTCACCCGTTCCGCGGTACTTCCTCAACTCGTTGATCACCGCAGCGCCGTCCGCCTGCGAGGTCTGTGCCTCAGCCTTGATAAGGTACATCTCTCCGATGCGGATGAGCGGCATCATCCTGTTGGCTATGAGCGAGGTGTTCTGCAGGTCATCATATTTGTAGAAGTAGAATCGGTTGCCCGTCTGCTTCCAGTTGGCCACGTATCGGTAGTCATCGCTCGAAGCCCAGAACGTATCATAGTTGTCGAAGATGAGGTTCGTGACAATCAGACTGTCCAGCGTGAAGACAGGCGAGGGGACGTGAGCCGGATCAAAGTAATTGTCGAACACCTTGCCTCGCTGCTCATTGTTCAGGCCAAAAACCACCTCGGTAGAGAAGATACGGTCGGGATTGACGGGCGTTCCCAGCACGGCAGAGCGGTCCACCATGGGAAAGATACCGTCCTTCGAGGCCTGGATGACCACATCGGCATACCGGATGGCCTTCTGCCGATATTCCGCATCCTGCCCGCTGACATCAGAATAGTCCGTCATCCGTGGATCCCACATCCACTGATACACCCTGGCCAGCAGTGCATTCACGGCAAAGTAGTTCATGCGAAAGGCTCTGTAGCGCTCAAAGTTGTCATCCGTCTTGCGGTCGTCGCTCATCATCGTTCCCTGCGTCCTGACAGGATCATCCTCCAGCAGTGCCAGCGAAGCTTCCAGGTCGCTGATGACCAGGCTCATCACACTATCGGCCGACAGTATGGGACTGACGTCCAGGTCCTGATGCAGACGGTAGGGAATACCGCTGCCCTTAGGATTGCGGATGTATACCGGACCGAAGAGTCGCAGCATGTCAAAATGCAGGAATGCCCTCAAGCCTAATGCCTCACCCTTGATCATGCGGAAGCGCCTGTCCGTGAACAGTTCCCGCTGTCTGTCAATATGATCCAGGATCTTATTGCAGTTGGCTATCAGCGCGTAGGCCTTGTTCCATGTCTGGTCAAACCGGCCGCGCCAGTAGGTTGTGCCATAGCGATGGTTCCACAGGTCGATGTAGTTGCCCCATACGTCCTGGTTGTCACCCACCTGCCACATCTGACTCATCACTTCCAGCATCTCCACAGTCATGGACTTGCCGTACAGGGCATCGCTGCTGAGGTCGATGTAGATGCCGTTCAGCAACTTCTCATATCCCCTTGCACTCTGGAACAGTTCATCCTCGGCAATCTGGTCGTATGGCTTGACATCCAGCCAGGCCGAACACCCCTGCATCACCAGGACCGAGAGGAAAAGTACAAAATATCTGATGTGTCTGGTCTTCATGTCTTAAAATGCTGCACTGAGGGTGAAACTTACCGTTCTGGCATACGGATAGGCAATGCCGCGCTCCTGCCTGACCGTACTCCAATAGAAGATGTCATTCATGTTGCACTGCAGGGTCAGGGCCGAGAGACGGGCAGGGGCAATAAGCTCCCTGGGAAACTGGTAGCTAACCAGCAGACTGGTTCCGCGAAGCGTGTTGCGATCCATTACGAAGCGGGAAGACTTGTCCGTGGTCTGCACCAGTGAGATGCCCTTGAACCGGGCATCGGGGTTGTCCACGCTCCAACGGTCATACAGGGCACGTCGGTCCTGGTTGTAATTGATATCGTTCAGGTCGATATTCTCCACCTTATTGAACAGATCCGTATTGAAAACCTGTCCTCCCAGCTCATAGCTGAGGTAGACTCCCACGGTCAGTCCCTTCCAGTAGAGACTGGTGCCCAGAGTACCTTCCAGCCTGGCGCGGGTATCACCCAGCACCACCTCGTCGTCGGTGCTATAGTCAAAGGTATAGCTGCCATCCTTCCTTACGAAGATCTCCTTGCCCGTGGCCGGGTCGATGCCCACCGACTGCACGCCCCAGATGGCCGTCGGACTGCCTCCATCGTAGTAGCGGGTCAGTTCATTGGGCAACAGTTTGTTGGTCTGGTTCAGGGCATCCAGCGCATTGCCTATCTTGCGGTATCGGGCCACATAGTGGCGCATGTTGGCCGAAAGGTTCCAGTTCAGCTGACTCGCGGGCCGGCTTACGGGAGTCACTCGCAGCGTCGCCTCCACACCCTTGGTCATTTGTGCGCCCAGGTTCATGTAGGTCTGCTTCACGCCCAGCGAACCCGGTGTCGTGATGTTGGCCAGCAGCGGATCAGTGTCCTTGATGAAATAGTCGGCACTGAGGCTCACGCGTCTCTTCCAGGCCTCCAGGTCCAGACCCACGGTCCAGTTCAGCGTACTCTGCCAACGCAGGTTGGGATTGCCCAGGCTGCTTATCAGCACACCACTTCCAAAGACGTTGTTCATCAGTGTGGCAAACTGGTAGGTCGTCAGACTCTGGTAGGCCGAGAAGCTCTGGTTTCCAGGCGTACCGATACTCGTGCGGAGTTTCAGGAGCGACAGCCTCCCGTTGTCTGCCAGCTGCTGCATCCAGCTCTCCTTGTGAAGGTTCCAGCCCAGTCCCACACTCCAGGTATGGCGGAAGCGGTTCTCGCTGCCGAAAACCGAACTGCCATCCAGTCGCCAGTTGACATCCAGCATATAGCGGTAGCGCCACTGGTAGCCACCGTTCACATAGTAGCTGGCACTCCGCCTCGTACTCTCACTGTACCTGGGCTTGCCGTTCTCCGGGTAGCGGTTGGCAAAGCTCGGGGCATCGAAGGCATCCTCGGTGAATCCCGTGGCGGTATAGCCGTTGACGGTTGTCTGGTTGTTGGAGAGGTTCATGCCTGCCACCAGATTGACCAGGTGCTGCTCGTTAAAGAACCGTCCATAGGCCAGGTTGGCATCCCCCTCATAGCGCAGCGACTTGGCCTGGGCAAAGGCATAGCTGCCCCGCTTCGTCTCATCCGCATCGTCGAATCGGGTATCAAGCGGCGAGAGGTGATCCTCGTCGGTGGTGCCGGTATGCGTCACACCAAACCTCACCCTGGCCTTGAGCCAGTCGTTCAGGTACGCATCGGCCATGAAGTTATCCGTGAAACCCAGGGCATTGCTGCGGTCATAGCTGTTCAGCGAGGCATTGTAGAGCGGGTTGGGCACCGGACGCTCATAATTATTCTCCGGCACATACAGGTACTTGTCCACCCCACCCTCGGCATTATGCTTACGGTAGTATGGATTGGCCGCCGCATAGTCGCTGAAGCTTGTTGTGGGGTCGGCCGTCCGGGTGCTGTTCAGGATGAACTTGTTGCTGAACTGGAAGATGCCTGTGCGGTAGATGAGGTCCAGGTTCAGGGCGAAGGTCTTGCGGAAGCTCTCCTTCATCACACCCTGCGTATTGCCGTACGTCAGACCCAGTCCGTACCGGATCTTCTCCTCCCCACCCTCGGCATAGACGTTGTGCTTCTGGTCAAGGCCAAGGCGCACGGGTTCGCTCAACCAGTAGGTATCCACGCCACGCGCAATCTCCTTCAGACGCTCGTTGTGCAGGTCGTCCAGGTTCAGTTGGTTCAGGAAGGAACCCGTATGGTCGCGATAAAGCCCACTCACCTCCTCAAATCTCATCTTCTCGCTGGCATTCATCAGGTTATAGCTGGTCAGGTCGGCCCATGTCAGGCCATAGTCTCCCTTGTAGTTCAGGCGCAGCCGACCATGTGTGGGTCGCACGGTCTCAATGACCACCACACCATTGGCCGCCTTGGAGCCATAGATGGCCGTCGAGGCGGCATCCTTCAGGATCGTGATGCTCTGGACGCGGTTCATGTTCAGGTCCATCACCGTCTGCACATCCGTCTCAAAGCCGTCCAGGATGAACAGCGGCTGGTTGGGATCCTGACCGTATTCCTCCTTCAGACCCATGATGCTGGTCTTGCCGCGCACCTCAATATCGGGCATCGTGTTGGGATTGCTTCCCATCAGTGTATTCTCGTTGATCTTGAAACTGGGATCCAGTATGCTGAGGTTCTTCAGCACGTTCTGGGCACCCAGCAGACGCAGTTCCTGACCGCTGTAGGTGGTGGCCGATCCGGTGAAACTCTCCTTCTTTCGCTCGTAGATACCCGTCACCACCACGTCTGCCTTGGTCTGCCCAATGGCCTTCAAACGGATGCGCAGGGTCTGTCCGGCCTTGATGCGTTCCAGGGTAAGCTGCTGTTTTTCATATCCCACAAAACTGCACACCAACACATGCCGGCCTTCACGGGGCAGATCCAGCACGAACACACCCTCATCATTGCAGGCCACGGCCAGCTGGGTTCCTTCCACACGCACCACCGCACCGGGCATCGTCTCGCCCGTCTCGGCGTCCGTGACGATACCTTTCACCTCATCTGCCCAAAGTAGCAGAGGAAGGAAAAGGAGGGACAGGGAAAACAGTATCCTGGATTTCATGTTGCGAAGATACAAAAAAAGAACGAAACAACAAAGGCTTCAACATGAAATATGCGGATACATTGCAAATTCCAGATGCAACATCATATCACAGTCAGGGACATTGAACTCCAAATATATTATTATGTAAGGAGAAGGATGAAGTGTAGGAATGCTGGCAGATGTATTGCAAAGAGCCTGGCAGACAGATTAACCAACCTTGGTTGCTTAATCAATTGACCTTGGTTAATTATATAAGCAACCTTGGTTAGTTAATCAAGCAACTAAGGTTGCTTAATCATCAAAGCCCCATCCATACGCTTACCCACCTCAACAGGGGGTGAGACATCACACCCCCTCATAGGATCAGCGGTGAAATATCACAATCCTTCACTGAAACAGGAGATGTTTCACCGCAAGATGTTGTTTCAAAGCAAGTTAATCACCGTGGTGAAGGATTGAAGGATGGTTTCGCAAAACAGCCTGTACGCGCGCGAAGAAATAAGGATGGACGTGCGCATGTTGCCGAGCGACGGATGTTGCCAGATAGCAAATGCCGCCAAACAGCGATGTTGCCTGAACAACTAAGAAACGGCTACGGTCAGGCAACCCTGACCATAGCCGTTAAGCTATATGAATACTCCGCGTAAGTATTCCAGTCGATGGTATGTAAGCCTCAGCTTACTTCACCATGATCTTCTTGCCGTTCTTGATGACCAGACCCTTCTGGCTGGCGTTTACACGCTGACCGGCAAGGTTATAGTAGATGCCCTTGGCTGCCTGCTCGGCGTTCAGGTTCATGATGGCATCCGCACCGGCAGGAGCCAGTTTGATGCTGACGCAAGAATTGGGACCAAAGTAGGCCATCTGAGCCTCATAGCTGAAGGTGCCATCGGCATTGGCAGTGAGAACGATGCAGTTGTCCTCAGTCATGAAGTCAAGGATATAGGGCCATTCCTGACTTGCATCCAGGACGATGTTGCCCTGGGCATCCTTCTCGCCAAAGAGAAGACTGTAACCACCAAGGTTGTAGATGGTGAGATAGTCGCCACAGTCCTGAACATAGCAGGTAGTGGTGATGGGCTCGATGTCCAGTACGCCCATGACATCCATCTGCTCAACGGTGGCAGTGTAGAGGGTAACATCCTTCAGGGCAGCATTCTCACGCACGCACAAAGCATCATAGTAGATAGCAGTTTCGGTGGCAAGGCCATAGTAAACAGCAATGAAGTCGCCGTCAACATAGGCGTAGGCAACATCATCCACAATGGGAGACACGGCGTTGTTGAAGATCAGGTAGTAGTACTTCTCTCCCTCTTCCTCCAGACTGACATACTGAGCATACAGCGTCTCGTCGGTCAGGCCGGTTACGGTCACATTGCCCTCGGCATCACCGGTGATTTTCACGCTCTTCTGTGCCACCTGACCGGGAGCAATCCATTCACCCATGCCGGGAACTTCGGCAACAACGGGCAGCAGGACAGTGGTGTTGTAGGTGGCGGTAAGACCTGTGGCATCAGCAGCAGCAAACTCCACTTCCTCCTCGAAACTGGTCTCACCGTTCAGCAGCATGAGCACAGAACCCTTGTCGAACTCGTATGTCGTGTTGTACTTCTTCAGCTTGCCATAGAATACCACGGCATCGCCGAGCTTGAAGTCCTCGCCCTCGGCAAACTTTTCGCCACCGAAGCTCAGACCCTGATAGATCTCGAACTGAGGGCTGGTCTCAAGACCATCCTCGGTGATGAAGAAGGTTGCGTCGCCGTACTGGGTATTCACGAACATATCCTTATAGGGAGCTGTAACATAGCCCTTTACATACACCTTCTGGTCCAGACCCTTGCCGGCATCGATCAGTTCGATGGCCTTGCTTACGGTATAGGCCGTCTCCAGGGTGTTGGTGATGTCCACGGTCTCGATGTTGCCACCGCCACCGGTGTTGCCGCCCTCGCTGGCATTGGGTGTACCCGTGCAGCTGACGGTAATGGGGGAATCCACGTCAAACTGACCGGCCTTGGAATCACCGTCGGAACCGTACACAGCCTTCTCGCCAACGGTCAGGCTGACATTAGAGGATGAACCTGTCCAGGTTACGGTCTTGGCATCGACATCCACAACGGCCGTACCGGTTGAGGCCGTGATGTCAGTCAGGCGCTTCATGCCCTGCGTTGAGATATTGAACACAATCTTGGTAATGGTGGCATCACCGGCACTGACGGTCAGCGTACCCTTGGCATAGACACGCAGGTCACCGGCGTTGGCATTGACGGTGGGATTGGTTGCACCGTCATTCTTCACTGCGGTCAGCGCAATACCGTTCTGACCGTAGGTAATGGTCTGCTCACCAATGCCGGACCATCCGTCCTGGCCTGCCCATGACACATTGACGTCATCGGCAAATGCGAAGGTAGCCATGAGTACGGCTACGAATGCGAGTAGAAGTTTCTTCATAAGCAAATAATAGTAATAAATTAAAAATGTGTGATATCTTTTGGCAAAGTTACTCACTTTTTACGATTCTGCAAAGGGAATGTCCATAAAATCATGCTGGCGCAGGGACTTCTGCGGAAAAAGAGGCTGTCAGGCAAAAAAATAAGGCGAAAGGCTTGCAGGATTGAAAAGAATGTCGTACCTTTGCATCGCAATTGAGCAATGGTGCCTTGGATGAGTGGCTTAGTCAACGGTCTGCAAAACCGTCTACGGCGGTTCGAATCCGCCAGGCACCTCTACTCTTGACAACAATGACCTAAGTCGCATGACTTAGGTTTTGTTGTTTAAGGAAGAGACCCACCAACCTGCCGTTCACGTCCGTGCCACATGGGCGGAAGGCTATACACCTTATTATATTATAACACATGAAGAAGCACCTGATCCTACCCTGCATACTGTCCCTGGCCTCTGCCTCGATGGCACAGACACCCAGCAATGCCCTGTTCCAGACACCCGTGAAGAAGGCGGATGCCCAATTGATGTTCAGATGGAGCGACAAGGGAACGCCCACCCCCATCGAATGGGGATTTGACCTGGCATGGCTGAGCGAGGATAACGTGAGGAGGGGCATAGCCTTCAGCGGCAAGGAGATTGTGGACATCATGCGCCTGTCCTTCCAGCCCACCCACAGTGTGCAGGGCGGCAAGTTCAGCGACAAGCAGCTGAAGGACCTGAACAGTCGCATTGCCATCGTAAAGAAATACTGCAAGGAGGGAATCACATACAACCTGAACTGCGACCATGCCTCGCTGGACGAGTGGTACAACGACGGTTGCAAGACATCGGCCGAAAGGGCCGAGCACTGGGCAAGGCTGATTGACATGACGGCCGACTACTACAAGGCCAACGGCCTGACCGGACTGGTCAGCATCAGTCCGCTGAACGAGCCTGACTATGAATGGCACGCTCTGCCCACATACAAGCATCGCAAGGCAGACTTCCTGGAAATATGCAGGTTGATGAAGACTGACGAAGCCTACAAGGCAAAATATGCCGACGTACGACTGTGCGGTGGAAACACACTGAATGACGACAAGGCCTACGAATGGTGGAACTATCTGAAGGAAGCCCTGGATGAGGGAAACACGCACCAGCTGGCAGGCTCGTTTGACAACTATGCCTCCTTCTACGAGAGACTCACAGCCGCCGGTCACCACGCCACAAACGACGAGCTGCACAACACGATGGAGGCCATGGTGGGTGTGGAGTACGGCATGAAGACGGGCATCTGGTGGGGTACGGCCGAGCACGCACGTGCCCAGTTCATGAAAGCCACCTGGCAGGGAAACCCAGGACAGCGACTGGGCTACGCCGAACACAGGGCCAACTGGACAGCAGCCAGCGTGTACCGCCATCCCGAGGGTAACGTGCAGGCCTTCATCGGAAGCAGTGAGAGGCAGGCCGCCACTACCAGCTACGAATTGGTATCATTGGATCGCGACGTGTACTTCAACGGACAGGGGCCGATGCGCCACTTTGTGGCCGAGATTCCCGGCGGCACGGGCTATCAGGTGGGACAGACGAATGCAGAGACTGTGCTGGACATCCAGAGCGGAGAGGACATACAGCCCTGCATCAACGGTGCCTATCGCATCGTGAACCGCTACTGCAACACCAAGGGCCGTGGCAAGTACCTGGGCTATTCGTCGAAGCCCAGCTCATCCTGGACTCAGCTACCCCAGAACACCAAGCCCCTGTCAGCTGCTGCCCAGGTCTACCAGCAATGGTACGTTGAGCCTGTCAATGAGAGGATTGGCGGCGACTACAGTTACTATGACCTGAGGATGGTGGGGAACGAGGAGATACGTATTGACATCCTGAACTGGAGCCTGGACAACGGCGGAAAGGTAGGCAGCTATCCCGGTGGCCTCGGAAACAACGAGCAATGGTACCTGCAGTACGCAGGCGACGGATGGTTCTACATCCGCAGCAAGCACAGCAACCTGGCCCTGGCATGCACCAGCACCGCAACCGGCTCGGCCAACACCATACAGGCCACCTTCAGCGAGGGCGATGAGAAGCAGATGTGGCGTTTCATTGCCCCGGATGCGGAGTATGACCGTGAGGCACCCTCCGTACCCACCGGACTGACCGCCACGCCGCAGCCTGCCAGCATCCTGCTGAAGTGGGAGGCCGTAGAGGATGAGGATCTGGCTGGATATGAGGTGCTTCGCACGGAAGTCGGCCAGGAGGACTGGAACCTCATTGCGCGCAACCTGAAGGGTACATCCTTCCTGGACAACTCGGCAGAGGACGGCAAGATGTACCGGTATGCCGTGAGAACCATGGACGGCGCCCTGAACCACAGCGAGAAGAGTACGCCCATCGAGGCCGGCGTAACCCAGGAGAAGGCACTGATCTGTCACCTGGACTTTGAGAACAGCCTGGAGGATGCCTCCGGCAACGGCAACCACGGTGTGGCACAGACAGTCGGATATAGCGACAAGGCCAGCTACGTCAAGCATGGCAGCGCCCTCCTGGACCTGACCGGCGGCAAAGACTTTGTCAGCCTGCCCAGCACGATGGGCAACCACGACTGCCTGACCATCAGCTGCTGGATAAGGAGAAGCACCGCCGGTCCCGCATGGGAACGTATCTTCGACTTTGGCAACGGCAAGGATCAGTACATGTACCTCACCCCCAACACAGGTTCGAAGATGCGCCTGGCCATGAAGAACGAAGGTCAGGAGCAGACCCTGGACTGCGCCTCGCTGGGTATGATTGCCAAGCATGTGGCCGTGACGCTGGACGGCAATAACGGTGTGGCCAGCATCTATGTCAACGGTGAACTGAAGGCCAGGAGCGAGTCCTGGACCATCAAGCCCTCAGACATCAGGGGCGTATGCAACTACATCGGCAGGAGCCAGACAGCCACCGATCCCTTGCTGAAAGGATACGTGGACGATTTCCGCATCTACAACTATGCAATGTCCGATGAGGAGATAATGGAAGTCTACAGTCCCTCAGAGGATGCCATGGAGGAGGTGGAGGCCGAAACTGCGAACAACACGGACAAGACCTACGACCTTAGCGGTAGGCCAAGCTCACAGCTTCGCGGCATCCAGGTCAGTCCAAGGAAAAAGGTTGTAAAGTAACTGCTCACACAAACTATACCTACAAGTCCCACTCGTAGGTATCATAGCAGATGGTACGGCCGGCAAAACCCTCCTTCTGGGAGACAAGGCTGGCATTCAGCACACTGCCGTCCCCTTCAGTTGAGCGGCCGAAGTCCAGGTAGCGGTAGTCAGCGTACACACGGTTCATGACATGATCATAGAGGGCATCCATCGCACCGAGCTCCTTGCCCAGTGGGGTGGCTGAACTGTACTGTGCATGTACCACCTGGGGAGAAAGATAGACCACCAGTCCAGCCACAGGTTCACCGTTGAGCAAGGCCATATACAGGACCAGTTGCCGGGGAAACCGACTGTGCAGGAGCCGTATCTCGTCCAGGCTGTGTACGGGAGATACGTGATAGTTGGTCTGGAGATTGTCGGTCAGAATCTGCCAGAAAGAGGCAAAATCCTCACTGCACTCCACGGTGATACCCGCCTCCTGGGCATGCTTCAGCGAACGTCGCCTGAGCCTCCGCCAGCGGATGTGCTGCTGCAGATCAACCGCCGTACCCACGTCGCGCGAGGCAATGCGGGCATGGCAATGCCAGAAGAGCGGATAGAGATCCTCCTCGGAAGGCACCTGGTGGTAGACCCAGGGTACGGGCTTGTATAAGACATGCCGGAATCCCTGCTGCCGCAGGTAGTCGTTGAGTTCCAGAAAGAGCTGTACCACATCGGCCGAGGTAACGTCCATGTTCATGACCAGACCACCATAGGTCAGTCCGCGATGGGTGCAGAACCACTCTCCCTGCTCATGCGCAGGAAGGATGGAATGCAGCCGGTTGCCCACGTAGAACAAGAGGGAATGATCCCGGAAACGGTCCGAATGATAGTCCATGTAGCCTCTGTGGAAGAGGAAGGTTGCATTGCGGGCCTTGTCCACATAGGCATTCCATGCCTTCTCGTCATCGGGAGTATATCGCTTGATTATGTACATCGGGTAAAATCATGTGGAATGGAAGATTGACGGATCAGCGCCTTACGTACCGCAGGAACTCTTCGTAGTCATAGATGTAGTCCTCCGGCTCATAGAGCTCTGATGCCAGGACCATGCACACGGCTCCCGTGGAGAAGTCGTCCAACGTGCGCCACACCTCCGTGTCGACCAGCAGTCCCTCCCAGGGATGGTTGAGGTGATAGGCATTACGGTTGCCCTTGCCATCGTCCAGGTTGACGATGAAGGATCCGCTCATGGCCACAATGAGCTGCTTCAGTCGCTTGTGGGCATGCCCTCCCCTGCTCTCGCCCGACGGCACATCGTAGGTCCAGTAGACACGCTTGACCTCAAAGGGCACCTCGCTGAGCTGTTCCACGACGGTCAGATTGCCACGGGTGGGGTCCATTATCTTCGGCAAATTGATGATTCTTCCTGGCATTGGAATCTTTTTAATGCATTTACAAGGCAAAGTTAAGAATTATATTTTGTAATGCAAAGACTTTGTCGTAACTTTGTGGATAATTGAGGCTGAAAAGCCTACCTTATTAATATATTATTTCTGAAAGATTGAATATACGTTTCTTGAAAGCAAGACTAACTGCCATCTGTATGTCCCTGCTGCTGTGCCTGACAGCGCTGGCGCAGGGGAAGGGCTGGAACAAACTCTCGCCGCACCTCAGGAGTGCCGCCATCAGTTCGCTTCATGCGACTGAAACCCGCTCGATTGCCGTACACGCAAGAAGAAAGGTGACGGCCCTTGTGCGATGCAGCGATGAGAAGGTACTGGATGAAGAAGGGTGCCAGGCCCTCAGGAACTGGGGAGACATCTATGCAGCCTCCATCCCGATGAACCGCCTGACGCATCTGGCTGCCAGAGCGGAGGTCAGTCGCATCGAGGCAGGTGCCCCCTGTCAGGTCTGTGTGGACACTACGGCCACCCTGCTGGGTGTCAGTCAGGTGTGGCAGGGCCGGCAGGACGTACGTCCGCTGACGGGACGTGGCGTTGTGGTCGGTGTGCAGGACATTGGATTTGACCTCACCCACCCCAACTTCTACAGTCGCGACCTGAACACTTACCGCATCAAGGCCTTCTGGGACATGCTGGATCCCGACACCGTGGACAGCACCCTGCCCGTTGGACGGGACTACAGGGACAGGAAAAGCATACTGCAGAAGGCCCACGCCACGGACGGCCTGAAGCAGACGCACGGCGTACATACCGCCGGTATTGCAGCAGGAAGCGGATATGACAGCCCCTACGTGGGCATGGCCCCCGAGGCCGACCTCTGCCTGGTATCCAATGCCGTGGGCAGCGATGCAGAGTTCATCAGCGAGGAGGACAGGTACAAGTACACCACAGCCACCGACGTACTGGGCTTCCAGTACATCTTTGACTATGCCGACCGCGTAGGCAAGCCCTGCGTCATCTCCTTCAGCGAGGGGGCACATGAGGATCTCTACGGCGACGCCCAGCTGCTCTATGAGGTGATGGAGAGGATGACGGGACCTGGCAGGATCATCGTGGCATCGGCAGGAAACAGTTCCGTGAACAAGACCTACCTGCACAAACCGCTGGGCACGGACTCCATCAGTTCCTTCCTCTACAGCAATTCCGAGGCGGCATACTACACCCTGCGGCACTCTGACAAAATGGATCTGAGACTGCACTTCAGCACCCGCGAGCATCCGGAACAGGACGTACACGAATGCAGGGTGAACACGGACTACATCTGTTCGCTGGAGGACAGCCTGCTCATTGACACCCTGGAGGTGGAAGGCGAGCGCTTCATGCTGCTCATGGCCAGCTATCCTTCCTGCTATAATCCTGACGAATGGGCCACGGAGCTGTACTTGCAGACGCTCTCGGAAGGAACCTTGGGCATGGGAAGCAACCACCGTGTGAGGCTGACGCTCATGGATGACCGTCTGGATGCCGAATGCTTCGCCTCCGGCGGATTATTCCTGGACATCAGTTCATTGCCACAGTATGCCAACGCCGTACCCACCCACAACATCAACTTCCCGGCAGCAGCGCCGTGCGTGATTGCCGTGGGCGGAACTGCCTACCGCACGGGCGCATGGAACCATGATGGCAGATGGAAAGACTATGATATGGGCGATGATGGCCGAAGGTGGATCTACAGCAGTGTGGGGCCCACCATGCAGGGACTGACCAAACCCGACGTCATGGCACCGGCATGCAACATTATCTCCAGCTACAGCAGCTTCTACATGGAACAGAATCCCCGTGCAAGCGACGTGGACTGGAACGTACGCAACTTCACGTTCAACGGACGCACATACGGTTGGAACTGCAACAGCGGCACGTCCATGTCCTGTCCCATCGCAGCAGGAATCATTGCCCTCTGGCTGCAACTCTGTCCCCTGCTCACTCCCAGCGACATCCTGGAGGTGATACAAGCCACCAGCAGACGGTATGACCCACTCCTCACCTACCCCAACAACGAATACGGATGGGGCGAGATAGATGCCCTGGCGGGCGCGACGTACATCCAGCAGCACTTTGACTGCAGGGACAGCATGACGGACGTGTCGGAAGCTGACCTAAGGGAGCCTGACGGAACATGCTATGACCTCAGCGGTCGCAGACTCCCCGAAAGGCAGAATGCCCCAGGCCTTTACATTATATATAACAAGGGTGGATACCGCAAGACAATGAGGAGGTAAACACCGTCCATCCCCCATAGCAAGGAAACAACCAACAAAGCAACTATATGGAAGAAATCATAAGGAAAGACCTGCACCAGTACCTGTTTCATCAGGGAGAGCTGGATGAAATACTGCCCGATGCACCGGACATCGAGGAGAAGTGGGAGGAGATAGCCCAGGCCTACATGCCCGACGGCATACGCGAATACACCCACTACCCCAACGTCTCGCTGGGATGGATGATGTACACCGGCATGGCCGTAGCCTGCTTCTGGGACAAAGACTGGGAAACCTACGGTTCCCTGGACAACCTCTACACCTACCTGCGCGACAAACGTGGATTTGACTGCATGGACGAATACGTCCGCCAGGACATCCTGGGTCTCAGGGACAAAGCCTACGATGACATGGAGAAACTGGTGGGCGAATGTGCCGCCCGTACCAACCACACCCTGCGCCGCCGGTCTATCGAACCCGGTACACGGGAGGCCTTTGATGCCTACGTGGCCTGCCTGCACCAGATGTACCTCATGGGTGCAGCCGTATGGCTCAAGCGCATGGGATACAAGATGAGCGAAATGTAAACAACAACAATCACCACACCATGACCCACAAAATCCTACCGCTATTGCTGACCGGATGCCTCTGCATCACGGCCAACGCACAGAAGATCAAGAAGTCCGTTTCGGAAGTCACCGCCACACAAACCACCCAGGACAACCAGGGCGGCACCCCATCAACCCAAGAAGGCTGGACCCTGGTATGGCATGATGAATTTGACGGAA
>JAZRVZ010000061.1:0-12175 GCA_045599425.1 Bacteroidaceae bacterium | reverse complement strand
AGCAGTACGGCGGTGATGACACCGTCGAAGTCGGCACGGATGGCGTTGAAGGTCTTCATGGCCTCGATGTAGCCCAGGGTGTCGCCTGCCTTGACGGCATCGCCAACCTTCTTGGCCACCTCGCTGTTGTCCTTCACCAGGTAGAACTTACCCTCCAGGGGTGCGAGTACGTCCTCGCCTGCACCGGCTGCCACGGGAGCGGCACCGGCAGCAGGAGCTGCGGTTGCGGCGGGAGCCTCGTTGCCGTAGGCAATGTTCACCTCGTAGGTCTGGCCGTTCACGCTGACCTTGATCTGCTTGGGCAGGTCGCCCTTGGGTGCGTTCTTCTTGGCCTTGCGGTCTGCCAGGTCCTTCTCGAAGTCAGCCTTGGCCTTGCCGCTCTTGTAGGCGCGGTACTGCTCGGGGTGCATGGACAGCTCGAAGAGCTCCTCGTCGTCCTCGCCGAGCTCCCAGCCGTTCTGCTGCATCTCCTTCCTGAACTCCTCCAGCTTGTCGGGATAGTAGCTCTGGGGATCCTGGGTCTCAAACTCGCGGCCTTCGGCCTTGGCCATGTCGATGAGCTCCTGGGCAACGGGACCAGGCAGCTGACCGCTCTTGCCGAGGATCATGTCCCAGATGTTGTCGGCAATCATGGACCAGCGGGCCTTGCCCTTCTCCATCTGGATGACGTTCATCAGGGCCAGGTTCTTGACATACTGTGAGAAGGGGGTAACGAGGCAGGGATAGCCCACCTTGGGCCATACGTAGGCCACCTCGTCGAAGAGCTTCACGAGGAGCTGGTCGGTGGTCAGCTCGGGCTGGTTGTTCTTCACCTTCCACTTGTTCAGGCTCTTCAGGTTGTCCTCCAGGTCGGTCATCAGTGAACCCATCATGCCACCGGGCAGGCCGGGCTTGACGAGCAGGGAGTTGTTGATGTGGTTGAGGGCGGGGATGTAGTAGCCCAGGAAGTCATCGTACATCTCCTGGATGAGGGTGCGAACCTCCATGTATGCCTCCATGTTGATCTCCTTGACCTGGAAGCCGGCGTCCTTCAGCATCTCCTGTACGGCGATGATGTCGGCATGGCCGGTACCCCATGACAGGGGAGACATGCCGGTATCGATGTAGTCACAGCCGGCGTTGGCAACCTCCAGGATGGAGGCCATGTTGAAGCCGGGACCTGCGTGTGAGTGGTACTGGATGACGATGTCCTTCTTCAGGGCCTTGATGCCCTCGACGATCTTGCCCAGGCTGACGGGACGGCCGATACCGGCCATGTCCTTCAGACAGATCTCGTCGGCACCTGCCTCGATGAAGGTCTTGGCCAGGTTGACGTAGTACTCCACGGTGTGGATGGGACTGTAGGTGATGCAGAGGGATGCCTGGGCAATCATGCCAGCCTCCTTGGCATACTGGATGCTGGGGATTACGTTGCGGGGATCGTTCAGACCGCAGAAGATGCGGGTGATGTCGGTGCCCTGGGCGTGCTTTACCTTATAGAAAAGCTTGCGGACGTCCTTGGGACAGGGACTCATGCGCAGGCCGTTCAGGGCACGGTCCAGCATGTGGGTCTGGATGCCAGCCTCGTGGAAGGGCTTGGTCCAGGCGCGGACACTCGTATTGGGATTCTCTCCGTAGAGGAGGTTAACCTGCTCGAAGCCACCACCATTGGTCTCTACACGGTCAAAGCAACCCATCCTGATGATGGCGGGGGCAACCTTCACAAGCTGGTCTACACGGGGCTGGTACTTACCAGCGCTCTGCCACATGTCGCGGAAGACCAGACTGAACTTTACTTCTCTTTTCATATCTTAAATATAATACCTTATTTGTTTTATTATCAAATCAATAATCTCTCAAAGGAAACATTGTGCCAACGGACGGGCACGTTCAGATCCTGCGTGCGCTGGCCACGCGACCCTTACCGCCGGTGATCTGGCTGACAACCTGATCCAGGATGGCCTGCGTATTGGCATCAATGGCTGCAGGGGCTGCAGCAGCAGCTGCCTTCTTGGGCGCAACCTCCTCCTCAGGAGCAATTTTGTTTACCACATTGATCAGTACCTTGCCCAGGTTGATCACGATCAAAAGAATTGCAAAAACGGTGAGCATGCCCACAATCATGAGTTCTACACCAATACCTAAATTCTCCATAATAACTATTGAATCTTTAATATATGGCACAAAGATACAAAAAAATGTGCAATGTTGTAACCGAAACGACACAAAAAAAGCCCTTTTTATCGTAAAAAGAGCCTGTGAATCTACATTTTGGTGCCAAAAGGCGGGGCAAAGGGAGCAGAAAGTACTGATTTGGAGGAAACCGACAGGGTCTGAACAGCAACGGAAGGCCGGTGCTATTCGGCCTCCTCGTCGTCCTCCATGGGCAGGTTCACGCTGCAGTCCTTGACGTACTTCTTCAGGGCACGGCATACACCCACCTTCCAGGTGTTGATGTTCTCGCTCTCCAGGGAGAGGGAGGCCACGAGCCTGATGACGTTGTCCAGCGGCATGCGGTAGCGCAGTACGCCGCTGATGAGCTTGGCATAGTTCCAGTATTCCTTGTTGAACTTGCCGGAAAGGCCCTCGACGGTGGTCTTGAAGCCTCGCTTGTTCTCAAACTGGAAGTCGTAGCGCTTGGTGCCGTCGGGCTCCAGGGCGCGGATGATGCGACCCTTGGTGATGCGCTTGGGAATGAGGATGCCCTCATCGTCGTCCATCAGTCCGGTGAAGATCTCGTAGGGACGACCGTCACGCAGTCCGACGAATGCCACCCACTTTTCCTTGTTGTTCTGGAAGCGCACCACGTCACATTCAAGGACGTCGGGCCGGGTGACCATCTCCGTGAGATCCTCGTCCATGGCCGGGGAGTCGGAGAGGAACCCCTGCTGGCGCAGGCAGTCCATCAGGGCCAGGCTGAGTGACTCGTTGTCCTTGCGTGTATAGCGAATGTCGGTGAAGACCTGTGCCAGGGTTGCCTTGTTGTTTATCTCGGTAAAGTGCTTGTTCTCAGGAAGATTCTCGCGTTCGCTGAAGTAACGGTCAATGTCCTCGGCCGTGTAGTCGGCGTAGGTCTCACGATGAATGAAACTGGCCAGCGGCAGTCGGTCGCTGAGGGCGGGCTTGTTTGCAGGCCATCCCAGGGTGAGGGTGGCCACGGGAACAACCAGCCTGGGAAGGTTCAGTACCTCGCAGATGGTGGAGGCACAGTAGATGGTGGTGCCCAGGAAGCAGACGCCCAGTCCGGCCTCCTCGGCCAGGCAGGAGAGGGTCTGGGTGTAGAGCAGCGCATCGGTGGCTGCATTGACGAAGCTCAGGAAATTGTCATAGCCGGGACTGGCCTGCCTCTCCTCGCACCAGCGCGTGGTACGGTTGAAATCCGCACAGATGGTCAGCACGACCTGACTGTTGCGCACCATGGGCTGGTTGAAGTGGCAGGGGGCAAGCCTTTCCTTCATTGCGGCATCCCTCGTCACCACCACGCTGTAGAGTTGCAGGTTACCCATGGTCTGCGTGCGTGCAGCTGCCTCCAGCAGATTGTCGAGCAGGGTGTCGGAAACCTTTCGCTTGCTGTATTCACGTACGGAAACACGACTGTTGAGTAGGGTGGTGAGGCTGGATTTCATAAGCTATGTTATTTCTTGTTCAGTGGCTTGTGCATCTTGACGTTCTTCTCGACCTCCTCAACCCTGGCACGGTACTTGGCATCACTCTGCATCTGATCCTCAACGACCTGGATGGAGTGGAGTACGGTGGTGTGGTTGCGGTTGCCGATGAGTATGCCGATCTTGCTGGTGGATAGCTGGGTGTACTTGTGGGCCAGGTACATGGATATCTGTCGGACTTCCACGATGTTGGCCTTTCTGCTCTTCGAGAATATGTCCTCACGGCTGACCTGGCAATAGGCACAGACCTGGGAGACGATGTCGTCGATGGTGATGGGCTTGTTCTCCACACGTGTGGCATTGGACACGATGTGGCGGGCCATGTTGAGGTCCACGTTGCGGTTGTAGACCACGGAGTAGGCCATGAGCGACGTCACCACGCCTTCCAGCTCACGCACGCTCTCGGTGACGTTCTCGCTGATGAAGTCGATGACGCTCTTGGGAATCTTCAGTCCGTTGCGGTGGATCTTGCTTTCCAGGATGTCATGGCGCAGTTGCTCATTGGGCTGGCCCAGCTCGGCCAGCAGTCCCCACTTGAACCGGGTCAGCAGGCGTTCCTCCATGCCCTGCAGGTCGGCAGGGGCACGGTCGCAGGTCAGGATGATCTGCTTGCCGTTCTGCTTCAGGTGATTGAAGATGTGGAAGAAGGTGTTCTGTGTGCCGGGCATGCCGATGAACTCGTGCACGTCATCAATGATCAGCACGTCAATCATCTGGTAGAAGTGGATGAAGTCGTTGGACTTGTTCCGCTGGCACGCATCCACAAACTGTACGTGGAAGAGGTGGGCGCTGACGTACAGCACACGCTTGTCGGGAAAGTTCTCCTTCAGCTTCATGCCGATGGCATTCACAAGATGGGTCTTTCCCACACCGGAGTGGCCGTAGATGAACAGGGGATTGAAGGTCTTCTGCCTGGGATTCTCGGCAATGGACAGTCCCACGCTGCGCAGCAGTATGTTGCTCTCGCCCTCGATGAAGTTGTCAAAGTTGTACTCCGCAATGAGGTGCGAGTCCATCTGTGGCTTCTGGGGCTGGGCAGGCTCGGGAGCCGCCGCATCAGTGAAGGTCGCGGTCTGCGCGTTGCTTGCCATCTCCTGCGTCAGACGGTTGGTCTTGTCGGTCAGGATCTTGTAGTAGAGTCCAACGCCGCTGCCGAATTCCTGTTGTATGGCCTTGTGAAGCAAGGAGGCATAGTGCTCCTCCAGGTACTCGTAGAAGAAATGGCTGGGCACACCAATCATAAGTTCCTTCTGTTCAGCATGATACGAACAGAAAGACACGGGTTTGATCCATGTCTTGTACTGCTGCTCGTTGAGGTTTTCCTTGCAGAAAACCATGCAGGCTTCCCATTTGGCTTTGTTGATGCTGTCTGCCATGATGCGCTGTGACCGTAGTCTGAGAAACGGCCGAAAAGGACTGCAAAGTTAATCAAAATCATTCACCTTACCAAATCTTCATCCTTATATTTTCATTGGAAAATGAAGATTTGGGAAGGTGAGTGTGAATTCGCGCCCCGAATGTTGTCCGCACGAAGGGGAGGGCGGCGCAGGCGAGGGTGTGAAGGTCAGTTGTCCTTCTTGCCGAACACCGAGAAGTGTACGTACCGTTTCGGGTGAGCCTCCAGGTCCTGAAGCAGACTGTTGGCGCTGCCGATGGTGGTGTTCAGGTTGTGATAGAGCAGCGTGTCCTTGAGCAGCAGACCCAGGTTGCCCTCGGGACTCTGAAGGAGGTTCATCAGCTGCTGCACATCCGTGATGGTCTGGTTTACCTGATCCAGCGTCTGCTGCATGTTCAGCTGAGCCATGTTGCCGGTCAGCTGTTCCACGTTCTTTCCTGCGGCGTTGAAGGTGGCCAGCAGGGTGGGGAGCTGCTTGTTCAGCAGGTTGTTGAGCTGCGTGGTGCTGTTGTTCAGGTTGGCTGTCAGTGCCTCGGCATTGCTGAGGGTCTGCTGGAGCGCAGGACTGCCGGCCAGTCGGTTCAGACTGAGAATCAGCGAATCAACGTGGGCAACAACCTCCTCGACCTGCGGAATCATCTCCTCGGCCTTGGCCATCAGTCCGCCCGTATCGTCACCCTTGATGGTGTCGCCGGGCTGAACGGTCACCTTGGGATTGGTGCCCATCGTCATGTTCAGCGTGCAGCCGCCCAGCATACCCTCGGCCAGCTGGGCCGTGGTGCCCTGCGGAATGCGGACGTCATCGTCCACGCTGATCTCGATGACCACCTCGCCGGGCTTGTCATAGTCGTAGCTGATGTTGCTGACCACACCGATCTGGTATCCGTCGGCATAGACGCTGCTGCTGTTGGTCAGGCCCTTGGCGTTATGGAACGAGATGTAATACTTGTTGCTTGTGCCAAACAGCGTCATTCCTTTCAGGAAAGTGACACCCAGATACAACACCACAACGGCCACGATGCCCGTCAGTCCTATCTTCGCTTCCTTTGATATCTTCATAATCAATTGTCAATTTTCTGTATTCAACTTTGGTGCTTTGCCTCGACTCTGCTTTCTACATCAGCCATGCTCATTCAAGCTTGGCATGCTGTTCGCCTGGTCGCAGCGTTCCTTTCAGCCTCACTTTCCTTCCTTGTACTGCTTGATGGCATTGTACAGGCTCTTGCTCAGGTTGTTCACGCCCTCCTGTGTGTTCAGGTACTTCTCCTCTTCGGGCGTGGAGATGTATCCCACTTCCACCAGGCAGCTGGGCATCGACGTGGCCCTGAGAACCAGGAATCCGGCCTGATGCACGCCACGGTTGTTGCGCTTGGCCGTGCTGGCAAACTGCTTCTGGATCATGCCGGCCAGGGAGACGCTCTGCTTCATGTACTCGTCCTGCATCAGTTCGAAGATGATGTAGCTCTCGCTGGACTTGGGATTGAATCCTTCGTATCTCTCCTCATAGTCCTTCTCCAGCATGATGGCGGAGTTCTCGCGCTTGGCCACTTCCAGGTTGCTGGCAGCGCGGTGCATACCCAGGGTGTAGGTTTCGGTGCCCTTGACCGTCTTGTTGCCTGCCGAGGCGTTGGTGTGGATGCTCAGGAACAGGTCGGCCTTGTTCTGGTTGGCTATCTTCGCCCGCTGGTCCAGTTCCACGAAAACGTCCGTCTTGCGCGTATAGACCACCTTCACGTCCTTCAGGTTGTCCTGGATGAGCTTGCCCAGGGCCAGGGCCACCTTCAGGTTGATGTCCTTCTCCTTGCTGGTCTTGCCCACGGCACCGGGATCCTTGCCGCCATGACCGGCATCGATGACCAGCACGAAGTCCTTCGCACACAGTGCCAGGGGCATGATCAATATAAATAATATAAGGTATATCCTTTTCATACAGTTTGCTTTTCAGGTGCAAAGATAAGAATTCGGGCGCGAAATGCCAAATATTGCCACCTTTTAATGCAGGATAATGGACGAACTGAACAAAACTGTTGCCTGAAACGCAGGTTTGCGGCTCGCACAACTGCCATGTCAATGTTATGGCGTAAAGTGGCAGATGTATGTCAATATGCAACATTTCTTCTAAAATATATGACATAATGTTTGCCTGAATACGGAATATTGCGTAACTTTGTACGCGGAATTCTAAAAACAGTAACAGGTCTTACTATCAACTGCATCCTATGAGTAAGAAAGTCATTCTACGTCTTGACGACGGCACTGAGTTCTGCGGAACATCCTTTGGATATGAGAAGCCCGTAGCGGGCGAGGTAGTCTTCAACACGGCCATGATGGGCTATCCCGAAAGTCTGACCGACCCGTCATACGCGGGTCAGATGATGGCCCTGACCTATCCGCTGGTGGGCAACTACGGCGTGCCCGACTTCACCATCGAGCCCAACGGACTGGCCACCTTCATGGAAAGCGACAAGATCTACGCCAGCGCCATCATCGTCAGCGACTACAGCGAGGAATACAGTCACTGGAACGGCAAGGAAACCCTTGGCGACTGGCTGAAGCGTGAGCAGGTGCCCGGCATCACCGGCATTGACACCCGTCAGCTGACCAAGGTCCTGCGCGAGCACGGCGTGATGATGGGCAAGATCCTGTTTGAGGACATGGAGGTGCCCGAGGCACAGTACGAGGGCGTAAACTTCGTGGCGCAGGTCAGTTGCCGTGAAATCATCAACTACCAGCCCCTGGGCAAGCCAATCGGCAAGAAGGTAGTGCTGGTGGACTGTGGCGTGAAGCACAATATCATCCGCAGCCTGCTGACCCGTGGCGTGGAGGTCATCCGCGTACCCTGGGACTACGACTTCAACCAGCTTGACCAGGACGGCCAGCCCGGCTTCGACGGACTCTTCCTGGCCAACGGACCCGGCGACCCCGACACCTGCTCGGCAGCCGTGGACAACATACGCAGGTTCCTGGAGAAGGAATCAGCCAAGGCCGACGCTTCGCAGGTACGTCCCATCATGGGTATCTGCATGGGCAACCAGCTGCTCAGCAAGGCCGCCGGTGCCACGATCTACAAACTGATGTACGGTCACCGCAGCCACAACCAGCCCGTACGCATGGTGGGCACCAACACCTGCTTCGTCACCACCCAGAACCACGGCTATGCCGTTGACAGCAGCACCCTCTCCTCCGACTGGGAACCGCTCTTCGTCAACATGAACGACGGCAGCAACGAGGGCGTGCGCCACAAGCGCTATCCCTGGTTCTCCGCCCAGTTCCACCCCGAGGCCTGTGCAGGTCCCGTTGATACCTATTTCCTCTTCGACGACTTCGTCCGCAACCTCACTACACCCTACGTTGCACCACAGCCCAGTGTGCAGGCCGAGTGCCAGGAGACGCCCAGGACACAGGTCAAGAAGGTTCTGCTGCTCGGTTCCGGTGCCCTGAAGATCGGCGAGGCCGGCGAGTTCGACTATTCCGGTTCCCAGGCCCTGAAGGCACTCAAGGAGGAAGGTATCGAGACCATCCTCATCAACCCCAACATCGCCACTGTGCAGACCAGCGAGGGTGTGGCCGACCGTATCTACTTCCTTCCCGTCACCCCCTACTTCGTGGAGCGTGTCATCGAGAAGGAGCGGCCCCAGGGCATCCTCCTCGCCTTTGGCGGACAGACCGCCCTGAACTGCGGCGTGGCCCTCTATGAGAACAAGATACTCGAGAAATACAACGTACAGGTACTCGGTACGCCCGTCCAGGCCATCATCGACACCGAGGACCGCGAACTCTTCGTCCAGAAACTGGACGAGATTGACGTCAAGACCATCAAGAGTCAGGCCTGCGACAACATCCAGGCCGCCCGCGACGCCGCCCGACAGCTGGGCTATCCCGTCATCATCCGTGCCGCCTACGCACTGGGCGGACTGGGCAGCGGATTCTGCGACAACGAGGAGGAGCTGGACAAGATTGCCGAGAAAGCCTTCAGCTTCTCGCCGCAGGTACTGGTGGAGAAGAGTCTGAAAGGCTGGAAAGAAATCGAGTACGAGGTGGTGCGCGACCGTTTCGACAACTGTATCACGGTCTGCAACATGGAGAACTTCGACCCGCTCGGCATCCATACCGGCGAGAGCATCGTCGTGGCTCCCTCCCAGACACTGACCAACAGCGAGTACCACAAACTGCGTGCCCTGAGCATCAAGATCATCCGCCATATCGGCATCGTCGGCGAGTGCAACGTACAGTACGCCTTCGATCCAGAGAGCGAGGACTACCGCGTCATCGAGGTTAATGCACGACTTTCACGAAGCTCCGCACTGGCCTCAAAGGCAACAGGTTATCCCCTCGCATTCGTGGCAGCCAAGTTAGGTCTGGGCTATGGACTCTTCGACCTGAAGAACTCCGTCACCAAGACCACCTCAGCCTTCTTCGAGCCCGCCCTGGACTACGTTGTCTGCAAGATTCCACGCTGGGATCTGGGCAAGTTCCGTGGCGTGGACCGTGAGTTAGGCAGCAGCATGAAGAGCGTCGGCGAGGTCATGGCCATCGGACGCAACTTCGAGGAGGCCATCCAGAAGGGACTGCGCATGATCGGCCAGGGCATGCACGGATTCGTAGGCAACAAGGAACTGAAGATCGACGACCTGGAGAGCGCCCTGAAGTCGCCCACCGACAAGCGAATCTTCCTCATCGAGAAGGCCTACTTTGCCGACTACACCGTGGACCAGATCCACGCCCTGACGAAGATCGACAAGTGGTTCCTGCAGAAGCTGCGCCACATCTACCACATCAACCAGCAGATGCGGATCACCGACATCCAGCACGTCTCCGACGAACTCCTCCGCACGGCCAAGGTCTACGGTTTCACCGACTTCCAGATTGCCCGTGCCCTGGGCATGGAGCGCGAGAAGGACATCGAGGATGCCATGCTCGACGTCAGGAAGAAGCGTCTTGCCGCCGGCATCGTACCCTACGTCAAGCAGATTGACACCCTGGCCGCCGAGTACCCCGCCCAGACCAACTACCTCTACCTCACCTACAGCGCCGTGGCCCACGACATTGAGTTCCAGCACGATGAGCGCAGTATCGTCGTACTGGGCAGCGGAGCCTATCGCATCGGTTCCAGCGTAGAGTTTGACTGGTGTGGCGTACAGGCCCTCAACACCATCCGTAAGGAGGGCTACCGCAGTGTCATGATCAACTACAACCCCGAGACCGTCAGCACCGACTACGACATGTGCGACCGACTCTACTTCGACGAACTCACCTTCGAGCGCGTCATGGACATCATCCAGCTTGAGGCCCCCAAGGGCGTCATCGTCAGCACCGGCGGACAGATACCCAACAACCTGGCCGTCAAGCTCGACCAGCAGCAGGTACCCATCCTCGGCACCACAGCCAGGAGCATCGACAATGCCGAGGATCGCGACAAGTTCTCCGCCATGCTCGACCGTATCGGCGTGGACCAGCCCCGTTGGAGTGCCCTGACCAGCATGGATGACGTCAATACATTTATTGAAGAGGTTGGCTTCCCCGTTCTCGTCCGTCCCTCCTACGTCCTCTCCGGCGCCGCCATGAACGTCTGCTCCAACCAGGAAGAGCTGGAGCGCTTCCTGCTCATGGCCGCCAACGTCAGCAAGAAGCATCCCGTCGTGATCAGCAAGTTCATGCAGAACACCAAGGAGGTGGAGATGGACGCCGTGGCACGCGACGGTGAGATCATTGCCTATGCCATCAGCGAGCACATCGAGTTTGCCGGCGTGCACAGCGGCGACGCCACCATCCAGTTCCCTGCACAGAAACTCTACGTTGAGACCGTTCGCCGCATCAAGAAGAACAGTACCCAGATTGCACGCGAACTGAAGATCAGCGGTCCCTTCAACATCCAGTACCTGGCACGCGACAACGAGATCAAGGTCATCGAGTGCAACCTCCGCGCCTCGCGCTCCTTCCCCTTCGTCAGCAAGGTCCTCAAGATCAACCTCATCGAACTGGCCACCAAGGTCATGCTTGGCCTGCCCGTCGAGAAACCCCACAAGTCGTTCTTCGACTTCGACTATGTCGGTATCAAGGCCAGCCAGTTCAGCTTCAACCGCCTCCAGAAGGCCGACCCCGTCCTGGGCGTCGACATGTCCTCAACCGGCGAGGTGGGTTGCCTGGGCGACGATACCAACTGTGCCCTGCTGAAGTCCATGCTGTCCGTCGGTCACCGCATTCCTGAGAAGACCGTGCTGCTCAGCACCGGTACCACCAAGGAGAAGACCGCCATGCTGGATGCCGCCCGCATGCTGCAGGATCACGGCTACGAGCTCTATGCCACCGGCGGTACCAGTCGCTTCCTCACCGAGAACGGCGTCCGCAACACCCTTGTCTACTGGCCCAGCGAGGAGGGCATGCAGCCCCAGGCCCTCGATCTCCTGCACGAGCACAAGATCGACATGGTGGTCAACATACCCAAGGACCTGTCTGCGGGAGAGCTGACCAACGGTTACAAGATCCGTCGTGCTGCCGTCGACCTCAACGTACCCCTCATCACCAACTCCCGCCTGGCCTCTTCCTTCATCCGTGCCTTCTGCAGCATGAAGCCCGAAGACCTTGCCATCAAGAGCTGGGACGAGTACAAGTAAGAAATAGACGGGCCCTGCGAGTTCAGTTCTTCAAATCACAAAGTGTTACTTCTGTAACTGTGTAACTGTAACAACTGTAACTTCTGTAACCGTAACTTCTGTAACTGAAACAAATGAAACTGAAACATCTGAAATAAATGAAACTGAAACATCTGAAACTACATTTGTCAGGATGTAGTATAGGGTAAGGTCATGTTTACATATTGAATGCAAAAGACGCACTTTGAACGATTTCAAAAGTGCGCCTTTGCTTTTGCTATATCTGCGGGAAAATGCTTATCTCAGCACCCTCTTGCCGTTCCTGACCACGATGCCCTTTGTGGTTCTGCCGTCCACCTTCTGGCCTGTCAGGTTGTACGTCGCGCCTTCACGCTTCTCCGCGTTGGCGAAGTCCAGGGCATCCACGTCCTCCTCACCACGCACATAGACCTTGATCTCTGCCAGTTCGGGCAGGAGCAGGCTACCGCGGTTCTCACGCAACAAGTACCAGCGCATGGGCTTCAGGGCCGAGGCACTGGGTG
>JAZRVZ010000060.1:0-4938 GCA_045599425.1 Bacteroidaceae bacterium | reverse complement strand
CGTAAATTATCCGCGAATTATTTCGTGAATTATTTTGGTATTTTGTTCATTCTCAGTGAAATAAAATTTACGAATAAATTTACGGCAAATTCACGGGCATTTACGTTTAGCGAAGCTCAAATCAAATAGAATAATTTAAATGTTTGCGTATCTCGTTGTAACACTGCAACATAGCACGTAATTGACATAAATTATCGCATCATTAATATTCCATTAACTATAAACCACAAGTGCCCAGGACCTCTTCTCTATGCCTTATTCCGCCAGATGGCCATGACCTTGTTCCTGACGGCCACCACGTTGATGATGCTGACCAGCGCAAACAGGCCGAGGCCAAGCAGGATGGCCGGCATGATGCTGCCTTGCTTCATCTCTGGGAAGACGTTGAGCAGCATCTCCATGTAATATCCGCGTACCAGCACAAGCAGCACGACGGCCAGCAGCAGCACAACGGCATTCATACCGATGGTCAGCAACTGATAGGGCAGGCTGACGCGGGCAGGAGAATAACCGATGAGCAGCAGGTTCTGCAGTTTCTGGGTGTTCTTCTGCACCAGCAGGTAGATGCTGAGCATGAGAATATAGAAACTGAGGGCGCTGATCAGCAGTCCGATGGCCATGATGATGCCGCTGATGAGCCGCAGGAAGAAGGTGGTCTTGCCGGCATCCAGCTTGTCGTCGGCAATGTCGTAGCCCTTGTCCCTGAAGTATTCCATGATGGCTGCGTCGGCCGGATTGCCTACCTGGGCAATGAGTCGTGTGGGAGCATCATCCTCGTCAGGGGCGAAATAGCCGTTGCTCCAGGCAATGAAGTCCTGGGGCACGAGGATGGTGTTGAGGCGGTTGCTGAAACCCACGACCTTGCCCCTGATGCGCTGCTCCTTGCCACTGCCGCGCATGATGAGGGTGATCTCGATCTTGCCGGCCAGTTCCTCGCTCATCTTGGGCAGGGACTTGCTGGGCGCAAAACCGAAGTTGTAGAGGGCCAGGTAGCTGCGGGGCAGCACGATGGGCACGCTGGCGTCGCCTTCACGGAAGCGCCAGCCGCGATACTTCACGTCCACGAATTCATCGGGCACGGCCTCGAAGAACATGTCGGTACTGAAGGCGGCAATGCCGGCAATGCCGAAGACGCCCACCACATTGTACTTGGATGCCGTGAAACCGCCCAGCTTGCTGACGAAGGGCTGGCTGGCCAGGTCCTTCATCTCCTCGTCCGTAAACTCCGTACTGGTGCCGGTCAGGCCTTCGAGCGTGGAGATGCTCTTGCTGACCACCAGATAGTCCGCCTTCATGAAACCGTCTTCCTGTGAAAAGGCGGGCTTGACATCATTATAAAACTGTACGCTCAACAGTACGATGAGCATACCCAGCAGATTGGCCAGGAAGAAGCCCAGCAGCTGAAGCACGCTGATATGCTGGCGAAGTAATTTCCAAACTAAGTTCACTATCTACGGATTGAAAATTGAATATGCATGGGAAATCAGAGGTGTAGCACCTTCTCGTAGGGGAGGTCGATGTGCTTGCCGATGCTGGTCACGATGACGCCGGCCCCCTGTCGGCGGGCCTCCTCCATCATGATCTCACCCATGATGCGGCTGTTGGTCTCGTCCAGGTGACTGATGGGCTCGTCAACCAGGATAAAGTCGAAGGGCTGCACCAGGGCACGAATCATGGCCACGCGCTGCTGCTGGCCAAAGCTCATGCGTCCTATCCTTGCATCCACCTTGTCGGCTATGCCCAATGCCTCAAACCAACTGAGGATCTCCTCCCTGGACTTGAATCCCGTCAGCTGGTTCTTGATCATGACATTCTCCATGGCCGTCAATTCGGGGAACAGACGCAGCTCCTGAAACATGTGACTCAGGGAATGCTTCCTCAACTCTACCCAATCGCCCGTCTTCAGGCTGCGGGCATCGCGGTCATCAAACAGAATCTGTCCCGTATAGTCCTGGCGATAGCCGATGACGTAGCTGCACATGCTGGACTTGCCCGTACCGCTGTTGGCCTGTACCAGGTACAGATGACCTTTCTCAAAGCAAACCTGCTGCCTCCACACATCGCTCTGGATGTCAGTGCGATGCTGGAAGACAACAGGCAGCGTGTTATTCAGAATGATCTGATTCATTAACTTTCATCTCGGCGGGACCTTGCGTCCGCGCCTTCTATTAAATTCGGTACCGTGAAACCGGAATGAATGGTGTTTCATCCGCGGTTTCACACTACATGCATTATTATTCCGGGGTTGCCAGACCCTGGCTTAGCGGCTCATCAGCTTGATGGACTCCAGGATCTTGCTGAAGATCTTGGTGTCGTTGTCCATCCTGAATACCATCTCGGCGTGGGTCTTCTTGACGGTCAGTGTCAGATCCTTGGCATCGTCCCAGATCTTCAGCGCCTTGGAACCCTGACTGCCGGATACGCTGTTCTTCTTTGCCTGCTTCAGGATTTCCTTGACGTTCACGAAACCGAAGAAGCTGCTGCCCTTCAGCTCACTCTTGTAGTCCTCCAGTGCACTGCTGCTCTTGGTACCGCTGTTCTTCAGGCTCTCTGCGTTGGTCAGGATCATCTTGCCGTCCTTGTTGGCCACGTAGGCAAGGGTCTCCTCTGTCTCTTCCTCATCATAGATAAGGTCGGGCTCGGGCTCATAGTAATCCTCGTCATCGTAGTCGTAGTAGTCATCGTCGAAGTCATAATCGTCGTCATAGCCAAGGGTATCCACCTCATCAAAGTAGATGTAGGAGTAGGACTTGCGGACAAGGTGGAAGTCGTTGCCGCCGTCGGAAACCATCTTCACGCCGTCACCCTTGTTGGTCAGTTCCTCGATCACCTTCACGTACTTGTTGTTCTTGGTCGTAGCCACCAGCAGCACCTCGGGCTCTGGGCTGTCCAGGTTGTTGTTCAGGGCCAGCGACACGTCGCCGTCGAAGCTGCCAAGCAGGGTGTTCAGGTCAATTTCCTGCTCAATCTCACGCAGGACATTCTCAATGCCGGGAACCTGCTTGATCAGGTCCATCACCTTGGGACCGGGGAAGTTGAAGGTACACCAGGCCAGGGGATTCTTCAGGCCAACCTCGGCCAGGGTGCCCTCGATGGCGGGATAGGCCTCCATCATCTTGTCCAGATCCTTCTTGGCCTTGTCGGTATTGGGATAGATGTCGGTGGTAAACATGGCCTCGCTGCCGTCTATATCCAAGGTCATCAGCATGTTGCAGTCGGGCATAACGGCCGACACCATACCCATGGCCTCACGCTCGCTGCTATTGGCGAAACGTGAAACTGCATCAAGGAAGTTGCCGTAGTTGATATTCATGGCTGCACTCTTCCTGCTGCCGATCAGCTGCTCGTAGAGCTTGGTCTCCAGGATGCTTTCCTCGGCCTTCTGATCCATCAGATCCAGTGCATCGTCCATGTCTACACGGCCCTGCGTACTGCCGAAGAACAGACCCTTGTCATCCGAGAAGCACAGGCAGGCGCTACGGTCAACCTCAACCGTATAGAAGCCTTCATCGTCATCCACGTCCATGTCAAGCTCGTCTTCCAGGAAATTCTTCAGGTCCTTGGCATCATCCATGCCGAAGGCAACGCCCACGTTGGCATTCTCGTCCATGAAGAAATAGAAGGGGCTGGTGAAGTCCACGCCGCACTTCAGGAACTGGCTGAGTTTCTTCTTGTCTGCTCCCTTCATGCCTGAGTTGTCTACCAGGTCCTTGATATCCAGACCGTTCTTGAGCAGCAGTTCGGAGGGCGACAGACGGGCCACCATCAGGGCATTCTCGGGAATCACGCTGCAATAGGAATCCTTGCCGGGACCGCGCAGCACAAAGAACGCAACTACAGCCACAACCAGGGCTGCCAGCGCGCTGCATGCAAAAATAAGTTTCTTGCTCATTTTGTTTGTAAATTAATTATAGTAGGTAATGTTCAAAATCTACGAGTGTTTCAGCTGCATCAGGTGAACGGCCACCAGTGCGGCGGTCTCGGTCCTCAGCCTGCTCTTGCCCAGCGTCACGCTGCGGTAGCCATGCTGCTGGGCCAGTCTCACTTCCTCCACGCTGAAGTCGCCCTCCGGACCGATGAGCACCGTGCAGTCCTGGCCGGCATCAAGCACGTCCATCAGATGGGGCTTCTGGCCTGTGCCTTCATTCCCGGTTCCTGCTTCTGCATTGCTGATGGCCGATTCACTCACTCCATCAATGTCCTGCTGTTCATAGCAGTGGCAGATGAACTTCTGACCGGGCCTTTCGGCCTCAACGAACCTGCGGAAGTCCGTCATCCCGTCCACCTCGGGTTTCCAGGCCTTGTGACTCTGCTTCATCGCGCTCACCACAATCTTGTCCACACGCTCGGTCTTCAGTACGCGGCGCTCGCTGAACTGGCAGTTCAGGAAGGCCAGCTCGTCCACGCCAATCTCCGTTGCCTTCTCGGCAAACCACTCTACACGGTCGTTCAGCTTGGTGGGCGCCATACCGATGCACAGCCTGCCTCTCCATGGACGTTCCTGCGACAACTCCTCCACCACCCTGTACAGGCACTTGTGGTTCGTGGCCGCCGTGATCTCGGCACGGTAGTACACGCCCCGGCCGTCCATCAGGTTCAGCTCGTCGCCCACACCCAGTCGCAGCACCCTCACGGCATGCTGTGCCTCTTCCTGGGGCAGCTCACCCGTCATCTGCGGGTCGTAGAAGAATCGAAGTTCCTTGGCCATTGGCTATTGTTTAAGTTTGGTTTTCAATTTTCTGCTGTTATGGATTTCGTATGAGAAGTGTATATTATTGTAGAACGCAAAGACGCAAAGTTTTTTATACTTTTGGTTCCGGTGGAAATCGTGTGAAAGTGTATCCACGTTCGGACGCTTCGCTCCGCTCAGCCGCTTGCGGGTGCTTCGCAGCGAAGCCTGCAGAAGAATGTCATTCTAAAATAAACCGAAAATAATAT
>JAZRVZ010000059.1:0-6984 GCA_045599425.1 Bacteroidaceae bacterium | reverse complement strand
CCCTCGCTTATGGGTATCTATACCAAATTGCATCGTAATTAGGGAACCGCCGTATGCCGAACGGCACGTACGGTGGTGTGAGAGGTCGGAAAATAATAGTAGGAAGAAAACAACCTACGTTATTTTCCTCCTACTCGATTTACACATTCAAAGGAAAAAAGGCAAAAAGACTTGACTTGTTGCGGAATTCTTTGTACTTTTGCCCAGCCAACAGCATTTATACATAACTTTATACAATCCAGTACGACCCATGCATAACAAGACCTGGTGGATAAGCCTTTTCATCCTGTCCCTGTTCCTTGCATCCTGCAAGAATGAAAAGAAGGTGGTTGCCGTCTCGCAATGTTCCATGGACGAGTGGCGCGACCAGATGAACGAAGAGATGCGCCGCGAGGCCTTCTTCCATACCGACCTGAACGTGGAATACCACAGTACGGCAGACAACAGCGAGGAACAGATCCGGGACATCGAATCCTTCATCCAGCGCAAGGTGGACCTTATCGTGGTGGCTCCCAACGAGGAGGAGGCTTTGCGACCGGTTATCGAAAAAGCCTACGATGCAGGCATTCCCGTGGTACTCATAGACCGCAGGGCAAACACAGACAAATACACTGCCTACGTAGGCGGTGACAACGTAGAGGTGGGCAGGCAGGCTGCCAGGTACATTCTGGGAAAGTTGCCCCATGGCGGCAATGTGGTTGAGATTGAGGGACTTGCCAGTTCGTCGGCCAGTCAGGAGCGCAAGGAGGGTTTTCATGAAGTGATAGACCATCATCCCGAGATACGGATTGTGGCTCATGGCGTGGCGGACTGGCAGAGGAAGAAGGCCCATTGCCTTATGGACACGCTGGGCATCCGGCTGACTGACACAAAGGTGGACGTGGTGTTTGCCTACAACGACCGTATGGCCATCGGTGCATGGGAAAGCATGAAGGCTCTCGCCCACAATGGGGAACGCACGGGGGACAAGGGCCTGTTCATCGGCGTGGATGCCCTGATGAACGACAGCATCGGCGTGGGACGTATCGAGGACGGTACCCTGGATGCCTCCTTCCTTTACCCCACCGGCGGCGACAAAGCCATCCACACGGCAGCCTGCATCCTGAACGGACAACCCTACCAGCGGGAGCAGATCATGCAGACCAGCCTGGTGAACAAGTCCAACGTGCACCTGATGCGCCTGCAGGCCGACCACATTGACGAGCAGAACTTCAAGATTGAGTTCCTGAACACCAAGCTGGACGACTTCTTCAAGCAGTATTCCGCCCAGCGTGTTCTGCTCATGACCCTCATTGTCCTCGTCGTGGTTGTATGTGCCCTCCTGGCCGTCGGAATCCACGCCTACAGCACCAAGCACAGGCTGAACCTGCAACTGGAGAAGCAGTCCGACGAGCTGCGCACCCAGCGCGACAAGCTGGCCGAGCAGAAGGAGACGGTGGAAAGGCAGCGGGACCAGCTGGAGGAGGAACGGGACAAGCTGATTGAGCAGACCCTGGCAACGGTTCCACCCGCCACCGGAAACACCCCGCCGGTGACAGCCTGCACGGATGGCGGGAAGGCGGAGAACGAGGATCCCTTCCTGAAGAAGCTGACAGCCGTCATCGAGCGGAACCTGGGCAACCCGGACCTGACGGTGGACATGATCGGAGCCGAGGTCAGCCTGGGCCGCGTACAGCTCTACCGCCGCTGCAAGGCTGTCTGCGGCATGTCGCCCAACGAACTGCTGCGCACCTCACGCCTGAACAAAGCCTATAACCTCCTGCACAGCCAGCAGGACAAGACCGTCAGTGAGGTGGCCTACGAGGTTGGCTTCTCCTCTCCCAGCTATTTTGCCAAGTGCTACAAGGACCTCTTCGGTCAGAGCCCTTCGGCATGAGGATATGGTTTCCGAAGGCTCCTGATGCAGTACATCCTGGCCCCTGAAGCAATCAGCCTAGGCCCTTGATGCAGTACATCCAGGTCGCCGTGGAATCCCCAGGTTGGCTAAAATTATTGCATTCGTTCACAATTTTGTTTCATTGCAACGAATTTGTGACCGGATGCAATATATTTTATCAAAGGATTAGGGGGATAAGCGTAACTTTGTGAACAGAACATGAACGACACAAATTTACCTTATTATTCAATAATCCTAATTTTTTCTACCTTATGAAGAACAAATTATTTTGCCTCTTCACCCTACTTGCTGTCTGCGCCTCGTCAGCCCTGGCACAGATGCAGGTAAAGGGTACTGTCATCGACGACCTGGGAGAGCCACTGATGACGGCCAGGGTCCAAGAGACAGGTACCACCAACACGGTGGTGACAGACATGGATGGTAACTTCAGCATTACCATGCAGTCCGACAAGAACACGCTCACATTCTCCTTCGTGGGCTTCAAGAAAGCGGTCCTCGCTCCCAAGGCTGTAATGAACGTACAGCTGGAGGAGGACAACATCCTCAACGAGATGGTGGTCGTAGGTTACACCGTCGAGAAGAAAGCCGACCTGACCGGTGCTGTAGCTGTGGTTGACACCAAGGCCCTCAAGACTGCCAGCGATCCCGACCCCATCCGCGCGCTGCAGGGTAAGGTGCCCGGTATGACCATCACAACCAACGGTTCGCCCTCGGGTACGGGTACCATCCGCATTCGTGGTATCGGTTCATTCAACGCCAGCAACTCTCCGCTAATCGTCATAGACGGTATGCCCACCCAGCAGTCGCTGAACTCCCTCAATACTGCCGACATCGAGTCCATGCAGGTACTGAAGGATGCCGCCTCTGCCTCTATCTACGGTAGCCGCGCTGCCAACGGTGTGATCATCATCACCACCAAGAAGGGTGCCAAGAACGGCGACGGCAAGATCAAGGTGGACTTCAACGCCAACTGGACAGCCCAGTCGTACAACAAGCAGACCATGATGAAGCTCAGCAACACCGCCGAGTATGCCACCGCCATGGCACAGGCTGCCCTGAACGACGGCATGGATCCCGTGGCATACGCCAGCAACTATGGTCTGAACCTGAACGCTGCCACCGGCACCCCCATCCAGGTATGGAATCCCGCTACCAGCCAGTACGTCAACTATACCGTCAATGGTCTCTACGACGGCTACATCAACAGCAAGAAGACCATGCGTTATAGCAACACTGACTGGCTCGATGCCATCTCACGCACCGGTTTCATCCAGAACTACGACCTGTCGATGAGTCGAGGCGGCGACAAGGGTAGCACCCTCTTCACCCTGGGTTACAAGAAGAACGACGGTATCCTGAAGAACACCGACTTCGAGAACCTCTCGGGACGTCTGAATTCTACCTATAATATAAATAAGATCGTGAGCGTAGGTGAGAACATCACCATCACCCACACTTCCCAGGTAGACTGTGCCCCCATGGAGAACGCCCTGAAGATGGCTCCCACCGTTCCTGTATTTGAGGAGGATGGCGAGACCTTCGCCGGTCCCGTTGGCGGCATGAGCGACCGTCACAATCCCCTGCGCGAGCTGGAGTGGAACAAGGACAATCGTCTGAACATCTGGCGTATCTTCGGTAACGGATATATTGACATCAAGCCCGTCAAGGGCCTGACCCTGCGCAGCAACTTCGGTATCGACTACGACAACGCCTTCATTCACTCTGTCAACAAGACCTTCCACTCAGACATTGTGAACAACGACGTGCCCAGCACCACCCTCTCACATGCCAACGAGATGCGCTGGAACTGGACCAACACCGCAACCTACAGCCTGGACTTCTGCGAGAACCACCACCTGAATGCCCTGGCCGGTGTCGAGACCTACAAGGACACCCGCATCGACTTCTCTGCCTACTCTGAGGGCTTCGACGAGGAGACCCTGAACTACATGTGGCCCGATGCAGCCACCGGTACCAAGCGCAACAACGGTTACAAGTCTGGCTACGCCCTGGTATCACTCTTCGGCAAGTTGGACTACAACTGGGACGAGCGCGTTCTGGCCAGCTTCACCATCCGTCGTGACGGTTCAAGCCGTTTCGGTAAGAACAACAAGTATGCCACCTTCCCTGCATTCACCCTGGGTTATCGCCTTGCCAAGGATCTCAAGGGTGCCGAGTCATGGCTGGACGACCTGAAGCTGCGTGCCTCATGGGGTGCCACCGGTAACCAGGACATCTCCAACTCTGCTCGTTACAACATCTACTTCGCCGACTACGGTAACGACCGTGTCACCAGCACCGCCTACGACCTCTACCTTCAGGGGTCAGGTATCTTCCCCAGCGGTTACCGCGTAAACCAGGCTGCCAGTGCCAACCTGAAGTGGGAGACCACCTACCAGTGGAATGCCGGTCTGGACTTCATGATGCTCAAGCAGCGACTCTTCGGTAACGTAGACTTCTACGTGAAGGACATCAAGGACATGCTGATCAACCCCGCTTACCTGGCAGCCCTGGGTGAGGGTGGCGCAAGTTGGGCCAACGGGCCTTCAAGCCGCAACACCGGTATGGAGTTCAACCTGGGATGGCGCGACAACCTGAAGTGCGGCCTGGGCTACAAGATCAACGCCAACCTGGACTTCTTCCGCAACAAGGTGACCGACCTGCCCGCAACCGCAACCGGTTCCTACGCCCACACCACTCGTCAGAACATCATCGAGGCTGGCAAGCCCTTCGGCTCACGCACCGGTTATGTGGTTGACGGTCTGTTCCAGACCAAGGAGGAGGTGCTGGCCAGCGGTCAGGAAAACGCTCGCGTTGGTGGTCTGAAGTATCGCGACCTTAACGGTGACGGCAGAATCACTGTAGACGACGAGACCTGGATCTTCAACCCCGTACCCAACTTCTCATACGGTGTAAACTTCGAGTTCACTTACAAGGACTTCGACCTGACCATGTTCTGGCAGGGTGTTGCCGGCGTGGACGTTTGGAACGACCAGAAGTACCAGACTGACTTCTGGAGCCTCACCGACGCAGGTTCAAACAAGGGTAACCGTCTGCTGGATGCCTGGAACACTAACAACACTTCTTCCACCATCCCTGCTCTGACTACCGACAATACCTCTAACGAAGGTCGTTCAAGCAGCTACTTCGTGGAGAACGGTTCATACCTGAAGCTGCGCACTCTGCAGCTGGGTTACAACCTGCCCAAGAAGTTGATGGACAAGGTGAAGATGGAGCGTGCCCGCGTCTACTTCTCTGGCCAGAACCTGCTGACCATCAAGTCTGGTTCACTGACCTGCTCGGATCCCGAGAACCCCAACTGGGCATACCCCACCACATCATCATTCACATTCGGCGTACAGCTCGGTCTCTAACAGAAAAGGCTAAAAGTTAAACGTTTATAGTTTATAAGAAACAATGAAGAAGATTCGCAATTATATATGCGCTGCCGCACTTGGCTTGACGGCAGCATCCTGCTCGGAATTCCTTGAGGTGTCACCAACTGGTGTCATCAGCGATGAGATTGCCATGAGCAGCCCCGAAGAGATGACAACGGCAGCCTACGCCATGCTGGGCGACTGCTGGTACACATATCCTTTCAACCTCTGGCCCTACGGTGACGTGGCCAGCGACGATGCCCTGAAGGGTGGATCGGGTACCACCGACACGGGTTACCACCCCATGGAAATCTGGTCGGCCCTGAACAGCACCCACGGCGAGCTGGACGAACTGTGGTACCGTCTGTACTGCGCCATCTCACGTTGTAACCGTGCCATCACCTCCATCAACGAGTATGGCAACAAGAAGCTTGGTGCCGAGAAGGCAGCCCTACGTCATGCCGAGGCACGCTTCCTGCGTGGCCACTTCTACTTCAAGCTGGTACAGATGTTCAACAAGGTACCCTGGGTTGACGAAGAGGCAACTGCCGGTGTGACCCAAGAGTCCATCCGCAACGACGAGTACACCTACGAGCAGCTGATGCAGAAGGTCATCGACGACTTCATGGAGGCCTACAACGTGCTGCCCGCACAGCCTACCGACGGTGGCCGTACGCACAAGATTGCCGCTGCCAGCTACCTGGCCAAGTGCTACCTGACCCTGGCCTACGGCAACGGTTACGAGGCAACCAATGGCTACGACCACATCAATACCGCATACGTTGACTCCGTACTGAAGTACACCGAGGTTGTAGAGAAGTCACAGTTCGGCTACGAGGCTGACTACGGTGACATCTTCATGCAGAACAACAAGAACGGCAAGGAGAGCATCTTCGCCGTACAGACCTCTGACTACAAGGAGGACAACACCACCTTTGGCCGCGCCAACTGGAGCAACATGCTGAATGGTTGCTGGGGCATCTGGTCATGCGGCTGGGACTTCCACAAGCCCACCCAGAACCTGGTGAACGCCTTCAAGACCAAGGACGGTCTGCCCATGTTCAAGGACTACGAGAAGGATCACAACGTTTATCCCATCCAGGGCGGTTCAACCACCCAGAAGTACGATCCCCGTCTCTTCCACACCGTGGGTATGCCTTCATGGCCCTACAAGTATGAGGCTCAGTACACGCTGACCACCGAGAACTCACGTACGCCCAACACCTACGGCTACTACACCAGCATGAAGGATGTTCCCCAGCGTTCACTCGGCGAGACCTTCAACCAGCCCTGGCAGGCATTCGCCATGAACGACTACGTCTTCCGTTACAGCGACGTTATGCTGATGCGCGCCGAGGCTCTTATCGAGGCTGGCAAGCTCAGCGAGGCTCAGACCATCATCAACGCCATCCGCCAGCGTGCCAAGAATTCTGTCAACAAGCACATCGCCTATGCCAAGGACTTCTGCGACATCGCCCTCTATCCCGCCGGCTACTTCTCAAGCAAGGATGTTGCACGCGAGTGCCTGCGCTGGGAGCGTCGTCTGGAGATGGCCATGGAGAACGGTCGCTACTTCGACCTTCGTCGCTGGGGTATGGCCTCAAAGACCCTCAACGAGTTCTTCAAGATTGAGAAGAACGACAACTACGAGGGCCAGACCTACGCCCAGTATCTGGAGGATGGTTACTACGAGGCTGGCAAGAACGAGTA
>JAZRVZ010000058.1:0-2084 GCA_045599425.1 Bacteroidaceae bacterium | reverse complement strand
CTTGGCATACCACTCCTCACGACTGATCTCGCCCTCCTTGTAGAACTCGGCGGGAGACTTGGCTGCCTCGGCAGCGCCATCATAGCCCCAGATCATGTAGCTGGCGCCCCAGGTGAAGCCGGCACCGAAGGCGGTGAAGATAAGTTTGTCACCCTTCTTCAGCCTGGACTCATACTCCCAAAGGCAGAGGGGCAGGGTACCGCCGCTGGTATTGGCCATGTGGTCGATGTTGATCATGATGTGCTCGGGCTCAATGCCGATGCGGCTGGCCACGGAAATCTCAATATTGATATTGGCCTGGTGAGGTACGACCCAGGTGATGTTGTCCTTGTTCAGACCGTTGCGCTCGGCAATGGTCTTCACGGCATTGCTCATGTCCAGCACGGCATGCTTGTAGACCTGTCGGCCTTCCTGATATACGGTGTGTTCCAGGTCGTCCACACTCTGGTGAGTAGGCATCTTGGCGCTGCCGCCGGCCTTCATCTGAAGGTTCTGCAGGCCCTTGCCGTCCACACGGTAATAGCCGTCCATCAGACCCACCTCCTCGGTCGTGGCCTCCATCATGACGCAGGCAGCACCATCACCGAAAATGGGACAGGTGTTGCGGTCGGTGTAGTTGGTCATGCTCGACATGTGGTCACCGCCACAGATGATGATGCGCTTGTAGCGGCCGCTGCGGATGTAGCTGGCACCGGCCTCCATGGCATAGAGGAAACCCGAGCAGGCTGCCTCCATGTCAAAACCGAAGGCGTTCTTCAGACCGCAGTTGCCGATGACGAGGGATGCGGTTGAGGGGAAGTGGTAATCAGGGGTGGTGGTGGCACAGATGACCATTTCGATGGTATCGGGGTCTGCCTGGGTCTTAGCCAGCAGCTGCTGTACGGCACGGGTCATCAGGTAAGATGTGCCCGACCCTTGCTCCGGCCTGAGGATATGGCGGGTCTTGACGCCGATGCGCTCCATGATCCACTCGTCGCTGGTCTCCACGATCTGCGACATCTCCCCGTTGTCGAGGATGTAGTTGGGAACATATCCGCCAACGCCCGTGATTACTGCATTTATCTTTTCCATTGTGTATGTTTTGATGTCTTTTCAACTATAGGTCAACCCCACCCCAAGCACTTCCTATTTCTTTCAGGGGAGTGGCTATACCTTATTTATATACGCGTGCGCGATTCAAACAAAAAAAATTAGCCGGAGAGTCTTCACCCCATATTACGGGCATAGAGACTCTCTGGCTATAGATTGTGCTTAACGGATTAAGCTTCCTTCTCGATGGCTACCTTACCACGGTAGTAACCGCAAGCGGGACATACGGTGTGGTAAATGTAATACTCGCCACAGTTGGGGCAGATTGCCAGGGTGGGAGCTACAGCCTTGTCATGAGTTCTTCTCTTCAGGGTCCTGGTGTGGGACTGTCTTCTTTTAGGATGTGCCATTTTGTTTTAAGTTTTATTGGTTTTACGTTTATATTTTCCTTGGTTTATGTTCACGCTTGTCTGTCACGAACCGAAGGCTTCCGTCACAGAAGTTTCTTCAGGGCGTCCCATCTGGGATCGGTGGCTGTAGTGTCTTCCTCCGACTGGTTTTCCTCGCCTGCCCAGTGATCCGAGAGCACTTCCTGCATCCTCTCGCTGCACAACCCGTCCTCATGCACATGGCGGATGGGTATCTGCAAGGCTATGAACTCATAGACATGCCAGGAGAGGTCTGCGACACCATCCTCATAGGGAATGGTTATCAGGTCGTCACCCTCGTCCAGGTATTCATCACCGAACTTGACACGCAGGTTGCAGTCGGCCTCTATGGGTTGCGTCATCTCTTCCAGGCAGCGGTCACAGATGACCTGCACGGTCCCTTGGAGATGGAAATCCAGTTCAAAGGCACCCGATGTGGCACGCACGGTAAGTTCCACATCAACGTGGCCGTGCTGTATCTCAGGTCCTTGAACGGCAGTAAAAAAGTCATCATCGGCAAGCAGGGTGTACGTTCCGACCTCCGTCTGCATGCCCTTCAAATCAATTTTATATGCGTCCAGTTTATCCATTTGGCGTGCAAAGTTACGAAAAAATATAATACGAGAA
>JAZRVZ010000057.1:0-10200 GCA_045599425.1 Bacteroidaceae bacterium | reverse complement strand
GCCTGCATCACGCTGTGGCCCTGTGCATCGAGGGTGGAGCCGTACATCACATCGCTCCAGTTGCGTCCGGCCCTGGCTTCAAGGTAGGCAAACACCTCGGCGAAGATCTCCTTGAAGTCGAGTTTCAGCCGTCCATCGAGCGAGTGCGAGTCATAGATGTGGGCCTGGTAGCGAGTGAGTGTGCGGTAGTTGCTCATGATGTACGAGGTGAGCATCTGGCTCCATCCGTTCTCACTGGCTCCGTACGAGGCATCTCCATGCAGCGTCCAGTTGTCGTGCATGCGCCAAAGGAGGGAGAAGTCGGGAGAGAGGTGAAGAGCCCCCCTCTCCGCTGACACATACTCGGGAAGCACTGAATGTTCTTTCGAGTATGTGTAGATGGAGGAGGGGTCTGGTTGATTGCTCAGCGTAGTATAACTTAGCACCAACGGTAGGTCGAATGACATGGACAGACCACCCTTGACATAGCGTGCTGTGGCTCCGGCACTGACCGCAGAGTGGGTGTAGTGCATGTCGCCCAGCTGCCCCAGGCTGACTTCGGGATGCTGCAAGTCGCTCTCGATGCCCATGTACTGGGTGGAGAGGCTGGCCGTGGGCGTGACGGACCAGCGATGCTGGGTGAGGTTCTTCAAGGTGGAGAAGTGGGTGCTGAACTTGGCAGAGGTGAGGGTGACATCCTGCGTGGCCTCCATGCCGTCGGTGACGGCGAGGCTCTGCGGGTTGCGACTGAAGGAGGCTGTGCTCGACATGTCGAAACCACCACCCTTGGCCGTGCGATGCACCCAATGCAGACGGTCGCTCAGACCCATCACACGATTGCGGGCATCCTGACGGATGCGGTCGGTGTTAGAGAGCACCGTACCCCAGCTGTCGTTCCATTCGCCCGTCCAGTTGAGGGTATTCTCCAGATAGCGCTTGTCGGCGTTCAGTTCGTACTGCAGTTCTGCCTCGCTGTGGTGCTGACGCTGACGCGAACGGGCATCCTCGGTCATGAGCAGCTGCGTGCCGTCGGGCATCGTGTAGGTGGTGCGGCTGTAGGATTCCAGTCGCTGCAGGTCGTATTTGTAGGAGGCATTGTAGTGCAGCTGTGTGGTCTCGTTGAGCTTCCGCAGGTTGTTGGTATAGAGGTTGTGCAGATTGTCGCGCAGATTGCTGCCGACGGGCGATCGGCTGGCGCCGAGCACGCTGGTCAGCGTGTGGGCACTCGCCCCGATACCGCCATAGTGTCGCTCGCCCAACATAGAGCCATTGCCCGTGTTGCCATTCCCATAGAAGATGACATGCTGCCCTTTGGTGCCGAAGTTCATGCTGTAGGCATCGCAGTCCCAGAGTGAGTGGTCGTCGTAGCCCCCTCCCAGATGTATGCTGTGTGTCCACACGCCCTTTACTTTCTTCTTGAGCTTCAGGTTGATGGCAGCGGACTCGGGCGGTATCTGATCCTGCAAGGCACGCACATGTTCGTGGTGCTCCAGGACCTGCACGGTGGCTACGTCCTCGGCCTTGATGCCAGAGGTCGCGAGGTTGTAGCGACCTTGCAGCACGTCCATACCCTCGATGTAGAAGTGGTTGATGGGCACGCCCTGGTACTTGATGGTACCGTTCTCCTCGATCGAGATGCCGGGCAGCTCCTTCAGCACATCGCCGATGGTGCGGTCATAGTCCTTCATGTAGGCCGATACGAGGTAGTTCAGCGTGTCCCTGCTGCCCCATAGCTTCTGTGCCTGCACCTGTACCTCGCGCAGCACCATGTTCTCTTCCTCTGCCTTCCAGTCGATGCGCTGCGTCCTGCCCTCAATGTTGCGATACGCACGCTTGATGTTGAACCCTGTGAGGCGCAGCAACAGGCGTGGATAGTCGGCCTCGAGACTGATGCGGTAGTGCCCCACAGAATCCGTCATGCTATAGCCCACGATGGTGGAGTCGGCAGGTGTGAGCGCTGCCACGATGCAACCCTCCATCGCCTCGTCCTGGGAATCGGTGACGCGACCTGAGAGAGTGGTCTGGGCGGTGATATTAACACAAAAAACTGTCAATATGAGATATAAAATCGTTTTTTTCATCATTTCGATTAAATATTCACAATTTTGTGAATCTGTTCCGTTTCTTTTTATTACCTTTGTCTCGCAAATCCAGAGATTCCACATGATAATTTCTTTTGGTCAGACATACTTGAAGGAGCTATATGAGGAAGGAAAGACTAGTGATAAGAAACATCGCTTCCAACCACAGATAGTTCAGAAGTACATAAGGGTTGTCAATCTGATGATAGCCCAGAACAACGTACTTGGACTGACTAAGTATGGCTCCTTGCATTATGAACATCTGCATGGGAATAAAGAAGGATTGTCCTCAGTGAGGGTCAATGATCAATTCAGAATAGAATTTCGGGAGATTCTTCAGGAAGGGCATACTATAGCCACGATATGCAATATTACAGAATTGTCTAATCATTATAAATAATAAGGATATGGTTACGTTGAATGGTGTTCAGAGTGATATGATAGCAAACAACCTCACACCACATACTCCCACGCATCCGGGAGAAGTGTTGAAAGATGAGCTTGAGTTTCGTGGGTTATCCCAGCGCCAGTTAGCTTCTCAAATAGGTGTGTCTTACACTCAGATCAACGAAGTGCTCAACTGTAAACGGCCTATTAACACAGAGTTGGCACTGCTGTTTGAAGCTGCCCTGGGTATAGATGCAGAACCATTACTCAATATGCAAATCAGATATAACCTGCAGATGGCCAAGCAAAACACCTCATTCTTTGATCGCTTGACAAGCATCGGCAAAGTAGCGGCTGTATTTTAGACTACAACCACATTACTTTATATCCTTTATTTCACTTCTAATGGCATGTACTTTGTGTCGGTTTTGGGGAGAACGATGCCGTTGATCAGGACTGTTCCATTTATAATCTCCATGTGTTGAACTTCTTTAGGTGAAATCAGCCTTTCGGGATGTCCCATCAGTTCGAGGTTGCTCATCTTCTGGTTGCGGAACTTCACAAAGCGAGGGTGCTTGGCCTTCACGGCATTCTCTGCAGGGGTGTAGAGAATAGGTTCGCGCACGAAGTCCAGATGTGAGCAGGTGAAGGAATGTACGCCATCAGCCTCGGCACGTAAGATCAGGCCCGGCAATCCACACAGGCGCCAGGGGCCAGCCGACGAGGGAATCTCGCTGCAGAACCATGCCGTCCACTCCCGACCGCCATACGTTGCCGTGGCGCGCTGGCAGGGCAGACCGCACACGCTGTCCGTCTCAGCATGGAGCTTCCAGCGGATGTCGGCCGATGCCGTCGTCTCAAATCGATTGAAGGGCACGATGTCTTGTTGCGTCAGTTGGTTGCGTTTGGGATAGCCCTGGAAGACAACGGGGATGTACAGCTGGCTCTCCTCGAACTTCTCCATGCCCGTACCGTTGTGACGGGCCCTGCCCATGGAACAGGCCACCTGTGTGCCTACCTGAAGATCAATGGAATAGGTTACCTCCGCAGGTGCTCCCATGGCATCCGTGGTGTGGCACACGTAGTCGTAGGTGGCCACGCAGAAAGTATGGTCCAGTGTGTCGGGGACAGTTTCGTCTTGTGCCAGGACATTCGTGGCAAAGGCCCAGCAGAGGCATGCTGAAAGGATTTCTTTTTTCATGGTTTGCCTACTTCATCTCCAACGGATAATACGGCATACTGCCTATCTCAAAGCCATCGAGCTTAATGGTTGCTCCGTAGTCCTGGGCAAAGGCGGTGTGGTTGAGGTTGAGGAGTTTCTCCTTGCTCATCAGTCGCTTGTGATCCATCTTTTTGGCCTCGTAGTGACGATAAACGATGGGGCGTGGGGTGGAGGGACGACCCACCGCCAGTGCCGTGAAGTGCCACTCGTGGGTGCTGTCCTCCAGGTCGAGGATGAGACCTGGCAGACCGCCGAACTTGTAGGGACCATAGCTGGCAGGGATGGCTGAGGCAAACCAAGCCTCCCACTTGCGGCCACGGAACTCACAGGTGGCACGCTGGCAGTCGTAACCCAGGATATCCTTGTGTTCGGGCTTCACCTTCCATTTCATCTGCGGGATAGGCTCGCTGTACTCCATCAGTCCGGCCACATCCAGGATCACACGTCGGGTCAGCTGCCCCTTCTCTGGCAGACCGATGACCACCTCGCCCAGCTGAGCCTGCGTGTCCATGCTGAAGGGCCATATCGTCTTCGTCTGCTGGAAGTAGTTCCATCCGTAGGCCACATCACTCTCCCAACTGTCGCGCTGCCAGTGGGCCACCTTGTCGCAGATGTCCAGCTCGTAGGCCAGCGTGTCGCGCCAGTCATCCTGTCGCCACTGGTTGGGATAGTCGCACAGCTGTGCTACTTGGTACTTGACGTGCAACTCGCTCATTCCGAGCAGGGTAGAGTCGTTCTGGGCACTTGCTGCCAGGGCGCAGCAAGTCATGATTGCTGCAAATAATGTTTTCTTTTTCATATCTGATAAGGGGTGTTCTGTAAATTATTCTTTGAACGCAAAGACGCAGAGACGCAAAGTTCTAATTATTTAAGATTCAAAGAAAAAATCTTTGCCGATGTCGACTTTTGAACGTCTTCAAAAGTGCGTTCAATTAATAGAAATTAGACTATAATGTTTTCAGAAACTATTCTTTCTCCAACGGATTGTCGTAGGTGAAGAACTTCCACTTGGTAGGTGTGCCATCATATGACTTCGTGGTGTATTTGATGCCCATCCAATCAAGTATCTCATCGGGACGTGTGAGCAGCATCTTCTCCTGTAGGCGTACTTTATCCTTTGTTTTAGTGATGAAGTCGCGCTTCCAGAGGCAGATGTCTCTCGGCTCCGTTGTCTTTTCGATGCCAGCCATCACAAAATGGTAGTCGCCATCCACTGTTTCTGCCTTGATGATTAGGCCTGGCAGACCACCCAATTTCCAGGGACCAAAGCTGACAGGAATGTCCTCGGTGAACCATGCATTGTACTGACGACCAGCATACGAGCATGTTGCCATTGTACAGTGATAGCCCAGTGTGTCCAGCTTCTCGCTTGTGATGGTCCATTCCAGTTTAGGAGTAGCTTCTTCATATTTGTAGGCATTCAATATGTCAAGGCTGTAGATAACGGTATTCATGCCTTTGGGATAGCCCATAAACACTTCGCCGATATTGGAATACAGGGCTCCGAAGGCATTGGTGTAACGTGTCCCGCGTTCCTCGAAATTCTTGTTGAACTTCACCTCATCGTTCCACTCACGCTCGATGTAGCTGTGGCACACCGTCTGCCCGATCTCCGTGTACATCTTGTCGTGCTTCACCTCTTCGGGATGCTTCAGGTCGTGATGCCAGTCCACGTCATACTGCACGCGCAGCTGCATCTTTTCGATGGGTTGAAGGTTCTCCTTTCGGGGGTAATCGGCCTCTTGGGCCATTGAGGTAAGGGCACAGCACAGGCGGGCCAGAAACAAAGTTTTTTTCATTTCTTGCTGATTGTTAGTTGGTAGTTGTGGATTTAGTGTGATGCTTTCATTTAGGACGGTCTTGACGACCTCAAAATCATATTAAAATATATCAAAAATCATTATTTTAAAATATTATTTTCGGTTTATTTTAGAATGATTTTGAGCGAAGCGTCCGAACGTGGATACACTTTCACACGATTTCCACAAGAACCTGTTAGTTATTTAATGTAATATCTATTGTATGAACGCACTTTTGGCAACGGCCTAAAGTCGACGCAGAGACGCAAAGATTAATTGTTTAAGACTTATGGGACTACAAGAAAAAACTTTGCGTCTCTGCGTCTTTGCGTTCAACAACGAATAACACTTCTCACACGAAATCCAAGGACTAATAAATTAATATAATCGGAAGGTAAGCGGTATGGACATCTTCATGCGTTTGGGTGTACGGTTGCCTTGCTCATCCTCGGCATAGCCCGGTTTCCATTTGCCGGAGGTGAGTCCCACGACGCGTTCGCACTCCTGGAGCAGCGCATCCGTTCCGCGCTTTTCCTCTTTCGACTGCTTCTGGGCCTTCGTTGTTGCGCGGCCTTGGTATGCATTGACAACTACGCCATCCTGGTTGGTCGTTGCCTGATCGTCATACTTCCGGGCTTTCACCTCAGAAACGGAACCGTCGGTCTCCACGTAGAAGTCCACCGTGAACTCGCCTGTCACTCCATACTCCTGGGCCTCAGTGGGATAGCGGAAATGCTCCATGTATAGCATCTTCCCACCTTCCAGTTCGGGCAGGACTTCGGTCTGGGTAACGGCAAGCTGAGCGTCATCGGAATCAATCTGATCCTTGCCATCCACAATCATCTTGTCCACCTTCTTGCCGTTGACATACACACTACCGTCTTCACGGATCTCAGCATTGGGAATGCGGCTCACGATGTCAGCCAGCATGGGATCGGGTTCGGTGGCTTGCGCCTCGCCGTTCTTGGCCTCTTCACGTTTGGTCGTAATCACGATGGCACCGTTCTTGCCTCGTTCTCCCCAGACAGAGGTGGCGGAGGCTCCCTTCAGTATGGTCATGCTGGCAATCATGTCGGGGGTCAGTCTCTCCTTCTCCAGGATGTCGGCAACCTTGCCCCCATTGGCTATCTTTCCGTCGATGACCACCAGCGGATCTACGTCGGTCAGCTCTTCGCGTGCCAGGATCTCGTTGACTTCTTCCAACTCGGTCGCGATACCGGTCTGCGTGGTGTCCGCTTTCTCTTTGCTGCCCGTCTCCAGTTTCGTCAGCGCCTCCTGTACGGGAGCTGTGATCTGGGGAGTGGCGAAGGCACAGAGTACCACGATACAGACGGGCAGGAGGTAGAGCAACTTGGCACGCATCCAGGGACTGCTGGCAACGCTTTCCTTCATCATGAGGATGCGCTTGTTCAGCGTGCTCTTGTTCAGTCCGTTGACAAAGGAATAGCCCTGTGAGATGGCGACCTTCTTCACCAGCAGCATCATATAGTCACGCTGACTCACGCCCTGGCGCAGGACATAGTCATCGGCCTCATATTCATGCACGTCGGCCAGCGAGTTGGCTATCATCCAAGCGAAGGGATTGTACCACTGCAGGGCCTGGCAGAACATCAGCAACAGCATGTCCCACGAGTGGCCGGCGCGGATGTGTCCGGTTTCGTGCAGTATGATCTCACGCTCTCCCTCGTTCCAGTCCTCCTCGCTGATGACGATGGTACGCATCCAGCTGTAGGGGGTGAACTGTCCCTTGCGACAGCACACGCGGGTGCCGTCCTCCAGACGCTTGGTCCACAGGTTCTTGTAGCGCATCATATAGGACAGGATACCCAGTTGCAGGCTGCGGATGACTATTGAGATGGCCATGCCCACGAAGAACACGATGGCCAGGACGGTAAACCACGACAGGGACGTGCTCTCCCCGGCCAGCTGGTAGGATACGGTGATGCCATCATCGGCCACACGAACGGGTATGCCCACCTCTATCATCTGCTGATGCGTGGCCTGCATGATGGGATTGTTGTCCAGGCTCATCCAGCTGACATTGCACAGTGGCAGCAGCATACTGAGCACTATGATGCCGAGCAGGACGATGCGGTTCAAGCGAAAGAACTTCTCCTTCTGCAGCATCAGTGTATAAGGCACATAGAGCAGCGTGAGCGTCAATGCTGCCTTCAGGGAATATAAGAGTAGTTGGGAAATCATTGCTCAGCTTAATTATGAATTATGAATTGTGAATTAGCTCAATAAGTTCCTGCAGTTCCTCCTTGCTGATCTCCTCCTCCTTGACGAGGTGGCGCACGAAGTCCATGCGTGACCCGTTGAAGAATCGGCCCAGGAAGCTCTTCTGCTCTCGCTTCTCGTAGTCCCAGCGGCTGATGGCAGCCGAGTACTTGAACAGTCGACCGCCCAGGGCCTCGTGCTTGACAAATCCCTCTTCCTCCAGTCGGCGGACGAAGGTGCTGATGGTGTTGAAGTGTGTGCGGGGCTCGGGCAGCAACTCGTAGAGCTCACGCATAGTCATGCCTCCATTGTTCCAGAGAATCTCCATCAATTCCATCTCCTTTTCGGTAAGTGTCTTCATATTCTTTTGCGTTTAATATGTTCGTTAAAACTACAGTTCTTCGTTTTTGATGCTGCAAATTAACTACATTCTGTCGTTACGAGCAAATAATTTGGCAAAAAACTTCAACTACATGCTGTAATTTAACACTTGTTATTAGTTTTCAATGCAAGAGGATTCGAACACAGCATCAGCCACCTCCGTCGCCGCCTCTATTGCAAACTGACCGTCCAGCCTTGGTTGGACGGTTGTGCCGACTGCATGAATGAGACCTGGTATGCACACGACTCGACCGTCCAACCAAGGCTGGACGGTCGAGTCATACGTCGGGCAGCTCGCTCTTCTGTAGAGGAATGAGTATTATCATTGATTTTAGACTGAAAGAAATCCTATATTTCTCTATACACGCTATACACTATCGCTCAGAAAGCCTGTATTTACAAGTGGTCTCGCGATGTATAGAACGCTATATTCTCTATACATCGCTATACACTTATATACACTACTGCGAGCCTGATAAGTCGGGATGAATGTAGAGAAGTGTATAGAGAATGTATAGAGTCCATGGCTTCTATACACTATATCAACACGCAGTACATCAGTATATTAAATGGTGCTGTGTATAGAGTGTATAGAAAAACGGAATTATGGCGAATATTGAACAACTCAAATGACTCCCCCTTCAGGGATGCCGGAGTGACGGAATGTCACTACGAGTATGTGCCAAAGGGGAATCTATTTTCTGGGGTTCTTGTTAAATTTCCATTGCAGTCTCATCATGAAGTAGTTTGGAAGGGAACGGTTCCATGTTTCTGTTCTTCCTTGTCCATTGACCGTGTATGTTATGTTGTTGAGCTGATGAAGGAGGTCAAAAGACTCAAGGTGAGCTACGAGCTTGCCTTTCAAGAATGGGTAGCCGAGAGAGACGTTCCACAGCAGATCATCTGTATTCATGCGTGAATCGGTGAATCCCCGGCGAGAATACATGTATAGTGAACTGATGACGCTCAGCTTGAAGGGGAAGGTATAGTTCACGCGACCACCATAGCGGATGTCGTGGGCATTGATCGGTTCGAAACTTTCTGCCTCGCCTTGCATATGGATGAAGTTGTACTTGGCTTCTATCTCGGTTGTAAGTTTCCCCCGTGAGAAGCTGAGCTTCAGGTCATCACCCACAGTTGTTGTTCCCACGGTACTCTCCTCGGCACTGCTTTCCTCCTGGCACAACATATCTACCTGATGGTCATATTGAACATGTATGAGGTTTGAAAGGTGGAACCGGCGGTTCTTGTCAAGGTGCCTGCCTGCTTCCAGATAATGACGTGTCTGCCAGTTCCCTTTTACATTCACAGGGCGGTATGTATAAGCACCTGTACCCTTGTCGTATGAAACAGAATTGGCTATCCTGTCCTGATAGATACTGCCGTTGCAGCTTATCCACAGTCCCCATCCCCCAATACTTGGTCTATAATTCAGGTTCAGATAGTAGTTCTTCTGGCTGCTCAGATCTGGGTTGCCGATATGAATGGCGAGTGGATTATAGTTACGCTGATAGGGGATGAGCATACCCATATCGGCAGGCTTCACATTCATGCTGAGGTTACCGGAGAACTTGTAGTTCCAGTTCAGTTCCAAGCCTGGCTGCACGAGCCAGAGGGAGCGTCGTTGCGTTTTCTGGAAGTCCTCTGAGTCATAGTGATAACTGTCTGTCTGATAGGTCAGAGGAAGGTTGAAACTGAGTCTTTTGTAATTCTTGTCCACTTGCCCGAGTTGTACTCCGAAACGTTTGGTGAAGTTCAATCCTACACGATGTGCGAACTGGCTGTTCTCGGCCTTGTAGCTGTTTTGTGCGTCCAATGCCTGCTGAGCTCCGTCCATCATAGAAGGTAGAGGCATGGATGAATCGCCAGCGATAGTTTCCAACAACATTCTTACCTCGTTCTTGTCCTCATTATGATGCTCGAAGCGATAGTCCAGGGCAATTGACATTTCATTGAGAAGGTTGATTCTGTACAGCGCTCCGGCAGTAAGGTCATACCCATCTGCAGGCAGCATGTTATAGCGGTTACGCAGCTGGTCTGTCTGCCCGCCGTTTTGGTATCGAAGTTTATACTGGCTGTTCTCATCGTTTGTCTCATGGCGATAACCGGCAGATGCATCAAGCTCCACATC
>JAZRVZ010000056.1:0-29362 GCA_045599425.1 Bacteroidaceae bacterium | reverse complement strand
GACGGTTTTTTCCATTCAAAGAGCATTTCAAAGACTTTAAAAGAACACTCGGCAAAGATGTTTTGATGAAGATTTATCAAGTCTTTATTTATATCATGACCGTGGAAAAGGTTCCTACAAAGTTTTTGAAAAATGTAGAGGGCGTGAAAGACCTTTATGAAATCAGGGTAGAACATGAAAGTAATATCTATCGAATTTTCTGCTGCTTTGACGAAGGAAATCTCGTTATCCTCTTCAATGCCTTCCAAAAGAAAACTCAAAAGACTCCTCAAACAGAGATAGAGCGAGCAAAGAGAATCAAAGATGAATACTTCAAGGCAAAGGAACAATTAAAAGCAATATAGCTATGACACAGGAAGAACTTATGAATATCGGCTGCTCAACAATTGAAGAATTGATAGCAGAGGATTTTGGAGAAATCGGTACTCCAGAGCGTACTGAATTCGAACTGAGTTGCGATGCTTTTATATTAGGTGAACAACTCAAGGAGGAGCGTCTTCGTCAGGGACTGACACAGGACGAACTTGCAAAAAGAATCGGCACAAAGAAGAGCTTTATCTCGCGTGTTGAAAACGGACATGTAGATATTCAACTCTCGACTTTATCTCGCTTGTTCAACGGACTAGGTAAAAGAGTAGCTGTTTCGTTGTTGTAAACAAGAATAAGGGGATAGCCGAAACGGTTACACTATCCGCTAATCATACAATAGAGGCATCTCAAGCTCTGGTGTAGCGGTGAGCCTCTATTTTTGAATTATTGGGTATCAACACCACCTATATACTTTATTCGGCTTTAACGCGTGGAATAGAATAACAGGGACGGTTCTTCTATTCACTTACTATTCTATTCGAGGCATCCTGTGCTGTTCATTGCAGCGTGAGAAGCCTCGAATACGTTATTACAGATAGTTTACGTTACGGATATACCTTTAGGTTAATAAAATCAGCCATAAAATTTGGCAGGTTTGTCTTTTATTTATAATTTTGCAGAAGATCAAACGATAACCTATAAGTTTATTCTACCAATGGAGATAATTGCGATATTCCCACCATACATATACAGCATCAAGTATGATGACATGGAGGACAAATAAACGAATGGTTATGGCATTGAATAGACAACGATTGGATGAAGTGGCAAAGCCACGCCCAAAGGAGAATGTAAGACGCGCTAAGGAACGCGCAGAAAACCGCGAATGGATGAGGATGTCGCAGGATATTGCTCTTGGCATTCATAGGTACTTGCGCCTATCAAACATCACACAAAAGGAGTTTGCTGAACGGATGGGAGTTTCACCAGCATACGTGGGGAAACTCCTGAAAGGTCGCGAGAATTTAACCCTTGAGACTATTTGGAAAATTCAGGAATTGTTAGGGGTGTCCTTCTTTTCATTTCCGTTTCGTTATCCAGAAGTTTACGACTCCACATCAATTTGTGTGGCAGAGGATGCGATTATGTGATTTCTACAACAAGATAATTATTTTAAACCCACCCATCATGAAACATTTATTTTCTTTTGTCTTATTCGTAATATTGGGCCAGACGCTTGTTGCCCAGACAAACTATGACTTCAGTAAACTGCAGATGGAACGGCTGGATCGCGGGCTGGTGGCTGTTCGGGCGTCGGAGAGTGAAGTGATGCTCTCCTGGCGTTACCTGATGGATGATCCCGTAGATCAGACATTTTCCGTCTATCGCGATGGCAAGAAGATAGGGGAGAGGGGAGCCCGGGAAAGCACTACGTTTGTGGACAGGAATGCCGGAGAGGAGGCTACCTACGAGGTTCGCCCATCCAAGGGTAAGCTTGCAGGGAAGTGGACCATGCAGGCTGGGGCGCCCATCGGCTACCTTGACATTCCACTGGACAGGCCTGTAGATGACGTTTCCTATGCACCTGCCTCACAGGATCCCTCGCGAATCCGTCCCGTAGGCTACACGGCCAGTGATGCCTCCGTGGCCGACCTTGACGGTGACGGACAGATGGAGATTGTGCTGAAATGGGAGCCTGGTAACTCCAAGGACAATTCGCATAGCGGTTTCACCTCTCCCGTGATATTTGATGCCTACAAGCTGGATGGCACCAGACTGTGGCGTATCAACCTGGGACGGAATATCCGTGCAGGTGCACATTACACGCAGTTTATGGTATTTGACCTCAATGGCGATGGCAAGGCAGAGGTGGTGATGAAGACGGGTGACGGCACGACTGACAGCCGGGGCAGGGTCATTGGCAACAAGGATGCAGACTGGAGAAAGCAGCCCGTGACGAATAGTCGTGACGAGAAGGTGGGTTATATCTGTGATGGTCCCGAATACCTTACTGTGTTCAATGGTCAGACAGGTGAGGCTATACATACCATTGACTATCAGCCGGCAAGAGGACGTCTGGAGGACTGGGGCGACAACTACGCAAACCGTTCCGAACGCTACCTGGCCTGTGTAGCCTATCTGGACGGCGTGCATCCCTCGGTGGTGATGTGCCGCGGCTATTATACCCGGATGACGCTCTGGGCCCTGGACTTCGACGGCAGGCAACTGAAGGAACGCTGGCTCTTTGACAGCAACAAGGAGGGACGCCAGTACCATGGTCAGGGTAACCATAACCTGCGTGTGGCCGACGTGGACGGCGATGGTCGGGATGAGATCATCTACGGTTCCTGTGCCATCGACGACAACGGGCATGGCCTGTACAGTACCCGCATGGGACATGGCGATGCCATGCACCTGACGGGTTTCTTCCCCAATGATGACCGCCTGTACCTGTGGGAATGTCATGAGAACAAGCGTGACGGAGCTGAGTTGCACGATGCTGCAACAGGCCGCATCGTGTTCCAGTTTCCCAGCAATGCGGATGTGGGCCGCTGCATGGCCACGGATCTTGATCCGACGAATCCCGGCCTGGAGATGTGGTCGTCGGCCAGCGGCATGGCAGGTGTGGACGGCAGGCTGATGGCCGGTGGTCAGGGTGGTGTGGATGGAAGCCAGCCCATACGGATCGGCGGACTGAGTACGAACATGGCCGTGTGGTGGGACGGAGACCTGCTGCGCGAACTGCTGGATCGCGAGACCATCTCGAAGTACGACTGGACAGACCACCAGTGCAAGCCTCTGATGCGGATGGAGGGGTGTCAGTTCAACAACGGCACGAAGAGCAATCCCTGTCTGCAGGGCGACATCCTGGGCGACTGGCGTGAGGAGGTGCTGGTTCGCACACGAGACAATGGGCATCTCAGGCTTTATGTCAGTACGCTGCCCACGACCTACCGCTTCCATACCTTCCTGCAAGACCCTGTGTACAGGATCTCCATTGCCACCCAGAACGTGTCGTATAACCAGCCCACGCAACCGGGATTCTTCTTCGGACATGACCTGGTGGGATCGGGGCGGCTGTTCCGTGGCTGGCAGTTCTGACGGGCAAACATTGAGGGGTATTTTACACCTTATTATATTATTAAGGTTAAAATGCCTCAAATTATTTTCGTAATCCAAATATTTGTCGTAAATTTGTATGTTTAACAAGCCAGCGTGCGCTTAAATGGCCTTTTCCGGCGTTTTGCCCTTTTCGGGGTGGGGCGGTGAGAGGCAGGAAATGAGGGTACATGGCAAGTGAAGGATTGCATCATAAATTAAAACAGAAATATCAATGATTGACGCAGAAGACAGAATTATTCCGGTTGACATTGAGCATGAGATGCGGAAGAGCTACATCGACTATAGCATGTCGGTGATTGTGGCCCGTGCCTTGCCCGATGTCCGAGATGGTTTCAAGCCCGTGCACCGTCGTATCCTCTTCGGTATGAAGGAGCTGGGTAATACGCATAACAAGCCCTACAAGAAGTGTGCGCGTATCGTGGGTGAGGTGCTGGGTAAGTACCACCCTCACGGTGACAGTTCGGTGTATGGCGCCTTGGTCCGTCTGGCCCAGGAATGGAACATGCGTGCCACGCTGGTGGACGGCCAGGGTAACTTTGGCTCGGTGGACGGTGACGGTGCTGCCGCCATGCGTTACACGGAGGCCCGCCTCAGTCTGATGGGTGAGGCAATGATGGACGACCTGGACAAGGACACGGTGGACATGGTGAACAACTTCGACGATACGTTGAAGGAGCCCACCGTGATGCCTACGCGCATTCCCAACCTGCTGGTGAACGGTGCCACGGGTATTGCCGTGGGTATGGCCACGAATATTCCCACACACAACCTGGGTGAGGTGATAGATGCCTGTGTGGCCTTCATCGACAATCCCGAGCTGGACAGCCTGGCGCTGATGGAGTGGATCAAGGGTCCCGACTTCCCTACGGGTGCCTATATCATGGGTACGCAGGGTATCAAGGATGCGTATGAGTCGGGCCGCGGTCGTGTGATCATGCGTGCGAAGGGCGATATCGAGGCTGGCGACCAGCACGATACGATCGTCTTCACCGAGATTCCCTACGGCGTGAACAAGGCCGAGCTGATCAAGTACATTGCCGAACTGGTGAAGGAAGGCAAGATTGACGGTATCAGCAATGTGAATGACGAATCTGACCGTGAGGGTATGCGTATCGTCGTGGATGTGAAGCGTGATGCGAACAGTCGTGTTGTGATGAACAAGCTGTTCAAGATGACGCCCCTTCAGACGAGTTTCAGTGTGAACAGCATTGCGCTGGTTCATGGCCGTCCCAAGCTGCTGACGCTGCGTGACTGCATCAGCAATTTCGTGGAGCACCGTCATGAGGTTGTGATCCGTCGTACGAAGTTCGACCTGCGCAAGGCAGAGGAGCGTGCTCATATCCTGGAGGGTCTGATCATCGCGAGTGACAACATTGATGAGGTGGTTCACATCATCCGCGCCAGCAAGACACCTGCCGACGCACAGCGTAACCTGGAGGTTCGCTTCGAACTGGATGAACTGCAGTCCAAGGCTATCGTGGACATGCGTCTGAGCCAGCTGACGGGCCTGCGTCAGGAGGATCTGCACAATGAGTACAATGAGCTGCAGGAGAAGATCAAGTACTACAACGAGATACTGACCAACGACGAGCTGTGCCGCAAGGTGATGAAGGATGAGCTGAACGAGGTGAAGGAGCAGTTTGCCGACGAGCGTAAGTCGGTGATCATGCCAAGCGCCGAGGAGTTCAATGCTGAGGACTTCTATGCGGATGATGAGGTGGTTGTGACGATCAGCCACCTGGGCTATGTGAAGCGTACGCCTCTGGCTGAGTTCCGCGCACAGAGTCGTGGCGGTGTAGGCAGCAAGGGCAGCAGTGCACGTGACGGTGACTTCCTGGAGAATCTCTACTTTGCCACCATGCACAACACGATGATGTTCTTCACGCAGAAGGGCCGCTGCTACTGGCTGAAGGTCTATGAGATTGCCGAGGGTGGCAAGAACAACAAGGGTCGTGCCATCCAGAATATGCTGCAGTTGGACAGCGATGACAAGGTGAATGCCTGTCTGTGTATCCGCAAGCTGAGTGATGTGGAGTTCTGTGCTAACCATTTTGTGGTATTCTGTACGGAGCGTGGCATCATCAAGAAGACTTGCCTGAGCGAGTACAGTCGCCCGCGTGCCAACGGTGTGATTGCCCTGAATATCAACGAGGGTGACAAGGTGGTGAGCGTTCAGTTGACGAATGGTGAGAATGAGATCGTGATAGCAAACCGCAACGGTCGTGCCATCCGCTTCAACGAGGCTGGCGTCCGTGCCATGGGTCGCTCGGCAACGGGTGTAAGCAGCATGCAGCTGGATGGCGAGGACGATGCCGTAGTGGGCATGGTAGCAGTCAACGATCCCTTGAACGAGCATGTGGTCGTTGTCAGCGAGAAGGGCTTCGGCAAGCGCAGTGCACTCTCTATCAAGGATGAGGAGACGGGTGAGATCAATGAGATCTACCGCGTAACCAGCCGTCGTGCGAAGGGTGTGAAGACTATCGATATCACCGAAAAGACGGGTAAGCTGGTGGCTATCCACACGGTGGATGACCAGAAGGACCTGATGATCATCAACAAGAGTGGTGTCGTGATCCGCCTGCATGTGGATACGGTGCGCCAGACTGGTCGTGTGGCTCAGGGCGTGAAGCTCATTGACATTGCAAAGCGCAATGATGTCATCAGCAGCGTCTGCGTGGTGAACCGTGAGGACGATGAGGATGAGGTGGAGCTGGATGAGAACGGCAACCCCACCGTTCCTGCCGGGTCAGAGACCGCAGGAGAGGCTCCCGCTGAGGCTACGGAGAACGTGCCCATGGAAGACAGTGAGAATAGCAAAGAGTAATATTAACCTAACAAACTAATACACACAGTTATGAAAAAAGTATTGTTTTCATTGGCTGCCTTGATGATGGCCGGTGCCATGTTTGCCCAGTCACCCGAGGATAAGGCTGCTGCAAAGGCTGCCGCTGCCGCAGAGAAGCAGGCTAACAAGGACGCTGACAATCTGCTGAAGGAAGGTCTGAAGTACTACGATGAGGCCAGGGCCAAGTTTACGGAACTGAACAGTGCCACGTTTGCCCAGTATGAGCGCGATGAGGCCAAAAAGAAGAAGATGCGTGATGATGCACAGCTGTTCATCCTTGAAAAGTGTGCCCAGGGTGATCCCATCGTGGAGAAGGCTCTGGCAACGGGTCGTATTCCTGAAAAGAAGCTTTTTGATGCCTGGTTCAAGCGTGACTTCATGATTTCCCAGTTGCTGAACGTTGAGCTTTCAAAGGCAGGAAACAAGGAGGAGCTGGATACCACCAAGTTCATCCAGCTGACCAACGCCATTTCCGAGGCTTGCCACTATCAGCTGAAGTATGCCAATCCCAAGGATGAGGAACAGAAGAAGACGATTTCAATCGTGGAGACCAAGTTCCCCAGAATCCACATCTATCATGCGTATGCAACACTGTTTGAGATCCAGCGTAACAACCTGGAAGGTGCAATCAAGGCATTCGAGGATTACAAGGCTTTCCCTGTCAAGTATCCTGAGGTTGCCAACAATGAGAGCGTAAAGAATCCTGACTATCCCTACAGTCAGTTTGCATTCAACATCTACTTTACCGCCTACAATGCCAAGGATTATGCTACCATGGCCAAGTATCAGGACGAGGCCATCCAGTACGATGACGAGCAGAGCAAGGAGTTCGTTCGCCAGAGCAGTGCACAGGTTTATCTGCAGAAGGGTGACACCCTGGGTTGGGTAAATTCCTGCAAGGACATGATCAAGCAGAATCCCAGCAGCGAGACGGCTGAGACTTACATCCAGAATCTGCTGGCATACTACAGCAAGCAGGGTCCCCAGGCCATGAGTACCTTTGCAGATGAGATGCTGGCCCTTGTTCCTGAGAGCAAGATCGCAAACTATGGTAAGGGCTATTCTCTGTATGTGAACCAGAAGTACGAGGAGGCACTGAAGTACTATGAGAAGACTGTGGCCGTTGATCCTGACTATATGGAGGGTAACTACCAGTGCGGTAACTGCCTCTATAACATCGGTAAGGATAACTACAACACAATCCGTGACAAGAAGTATACTTCACAGGCTGCTGCCGATAAGGATGCAGAGACCAAGGTTAAGTCTTACTTCCGCAAGGCTCTGCCTTATTTCGAGAAGGTTCGTGCACTGGTTCCCGAGGATCCCACCCGTTGGGCAGGTGAGTTGAAGATTATCTATGGTAATCTGGGAATGAAGAAGGAAGCTAACGCTCTTCCTACTGATTATTAAGCTATTGTTCTCCTTCTGTCTTGCGCTTCCGCGAGGCGGAAGGAGATATGGCAGTCAACGGACAACTTCGGGGAAATGCAATACCCTGAACATACAAGCCGGTTGACAGTTTCATACAGAAAGACCGCTCGGCTGATGCCAGGCGGTCTTTCTGTATCTTGTTGATTGTGTTGTATTGTGGGGTTATACCCCTGTCAGTTCTTCAGTGCGTTGGCTACCGCATTCAGCAGGTCTTCTCCTCGAAGTCCGCGTGCCAATATCCTGCCGTCCTTGTTTATGACGATGGTATGGGGAATTGATGTGACTCCGTAGGTTGCGGCCATCTGGTTGTCCCATCCTTTCAGCTCGCCGAGTTGTGGCCATACCATATCGTGGTTCTTGACTGCGGAATTCCAGGAACGCTGGTCCTCATCAAAACTTACGCCGACTATCTCCAGCCCAAGGTTGTGGTACTTCCTGTACAGCATGGCGATGTTGGGCATCTCGTTCATGCAGGGATGGCACCAGCTTGCCCAGCAGTCTATGATGGTGACCTTGTTGTGGCTTATGTAGTCACTGAGCCTTGCTTCTCCTCCTTCCAGGCGGGGGAGGGTGAGGTCGGTGTACTGTTCGCCGGCATGCTGGCTTTCCTGGTTGGAGGCAAGCCCAGCGTCTGCAATGCTTCCGGTTTCTCGCATCTCCTCTGTTACGGGTTGGTTGCCAAAGATGACGCTACCGTTTTCCTGCTTGTCATTCTTGCAGGCTGTCAGGAAAAGGGGGAGTACCCAATAGACCTTTCTCATGGATCGTATGTGTTGTCGTACTGGTTTCCGGAACTTTTGGCGTTGTCCGGATCAGCCTGGGGTTTAAGCCTTGTCAGATGAGGTACTGGTTTGAGATACTCTCGTTTTCCTCCACACGGCGAATCGTCTCGGCCAGAAGTCCGGCAATGGAAATTTGCTTCACCTTCTCGCAACGGTTGGAATAGGGAATGCTGTCCGTGAAGACAATCTCAGTCAGGGCGCTGTTCTGAACGCGCTCGCTGGCAGGACCACTCATTACGCAATGACTGGCAATGGCGCGAACGGATTTGGCACCGTGTTCCATCATTACGTCGGCAGCACGGGTAATGGTGCCGGCTGTGTCCACCATGTCGTCAATCAGTACCACGTTGGCATCCTGGACATTACCGATGACATCGATACTGCCAACCTCGTTGGGACGTACGCGCACCTTGTTACAAAGTACAAGGGGGCAGTTGAAGAACTTTGCGTAGGTGTTTGCACGCTTCGATGCACCCATGTCGGGAGCTGCAATCACCAGATTCTCAAGGTTCAGGGTCTTGATATAGGGGAGCATGACGCTGCTGGCGTAGAGGTGGTCTACGGGGCAGTCAAAGAAACCCTGCTCCTGGTCAGCATGCAGGTCAAGGGTGATGAGACGGGTAATGCCGGCAACGCTCAGCATGTCTGCCACCAGCTTGGCTCCGATTGAAACACGGGGCTTGTCCTTGCGATCCTGGCGGGCCCAGCCGAAGTAGGGGATGACGGCGTTGATGGTGCGGGCAGATGCACGCTTTGCAGCATCAATCATCAGAAGCAGCTCCATCAGGTTGTCACTGTTGGGGAATGTGCTCTGTACCAGGAAGACGTCCTTTCCGCGAATGCTTTCCTCGTATGAGACGGAGAATTCTCCGTCGGCGAATTTTGTGATTACCAGGTTGCCCAGCGGGCAATCCAGTGCAGTACAGATTTTCTCTGCCAGATAGCGTGTGGCAGTACCAGAGAATACCAAGAAGGATTTTTTGTCACTCATAGGAGTTTGTTATATGTTGTTTTTGTCTTTGCTTTGTTTATAGTCGCCGGTCATAGTCATGAGCTTTGCCTGGGACGGCCTTCTGGTGGGGATGGGTATCCCGTTCCGTCAGAGGGTGGCCTTGCGGAGCAGCCTGAAATGCTTGAGCAGGTTCTTGTAATCCCGTGCACCGTGAATGTCAAACTTGCTCCAGAGGTCGCCACATACGATGGCTCCGCCAAATCCCAGATCCTGTATGTCCGGGATGTTTTCCAGGGTGACGCCTCCCATGGCCATGACCTTGCGGTCAATCAGGCCTTTGCGTGCAGCGTCCTTGATCTCTTCCTTGGAAAGCGTACTCTTTTTGATGGGGTTGGATATGCTGTTGAATACATTGTCCAGACAGCAGTAGTCAAACTTGCCACGTGCCTCTGACAGTTCTTCCAGTGAGTAGCAGGAACGTGACTTCTTTCCACGATAGTCCTGAGGGATATTGGGGTTGCGCCGGTTGACGTGTATGCCCATCAGGTCATATTCCTCCTTCAGGTAGAAATGGTTGTGTACCATAATCCTGTTATGGTATTGTTCGGGTATCAGGGAAAGAAGCCGCTCGGAAAGTACAGGCTCGGATTCCGGTTTGCGAAGGTGAAGGGTGTCTAATCCTTCCTCAAAGAGGTCGGTGATGATCTTGTCCTCTTCAATATAAAAATCCGGTGTACTCAATACGATGAGTTTCATTATAGTCCTTTTGTTTTAACCGTAGACCCTGCCATGTGTTCGTGCAAGGTCCTTCAAGACACTGCAAAGGTACGAATAATATTCCAAATTAACTATTTTCTATTGTACTTTTTCATGTATGCCTGCAAAAATGAACTGGTTCCCCTTGCATGCTTGTTTCAGAAAAGAAGAAAGGGCTGCGCCTCACGGCGTAACCCTTCGTATGCTTGTTTGAAAGAAATTCTTTGAAAAATGTTTGTGATTGTGTTTGTTTAAGCCTCTGCAGTCTCTGCGGGAGCCTCTTCAGCAGGTGCCTCAGCAGCAGCGGCGGCAGCCTCTGCCTCAGCCTTGGCAGCAGCCTCAGCAGCCTTCTTGTCAGCTACCTTCTGAGCGATCTCTGCGTTAACCTTCTTCTCAGCCTCGAGACGGGCAGCCTCAGCAGCCTTCTTCTCGGCGGCAGCCTTGTCGGCTACAGCCTGAAGACCCTTCTGACGGTCAGCCTTCCATGCATTGAACTTAACCTGAGCCGTAGCTTCATCGAATGCGCCCTTCTTGACACCACCACGGAGGTGCTTCATCAGGTAAACGCCCTCGTTTGAGAGGATGTTGCGTACGGTGTCAGTGGGCTGTGCACCACACTCTACCCAGTACAAAGCGCGATCGAATTTCAAATCTACAGTGGCGGGATTGGTGTTGGGGTTGTAGGTACCAATCTTTTCTGTAAATCGTCCATCACGTGGAGCTCTTACATCAGCGATTACGATGCTGTAAAAGGCATAGCTCTTACGGCCGTGACGCTGCAAACGGATTTTTGTTGCCATAAATCTTTTGTTTTTGTTATTTATAGGTTTGAAATATGCTGCCATCTCGTGACAGCGGATGCAAAATTACTGCTTTTTCATGAACTGGCCAAACATTTCCCTGATAATTCATGCTTCTTGGCTTAAAAATGCTTCTTTTTCCGAAAGAACAACCCGGAACAAAGGGTGTCGTGTGCTACGGGTAGCCTTTGTTCCGGGCCGTTCTGCCTGTGTGGCACAGGCGCTTATTTCTTCATGCTGGCCTTGGTCAGGTAAATGACCAGGCAACATACCATGCCCAGGGATAGTATCTCACTGAGGGGATTGGCCCACCATGCGTCAAAGTCGATGCTGACGCCACCAAACTTCATGGCAGCTGCCACGACTCCCATCAGGGCTCCACCGGCAATGAATCCGCTGGAGATGAGGGTGCCCTTTTCACCGCGCTCCTTGTTGACCTGCTCATCCTTGCTTCTGGTGGTCACGAACCAGTTGATGGCCCCGCCCAGAAGGATGGGGAGGTTGAGGTCCAGGGGGATGAACATGCCCAGTGCAAAGGCCAGGGCGGAAACATTGAATATGGTGAGAAGGATGGCGATGCCGGCTCCGATGCCGTAGAGTGCCCATGGGGCTCCCTGGCCGCTCATCAGGGGTTCGATAACCGCAGCCATGGCGTTTGCCTGGGGGGCTGCAAGGCTGCTGTCAGGGCCGAATCCATAGGTCTTGTTCAGGATCATGATCACGCCTGCCACGGTAGCTGCGCTGACCAGTGTTCCAAGGAATTTCCAGCTTTGCTGCTTCTGCGGGGTGCTTCCAAGCCAGTATCCGATCTTGAGGTCCGTCACGAATCCTCCGGCCATACTCAGGGCGGTACATACAACACCACCCATGACAAGTGCAGCCACCATGCCCTTGGTGCCGCTCAGTCCGACGGCGGCCAGGATCACACTGGCCAGGATCAGGGTCATCAGTGTCATGCCGCTGACGGGATTGCTGCCGACGATGGCTATCGCGTTGCTGGCCACGGTGGTGAACAGGAACGCGATGATGGCCACAAGGAGGATGGCGACAATACTGAAGGTCCAGTTGCCACCCATGACGTCAAACTGGAAAAACAGGAATGTGATGACAAGTGCTGCCAGGATGCCCATGGCAACAAACTTCATGGGGAGGTCGCGCTGGGTGCGTGGCGTGTCTCCATCCTCACCCTTTTTCCCGCTCAGCTCACGTGAGGCCAGTCCCACTGCTCCGCAAATGATCTTCCAGCTTTTGATGATGCCGATGATGCCGGCCGTGGCGATACCACCGATGCCGATGCTCTTGGCATAGGTGAATATCTGTTCCGCAGAAGCCTCTGTGGCCGTAAGTCCGGACTTGGCATCGATGACCAGTTCTGGAAGGAAAGCACTGATGGCAGGAACGATGATCCACCACACCAGCATTGATCCGCAGCAAATGATGAAGGCGTATTTCAGGCCGACGATATAGCCCATGCCGATTACGGCAGCACCGGTATTCATCTTGAACACAAGCTTGGCCTTCTCTGCCACTGCTTCGCCCCATGCAAAGCAGCGTGAGGTGAAGGTCTCGTTCCAGAGTCCGAAGGCACTGACGGCGAAATCATACAGACCGCCGATAATACCTGCCATAAGAAGGGGCTTGACCTGGCTTCCGCCTTTCTCACCGGTTACGAGTACCTGTGTACTTGCCGTCGCTTCAGGGAAAGGATATTTTCCATGCATGTCCTTTACGAAATATTTCCGGAAAGGAATGAGGAAGAGTATGCCGAGGATGCCACCCATCAGGCTGGCAAAGAAGATTTCAAAGAAATTCACGGTCATCTCAGGGTACTTGGCCTGAAGGATGTAGAGGGCAGGCAGCGTGAAGATGGCGCCTGCAACCACGACGCCACTGCAGGCGCCTATGCTCTGGATGATGACGTTCTGGCCCAGGCCGCTTCCCTTTTTCATGGTGATGCCGCTGATGCCAACTGCAATGATGGCAATTGGTATGGCAGCCTCGAATACCTGGCCTACCTTCAGTCCCAGGTAGGCTGAAGCCGCACTGAACAGGATGGCCATGGCCACGCCCATCAGGACACTGTACAGAGTCACTTCACGGGGATTCTCGCTGGCTGGTATCAAGGGTTCGTAGGTTTCTCCCGGCTTGAGTTCCCGCATCGCATTCTCGGGCAGACCCGTTTGCTGTTCGCTCATAATTTGTTCTGGATTATGGTTGGACATAAGATTACTTGGTCATGCTCCAGCCCAGTTTCATTCCCTTGTAGTTGCCCAGAAGGGAAGCCAGGGTGCTGGTGGTACCGGTGGCGCCGCTCAGCGTCGTGGCGATTGAGAGCAACTTGCTGGAATCAAACAGGAGATACATGACGTTGCCGGTTACGACAACGTTGCAGGTGGCGTTGGTCAGCCCCAGTGCACCTGACATGGTGATGGTCTGCTTCTTGCTGTCGTAGGTGTATTTTCCTGTGGTCTTCTTGTTGCCGAGGGTAGCTATGACGGTACCGTCGTTATTGAAGGTGAATGTGCTTTGTCCTGCCTTCATGCCCAGTTTGCTCAGCTGACCGTCCAGGGTGCTTTGTATCTTGTTGCTGACAACCGTTCCGCCAACCTGTGAGAGAATGTTCTCTGACTCAAAGCGCACTTCGGGTGCCTTGTAGGTCCAGGTGCCAAGGATGGACTGCTTGTTGGTGGTGGCACCGCCTAACAGTGTGCTCATGAGGCTGCCGAGGATACTGCTTCCACTCTGTGCCAGGCTGCCCGCATTGCCTCCACCCAGCAGTGAGCCTGCTGCGGGGGTGGCTGACGAGCCATTGGCTCCACCCAGCATGGAACAACTTGTAAACGTAATACATGCAGCAACGACGGCTGCAAAAACGGTGATCTTTTTCATTGTGTGTATTTTTTGATTTTGTTTCTGATTTCAGGTAAGGTGTGCCGGGAAACCTGCGTGTCCTCCTGCCGGCTTGTGGCTACATCTGTTCTGTTGCAGTTGCTTCTTCGTGACAGTCTTCGGGGGTACGTTCGGTCCGCCCGTTGACAAGATTGCGGAATGCTGTGGGAATGGGGGTCTCGAACTGTAGCCGTTCACCTGTTAAGGGATGGTAAAGGTAGAGGCGGAAGGCATGCAGGCAGAGCCGGCCCAATGGCGACCCGCCCACTCCATATTTGATGTCACCGACCACAGGATGTCCCAGATCCTGCATGTGTACGCGAATCTGGTTCTTGCGTCCTGTTTCCAGGCGCATCTCCACCAGGGAGTAGTCATCGGTGGCCTTGAGGGTATGGTAATGTGTGACGGCGAATTTCCCGCCGTTGTCCGTGGGGGATGAATAGGTTATGCATGCCTTGTTGTCTTTCAGCCAGCTTTCCACGGTTCCCCCCTCGCGTTCCATTTTTCCGCTTACCACGGCAATGTACCTTCGGTCATAGACACGGCCTTTCCAGTCGCGTTCCAGGACCTGGGCAGCCTCGATGCTCTTGGCGTAGACCATCAGGCCGCTGGTGTCGCGGTCGAGCCGGTGAACCACGTGTGCATGGCACTTGAAATGACGCTTGGTGAAATACTCGTCCAGGATGGTTTTTACACAGAACTGTCGGGCCGTTGCGGCCATGCTCAGGATTCCCTCAGCCTTCTCAATGACGATGATGTCCTTGTCCTCGTAGATGATCTTTACCCATTTGTTACTGAGCTCGGTGCTTCTGCGATATTTGCTGATGCGCACCTTCATCCCTGGTTGCAAGGGGTAGTCCCACTGGGTTACCAGTTTGCGATCCACGCTCACTCCATGTCCCTTTAGAATGTCTTTCACCTTGTTCCTGCTGATACCGGAAAACTGCTTGGTGATATACTCCGTCAATGTGCAGGGAGCCTTGACCGTAAATTCGTGGTACTTGCTGGCTGCATAGGCCTGTGCTGAAAGGTTTGCCATAAATGTTGTCTTGTCGAAAAGCCAGCCGTAAACCGGCTTGTCCATGATTATATTGCGCAAAGTTACGCAAATATTTCCTCGTATGCAATTTTTTCCCTATATTTGCATTGTTTTAGGTACAAAGGTTATATCGGCATCCTGTATCGGGAAGCCTTGAAATTCCATTTTGCTATGAATGACATTATAAAGACTATAGATGATTTCCTGTGGGGATGGCCCATGATCGTTATGCTGTTGGGTACCCATCTTTACCTGACCATCCGGCTACGTTTCCCTCAGATCCACATCTTTCGTGCCATCCGCCTGAGTCTGCAGCGCGATGCCGACTCGCCGGGCGACGTGAGTCAGTTTGGTGCTTTGGCCACATCGCTTGCGGCAACCATTGGCACTGGAAATATCGTTGGTGTGGCGACGGCTGTGTCGCTGGGAGGTCCCGGTGCCATCTTCTGGTGCTGGATAACCGGTGTACTGGGTATTGCAACCAAGTATGCAGAAGGGCTCCTTGCCGTGAAGTATCGGGTCAAGACCCGTTCGGGAAAGATGATTGGTGGACCAATGTTTGCATTGCACAAAGGGTTGGGTATGAAATGGTTGGCTGTTTTGTTCTGTATCTTTGCTTCAATTGCAAGTTTTGGCATCGGCAATATGGTGCAGAGTAATGCCATCAGTCATTTGTGCCTGACCACAATGGGTTTGCCTCAGTGGATCAGCGGCCTGGCCGTGACGATTGTTGCTGCCCTTGTGATTCTTTTTGGTGTCAAGGGAATTGCCAGGGTCTGTACGGCTTTCGTTCCATTTATGGCCCTGCTCTATGTCCTTGGCTGTGTCTATATCCTCTTTGTCAACGCAGATTACGTGTGGCCGGCTGTGAAGTGCATCGTTGAATGTGCCTTCAATCCCAGGGCTGCGGGTGGTGGCTTCATCGGCGGAAGCGTTATCCTTACGGCTCGCTATGGCATTGCACGCGGTCTGTTCAGCAATGAGAGTGGAATGGGCAGCGCCCCCATCGTTGCTGCTGCCGCCCAGACCAAGGATCCCGTCCGCCAGGCACTGGTCAGCAGTAGCGCCACTTTCTGGGATACTGTTGTTATCTGTGCCCTTACGGGTATCGTGATTGTAAGCAGCATTCTCCATTTCGGCATTGATGCCAGCCAGGTTCAGTTAGGCAGCCTGACGGAGGTGGCCTTCGGACATATTCCCGCCGTGGGCTCGCCCTTGCTGACCTTTGGCATTGTCACCTTTGCCTTCAGTACTATCCTGGGCTGGAGCTATTACGGTGAAAGGGCCGTGGAGTATCTGGGAGGCCAGCGCCTGTGTCTGGTATATCGTGTTCTCTATATCATAGCAATATTCTTCGGTGCAGTTTTCGAACTGAGTTTGGTGTGGAATCTGGCAGACCTAATGAATGCACTTATGGCAATACCCAACCTGGTATCGCTCCTGCTGCTCTCCGGTGTTATTGCCGCAGAGAGCCGAAAGGGACTGTGATCGCCGCTTTCTCTTGAGGCAGAGACATACTTCCGAAGATATGATCAAGCTCGTTTATTATTATAATAATGTACGCGCACAAAAGAGAAAAAAACAATATTTTTGAACCTTGCAAGCGTTTTGAAATAATTATAAAATTTTGTTTTTTTTGTTAGGTCAGTTGCAATAAAAAGATTACTTTTGCATCATGAACGGTTTGGCGATAAACATAGAATATCTGCTGCTGACGCGCAACTGCGTGATTGTGCCGGGGTTAGGTGCTTTCACAACCCGCACGTTCGCATCGCAGTGGCTGGAGGAAGAGGAAATCTTCCTTCCTCCCGTTCGTCATATCCGTTTCAATGCTGATGTCTTCCAGGATCCAGACGAGGTCTTCCTGCGCTCACTTTCCGAGATCTATGGTCTGAGTGCAGAGGAAGCCGTGAACCGTTGCGAGAGCATGGTGGCTGAGTTCCATAAGTCTCTTGTGACAGAAGGAACGGTTGATTTTGGCAGCATAGGCCTGTTTACTCTTGAGGATGATGCAGAGATAACGATGTCCCCCTACGAGTGTGGAGTCACCTCTCCTGGCTATTACGGTCTCGATACACTTCATTTCCCCTTGTTGGCCAATCTTCCTGAGGAAGTTTCCCAGGATGGGGAACAAATGCATGACTGCAAGATGGAGAATGATGAGACCCGTGCGACTGAAGCTGAAATTCACCACGACGAGGATCGTTCACCGGCTGAGGAAGACGGTTGTCGTCCAAGGAGCATCGTGCTGCCCAAGGGTAGGACGTATGTGGCAGACAGCAAGCATATTGTCATACGCTTGAACCGTGCCATGGTTCACTATACCATGGTAGCGGCAGCCAGCGTACTGCTGTTCTTCCTGCTCAGCCCGAATATCATGGAAAGAGATGCTGCGCAAGGCGTTCAGGAGGCAACGACAAATGCCATCATCCGCACTCCGGCAAAGCCTGTTTCAGGAACCAACACAGCTCAGGTGGCTCCCGCTAGTGTGGATACGGCAGAGACTGAGGATGTCCTGTCACTCACCCAGCCGGAACTCGCCGGTCAGTCTGCTGCGAACAATCAGGACGTCGCAGTGACTTCGGTTGAAGTTGTTCCCGAGGTTGAAGCTGTTTCTGAGGTTATTGCCACTCCTGCTGAACCGGCCGCCCTGACGGTGGAGACCGACACGCAAGTGTTCCATGAACTGCAGGGGACCCACTGCATCGTATTGGCCAGTGCCATCAGTATGAAGAATGCAAAGGCTTTTGTTGAAAAGCTTTCCAAGAAGGATATACATGCCATTATTTTTGAGGATGGCAAGATGATTCGTGTTGTGATTGACGGCTTTGTCTCACAGGCAGATGCATATAACGTCAACAATTATCTTCACAATCTTGATGCTGGTTTCAAGTCTACCTGGGTAATGAAGAACCAATGAAGCGAGTACGTTGTCCCAAATGCGACCATTTCATTACCTTCGACGAGACGCAGTATGCCGAAGGTCAGCAGCTTGTGTTTGAGTGCGAGGAGTGCCACAAGCAGTTTGCCATCCGTATGGGTGTCAGCAAACTCCGGGCTACCCGTAAGGAAGAGGTGCTGGACGAGGAGGAGAACCGTCAGGCACAGGGAAGCATTGTGGTTGTGGAGAACTGTTTTCATTACAAGCAAGTCATTCCCCTGCACATGGGCGATAATGTCATCGGACGCAAGGTGCAGGGTACAAGTATCAACACTCCCATTGAAACTGTGGATCCCAGTGTGGACACCAGGCATTGCATCATTCGCCTCCAGCGTAACAAGAGGGGCGAGCTTCAGTACATCCTGCGTGATGCCCCCAGCAATACGGGAACGTTCTACATGAACACCATACTGAAGGATCAGGACCGTATGCCCATACATGACGGAGATATCATTACCATCGGAGCCACGACGCTCATTCTCCGTGAAGGAAACGATGAGGAGTGATGCAGGATTCTTTCCTGAACATCACTCCTCATTTTTTGCACGTTTGCTACTCTTTTCCCGGCTTTCTTTACTTTATACGCTTGTAGTCTGGCCAAGGTCAGCCTACTTCCTGCCCTTGGCCTTCTCCTTATCGGGGGCATTGCCATCCACCTCACTGGGCAGGACATAGCGCTCCCCGGCCTTTGGGAAGGTCAGGCCTGCCTCGATGACCTGCAGCGCCTTGCTGATGCTACGGTCATCCTCGTTCAGGAATTCCTGGTATTCCTCGGTGGAATGCAGGTTGTAGATGATATTGCCAAAGATGGCCCGCTCGAAGAGCCTGCGACTCTGCTGAAGCATCAGGTTGCGCCTCTGCAGGCCGTTCTTCTCCGCATGGGCGGCAAACTTCTCCAGCATTTTCTGGCGTCTGAGATACTTCTCCAGCTCCTCAACGGATCCCAGTTTCAGCAACTCCTCACGATTATCATCCGTATAGACGAAGCAGAATTCGCGGATGTGTCCGTTGATCATCGCCTCCCGGTAGTAGCTGGTGATGGCTGTGGTATCCTCGGGCACGAAGATGTCGGGACGGATGCCGCCACCGCCATAGACCTTGCGTCCCAGGGTGGTGTGGTAGGCAGGGCCCGTGTTCCGGATGCTGTCCTCGCTGAAATACTCCCCACGCTCATAGCGCGCAAGCAGCTCCAGTTCATATTCCTCGTCATGTCCGCTGACATAGGGCTTCTGGATGCAGCGACCCGAAGGGGTGTAGTAGCGGGCGATCGTCAGGCGTACCTGCGAGTCGTCCTTGAAACTCAGGGGCTGCTGTACCAATCCCTTTCCAAAGGTCCGTCGGCCGATGATCGTGGCACGGTCGTTGTCCTGCATGGCACCGGCAAAGATCTCGCTGGCCGAGGCCGAGGCATCGTCCACCAGTACGACCAGGGGCAGGGCCTGGAACGAGCCACGGCCGTTGCTGTAGTAGTCCTCACGCTTGGAATGCACGCCTTCTGTGTACACAATCAGCTTGTTCCGGCTCAGGAACTCATTGGCCATCTGTATAGCTATCTGCATGTAGCCACCGTGGTTTCCGCGCAGGTCCACGATCAGACTGTTCATGCCCTTCACGCCCAGTTCGACCAGGGCAATGACGAATTCCTCATAGGTCTTCTCGCTGAACGAGTTGACGTGGACATAGCCGGTCTCCTCGTTAATCATGTAGGCCACGTCCACACTCTTGACGGGAATGTCCCCGCGTATCACGTCATAGTAGACAAGTTCGGGCGAATTGCGGCGCTTGATGCCCAGTCTTACCTTCGTACCCTTCTTTCCCTTGAGATGCTTCATGACCGCGGTGTTCACCATGCCGGTGAGCGTATCCTCGTTGGCCGTGATGATGCGGTCGCCCGGCAGCAGCCCCACCTTCTCCGCAGGACCTCCCTTGATGACCTGCATCACATTCACCGTATCCTTCTCCATCGTAAAGGACACACCGATTCCGCTGAACGAGCTGCTCAGCTGGTCCTCGGCATCCTGCACGTCGCTGGCTGCGATGTAGCTGCTATGTGGATCCAGTTCCTTCAGGATGAGCGGGATGCTGTTCTCGATGAGCGAATCCATGTTGACCTCATCCACGTAACACTGGTTGATGGCCTCCAGCAGATTGCCCAGCTTGTTGGTTCCGCCGTTGATGATGCTGAGATTGCTGCGGTTGAAATGTGCGCTGTAGAACAATCCCAGCAGGACGCCCACAATCATGCTCAACGACATGAAGAGCGGTGTAAATCTATGTCTGTCAGGTGAACTCATATCTTCTGATCTGTTATTAACCGTTACTATTCTTGCTGGTCCAATGGCTGGTAGACTACCTCTATGCCAGCCCTTTTCAGCAGGTCTATGCCATCCGTCAGGCGGTACGTGCGGCTGTACAGCACGCGCTTGATGCCGGCCTGGATGATGAGCTTGGAGCACTCGATGCAGGGCGAGTCCGTCACGTATAGCGTGGCTCCGTCGCTGTTGTTGCCGGAGCGTGCAATCTTCGTGATGGCATTGGCCTCGGCATGCAGGACATAGGGCTTGCTGACGTTGTTCTCGTCCTCACAGACGTTCTCAAATCCAGTCGGCGTGCCGTTGAAGCCGTCGCTGATTATCATCTTGTCCTTCACGATCAAGGCGCCTACCTTCCTTCGCTCACAGTAGCTGTTCTCGCTCCAGATGTCTGCCATGCGCAGGTAGCGCATGTCCAGGTCGTGCTGTTTCTTGTCAATCTTTGATTCCATTTCTTTTCAGTAATGCATTGATGGTAGGCTCCTGTCCACGGAACCGTCTGTAAAGCGTCATGGGATGCTCCGTGCCACCCCTTGAGAGTACCTCGTCACGGAAGCGCTGTGCTGTTTCCTTGTTGAAGATACCCGTTTCCTGGAACAGGCTGAAGGCATCCGCATCCAGCACCTCAGCCCACTTGTAGCTATAGTATCCGGCTGAATACCCGCCGCTCATGATGTGCCCGAACTGCACGGACATGCAGGTGCCATCCACATGGGGCAACAGCTGGGCAGCCCGCCAGGCCTGGTCCTCAAATTCCTCCACGCTGCCCGTCAGGGGCTCCTGGAGCGTATGGTAGGCCATGTCCAGCAAACCAAAGCTCACCTGTCTGATGCAGGCGTATGCCACATTAAAGTTACGTGCGCGCCGTACACGCTCAATCAACTCGTCCGGCATCTCCTCACCCGTCTCGTAGTGACGTGCAAAGGTATGCAGGAATTCCGGCTCGACGGCATAGTTCTCCATGAACTGAGAGGGCAGTTCCACGAAGTCCCAGTACACGTTCGTGCCGCTCAGCGACTCAAACCGCACCTTGCTGAACATGCCATGGAGCGCATGGCCAAATTCGTGCAGGAACGTCTCAACCTCACCCAGCGTCAGCAGGGCAGGCTTCGTTTCCGTGGGTTTGGTGAAGTTCATGGTCACGCTGACGTGCGGACGACTGTCCTTTCCGTCCCGTCCTGTCCACTGGTCCTTGTAGCTGGTCATCCAGGCACCGCTCTGCTTGGAGGCGCGGGGATGGAAGTCCGTGTAGAGAATGGCCAGGTACGATCCATCCCTGTCCCTTACCTCCCAGGCCTCAGCCTCGGGATGGTAGGTCGGAATGTCCTGACGGCGGTGGAAGGTAATGCCATACAGGCGGGTGGCCAGGCCGAACACCCCTTCCTTTACCTTCGACAGTTCCAGGTAGGGTCGCAGCATCTCCGCATCCACGTTGTATCGCTCCATTTTCAGCAGGTGGGCATAGTGGCCGAAGTCCCAGGGCATCAGCCTGAAGTCGCTGCCCTCCTTCTCGCGAGCCAGTTTCTCAATCTCCTCCACCTCCCGGCGTGCCGTGGGCAGGTAGGCCTCCAGCAACTGGTTCAGCAGTTCCATGACATGCTGACGGTTCTCCGCCATGCGGCGCTTCAGCACATAGTCGGCCCAGGTGGGATATCCCAGCAGCCGTGCAATACGGATGCGCAGGTTCACGATCTTGCGTACGATCTCCTCGTTGTCATACTCCGGCGTGGCTGCCGTACAGATGGTGTTGCGTGCCATGTACATCCGGCGACGCAGCTCACGCTTCTCGCTGTAGGTCATGAACGGTGTCATGGAAGGCGCATGGAGCGTGAACACCCATCCCTCCTTGCCTGCCTCCTTGGCAGCCAGGGCGGCAGCATCGATGGCCGACTGTGGCAGACCTGCCAGATCGGCCTCGTCCGTCAGGTGCAACTGCCAGGCATTCATGGCCTTCAGCTCGTTCTGGCTGAACTGCAGCGTCAGCAGCGACAGTTCCTGCTGCAAGGCACGGAAGGTCTTCTTGTCCTCTTCGCAGAGCGTGGCTCCGTGTCGCTCAAAACCCTCGTAGACATTCTCCAGCAGCTTCTGCTCCTCAGCCGTCAGTTTGCCGGGATTGGCATAAACGGCCTTCACGCGCTCAAACAGTTGCTCGTTGAGCAGAATGTTGTTGCTGTGCTCCGTGAGCAGCGGCGACATCTTCTGTGCCAGGGCATCCATGTCATCGTTGGTATGGGCGGAGAGCAGGTTGAAGAACACCGAGGTTACCCTGGAAAGGGTGCGGTCCTCATCCTCGCGCGCAATTGTATTATCAAAGGTCGGAGGCTCGGGATTGCCGATGCACTCCTCCACGTCCTGATCCTCACGGCGCATTCCTTCCATCATGGCCTCCTCATAGTCCGGGAAGACGATCTGGTCGAAGGGTACGGTCTCGCAGGGAGTCCCGTAGGGCTTCAGGAATGGGTTGATATGACTTGTACTCATGATTTCTCTATTTCTGTATGTTTTCTCTTAGCTTGGCTATGGATTCAATGTGCAGCCGCTGGCGCGTCCTTGCCACCAGACCTTCCTGCTCCAGCAGGCCGATCACCTTGGTCATCGTTCGTCGGTTCAGTCCAAGGCAGTGTCCCATCTGTTCGATGGTGATGTCCATGTCTGCCGACAGTCCCCTGGAGGTGAAGTGCCTCAGCAGGAATCGCAGGACCTGCTCCCGGCAGTCGGCCGTGGGCATCGGGAGGACATCGTCCTGACTTCGTTGCAAACTGGTACACAGCAGGTTGACGAAGTTGATGCGCCACACTGGCACGTACATCAGGGTCTGTCGGATCTCATTCTTGCCAATGAGCGTCAGCCGGCAGGATGTCTGGGCAGTCCAGGTGTTACGGTGCCGCTGGTCCAGTCCGAAGAGCACCTCAGGCTCCAGGATAAACCCCGGAGAAACCGTTTCGCAGACCTGATAGCACAGCGGACACAGCTGTCCGCGGGCATTGGTGAAGCTGCCTTCTCCGTGCGTGCGACAGCGCATCATCCGTCCTTCTCTCAGGATGGCCATGCCCTGCGACACGTCCCCGTCCCTGACGAACACCTCGCCGGGCGCGAGGTCAATCTCCAGCAGATCCACCCTGTCCATGATGATGGCCAGGTCGTCTCCGCTGATGCCCGTGAAGAGCGGGATGGATGTCAGTTGGGCGTAGTTCATTTCATCGTCCGGTAGGTCTGGTATTCACCCTTCTCGTCCGTGTAGATGAAGTACACCTCCAGCTGCTTCTCCCGTTGCAGCACCTTCCTGGCCTCGTCCAGCCCCATGACCATGAAGGCCGTGGCAAACGCATCGGCCATGGCGCAGGTCGGGGCGAAGACCGTGCTGGAAAGGATGCTGTGCTGCACGGGGTATCCGCTGTGCGGGTCTATCGTGTGGGCCAGTTTCCGGCCGTCCTCCGTCACGTAGTAGTTGCGGTAGTTGCCACTTGTGGCCATCGCCTTGTCCTCCAGTTCCAGGATCTCCTGCAGACCACCGTCGGCATCGGCCGTCGTTCCGGCCTTCTCATCCTTCCCGCCCTGTTCGGTGGGCTTGGCAATACCCACACGCCAGGGCTTGCCCTTGGGATTCCTGCCCTTGACGACCACCTCGCCGCCAATCTCCACCATGTAGTTCCTTACGCCCCTGCGCTGCAGCAGGTTGGCCACGTGATCCACGGCAAAGCCCTTGGCAATGGCGCTGAAGTCCATGATCATCAGCGAGTCCTGCTTCTCCACGAGCCCCTCGTTCAGGGTAATCCGGTCAAATCCAACCAGCGACTTGAGGCTATCCACCTCATCCTCGTCGGGCAGGGCACCGTTCTTGAACCCGAATCCCCAGGCATTGACCAGCGGAGCCACGGTGGGGTCGAAGCATCCGCCGGTGGCGGCACAGACCTCCCTGGCCAGACTGAAGACCTGACGGAACAGGGAGTCCGTCTGGCAGGAACTGTTGTCGTTGATGTGGGCCAGGATGCTTTCCTTGTTGAACATGGACAGCGACCGGTCCACTTCCTGCATGGCCTGCTCAATCTCCGGTTTCAGGTCCTGCTGACTTTCGTAGGTGATGTGATAGATGGTGCCGAATACCGGACCCTCGTTCATCAGGTAGCTGCCTGCCATGACCTGTGTGCCTGGCTGCAACTGTCGTGCCTCCAGGTCACTCCTGTGCTTACGTGTCACGACGTAGCATGTCCCGGCAATCAGGAAAGCCAGGAAGAGGGACTGCCAGATGACCTTTGCGTTCTTTTTCATTTCGTTTGATGGGTTCTTGCCGCCTCGGTGACTTGCATGGTCACTTCAGCAACTTGTTCTTGTATTTCATCGCAGCCTTGGGCTGCAGTTCGAAGATCAGGTTCACCGTTCCGCCGAACGTCGTTCCGCCGTTCTTGCCATAGCCCGGCACATACCAGGGATCGCCGTGCGGACAGGACGTCTGCTTCAGCCGACTCTTGTACCGGAACGACCAGCCCATGCGTACGAAGCTCCACAACCTGGTCTCGATGCCCAGGCCGATCTCCAGCCAGTGCATCGAGGCCTTGATGTCCGTCACCTCGGTACCCGTCTGTGCAGGCAGCTCCCAGTAGGGATCCTTGAAGTCCGGGTTGGAGTAGTCGTAGCCGAAGTGGCTGAATCCGTATCGCAGGCCCAGGAACAGACGGTTGCCGTTGCGCTTCTTCGTCAGGCTGTAGTCCATGCCGACCCTGTAGTAGGGTGCGCTGGTGCGGAACACCGTGTTCTGCTCCTCGCCCTCGCGCTCGCAGCTTCCCACGCCCAGCTCCACTACGGGGAAGTATTTCTCCAGCAGGTTGATCCTGCCCAGCACCTCCATGTTGGCAAAGCGTGCGCCGGCCAGCTTCATGCCGAAGCCCACGCCATCCACGCCCACGCCGAATCCGTTGAGGAAGCGGGCGGGTGGGGCAGGGGCCTCCAGCCTGTACTTGCTGGTCTTTGCTCCCACCGTCAGGGGCATGCACAGCGCCAGGAGAAGCATCGCCGCCAGATACCTGGCACCCATGTGCCTGGCCCTATGGCCTCCGGCACCTGTCATTCCGGTACCTTGACGCCTGTCGCCCCGGCTTTTCCTAATGCAGGTAAACTCTGATATTCTCATCCGTCTGGAAATTCACTGATGGTTTGGTAATGCTCACCGAGTCGATGAACCGGCCACTGAACACGTAGGCCGAGGTGATGTTGTGGAACATCTTCACCGGACAGTCGGGGCTCTCAAAGTACTCCGTGTTGCTCTTGCCCACGGCAATCTCGGCCTCCAGACTGTAGTCCTGGCCCCATACCCTGAGCAGCAGCGTGTCTTCCGGGTTGTGGTAGCTCATCGGGATGCTCACCTCCGACTTGCGCACACCGCGGTTGTACAGCACGGTCTCCGTGCCGTGAATCATTATGCTCAGCGTATCCTGCAGGGCCACCTTCTCGCCTTCACCGTTGTAGAAGGCCAGATGGCAGAACACCGTGTTGTTCAGCGAGCAGTCCACCGAGTCGCAGCTGACCATCCAGCCGCAGAGCACCGTAAGTATGATGGCAATTCTCTTCATGCTTCTCAGAACTCCTCCGCAATCTGATAGTTGTTCCTGTACTCCGAGTTGCGGCTGATCAGCTCGCCCAGGAATCCGGCCAGGAAGAGCTGCGTGCCCAGCAGCATCATCGTCAGGGCAATATAGAAATAAGGTGAGCTGGTCACGAGCGGGTGGGGCAGGCCGTTCATCACATGGTACAGTTTCGTGCCGCCCACAACCAGGCAGGCCACGAAGCCGATGAAGAACATGATGCTGCCCAGGAAACCGAAGACGTGCATGGGCTTCTTGCCGAAGGTGCTCAGGAACCACAGTGACAGCAGATCCAGGTAGCCGTTGACGAAACGGTTCCATCCCATGAACTTGCTCACGCCATGCTGACGCTTCTGGTGGTGCACGGGCTTCTCGCCGATCCGGCTGAAACCGGCCTCCTTGGCCAGGTAGGGGATGTAGCGGTGCATCTCGCCGTACACCTCGATGTTCTTCACCACCTCCTTCCGGTAGGCCTTCAGGCCGCAGTTGAAGTCATGCAGGTTCCTGATGCCACTCACCTTCCTGGCCGTGGCATTGAACAGCTTCGTGGGAATCGTCTTGCTCAGCGGGTCACCCTGCTTGCGGTTCATCTTGTATCCCGACACCAGGTCATAGCCGTCCTCCACGATCATGCGGCGCAGCTCCGGAATCTCGTCCGGCGAGTCCTGCAAGTCTGCATCCATCGTGATGACCACCTCGCCCTCGGCCCGTGCAAAGCCACAGAACAGGGCCGGACTCTTGCCATAGTTGCGGCGGAAGCGGATGGCATGTACCTCGGGAAACTCCCGCTGAAGGTCTTTCAGCACCTTCCAGCTGTTATCCGTACTGCCGTCGTTGATGAAGATCACCTCATAGGTGAACCCGTTCTCATCCATCACACGCTTGATCCATGCGTGCAGCTCGGCAATAGACTCGTCCTCATTGTACAGAGGAACCAATACGGTTATATCCATATCTCTCTTTTGTTCTTGTTTCACTATTCACTGTTTCCTCACTGACCCTCACTCTTCTCCGGCCTTCCCCTGAACATCGAGGCGATGAGTGAGAAGACGAATGCGAGGGTCATGTTCGAGGAGAAGAAGCTGATGGCCAGCTGGCGGGGCGACATGCCGGCCATCTGGCCTATGGTCTCCGTGGCCTGTTGCAGCAGTGCGCCGTTGCCGCCATCCTGCATCACCTTCACCAGACCGGGATCCGTCAGGCTCTCCTGCATGGCATGCATGAAGTGGCCGTGATCCAGGAAGGCCAGGTAGAGGAACTGCGCCAGCGTGGTGATCAGCACACAGCCCATGAAGCTCATCAGGGACAGGGACAGACGCTGCGTCCAGTTCATGGGCATGACGTAGGTGGCAATGCCACGGACGTTCTTTCCCATCACAAACACCGACATCAGACCCAGCAGATAGCCCAGGTCGCAGAGCAGCGAGGGAATGTTCAGCACCACAATCAGGAAGCTGACGGTCCACAGTCCGGCCAGCACCAGACCCATCCTTGCGGCCAGGTTCCATGCCACCTCACTGTTGTATTCCTTGTATCTCATCATTCAATTACGCGATTTATACTACAAAGTTACGAAAAAGAAGTGATACCATTGCGCGCAAACCATATTTATTATAGAGATTTAACAAAATACCCCTCGATGAAGAAAAAACTCATGCAAAAGTTTGGCCATGTACCGGAAAATCCTTACCTTTGCAATCGAAAAACCGGGAAAGTCCTGTACGGCATGCTCCCTCGGAATCCTCCAGGGCTTGATCGCAGCAAAGGTACTTGGTCGTAGCGGCGCGATATAGATTGCTTTCCCGACCCGCCTCTTTAGCTCAGTTGGCCAGAGCACGTGATTTGTAATCTCGGGGTCGTTGGTTCGAATCCGACAAGAGGCTCCAGAAAAGCATTTAGAGAACTTCTTCGGAGGTTCTCTTTTTGTTTTATAACTAACTGATTCTCATTTGTAACTCTCGCATTTAGAGTGATTTAAGAACATGAAACTTGTTAAATGTTCAACTCGTGCGGACGAAGTCACAAAGGGAATGAGAAGGACAGAAAAAGACATTTGTGTACATTGATTTGTGTACATTGCCTTACCAAGTGTGTACATCGCTATACACAAATCCATCCAAACCTTTGACACTCAGGCTTTTGAGGCACAAAAAAATGTACCGCAATGGCTACAAAGAATGTAACTGTCATTTTCGACAGACTTGGAAACGCCACAAAGACAGGACGTGGCAAGGTTGAAATTAGAGTTTACCTCAACAGAAATGTGCGCAAGTACATTGTTGTAGGAGAAACGACAAAGAATGGCTGGAAGACTTATCAGAACAGTCAAGACCTCCGTGCTCAGGTAGAGCACTATGAGGAGATTGTTCGTGCGATGAAGCTCCTCGGAGAAGACATGACGATTGAGAACTTCAACTTTCATGTAGATGGAGAGAAGGCAGAGAAGGCAACCGAAAATCCTCTCAACCGCAGTTTCATCGAGTTCATTGAAGGCGAGATGAAGCGTGAGAAGATTCGTGAAGGAACTAAGCGCCACAAGAAGCATGTAGTAGAAACACTACTCTGCTTCGGCAAGATTAAGACTTTCGGTGACCTTACTCCTGCCAACATCCGTGCTTTCGACCGATGGCTTCATGACACTGGGGAGCGAACAGACGTTACTGTCTGGGGCTACCATAAAAGAGTAAAGAAGTACACGCGCATATTGAAGCTCAACGAACTCATCTCACAGGATCCTTATGACCTCTGCAATTTCTCTCGTGGTCACAGCAAAGTTCGAACCCCTCTCAACGAGGAGGAACTGCTTGCCATGAGAAAAGTGAAGTTGAGCGACAAACTTGACAGAGTCAGAGACCTCTTCATATTCGCTGCTTACACTGGCTTGGCTTATGCCGATGTTCAGCGATTTGACTTCAAAAACATGACTCAGAAGATTGGCAAGATGTACTATATCGACAGCACCCGTCTCAAAACTGGCACTGCTTTCTATACTCCTATCCTTAAACCTGCTATGCAAGTATTGAAGAAGTACAAGTATAAGCTCCCACGTATCACCAATCAGAAGGCTAACGAGTACCTTCATGTGATTGAGGTTATACTTGGCATTCAAAAAAGCCTTACATTCCACCTCGCTCGTCACTCATTTGCTACACTCGCTTTGGCACATGATGTACCAGTCGAAGATGTCGCACGTATGCTTGGTCATACAGACATCAAGACCACACAGATATATGCTAAAATATTGAATACAACCATTGAACGCCATGCAGTCGCATTGCAGAATGTGATACGATAATGAATTAACTTTTATGCAAAGGTATAATGGAAAAGATGCCTAACTTATGAGATAATCATTTGAAAGTTATCTTAACATTATACCTCTGCATTCCTTAATCTTCAAGTTAATTATGAAGCAAGATTATCAAATAGAGATTATTGATGAAGTAGTCTTTTATGCTCCCACTCCAAAGAGAAGCAAGGCATTGAAAACGAGACGCAGAAAAGTAACTTCAGCAATACATCGGAAAATCAACCTTTCCATTCAGATTGTTGACCGCATCCATGCCATCCTTTCCTCAAAAGGATTAAAGCAGAAAGACCTTGC
>JAZRVZ010000055.1:0-6051 GCA_045599425.1 Bacteroidaceae bacterium | reverse complement strand
TCCTTGACACGCTGGACAAGGAGAACCTCCTGGCCAAGACCATCCTCTACCCCCTCAATCCCTCGGCCAACGAGATGATTGCCACCATGCTGGGCAACTTCCAGCAGGGTCCCACCCCCGGCAAGATCCAGTTTGGCTCTGGCTGGTGGTTCAACGACCAGAAGGATGGCATGGAGCGTCAGATGAACGCCCTCTCCGTGCTGGGTCTGCTCAGCCGCTTCGTCGGGATGCTCACCGACAGCCGCTCCTTCCTCTCCTACCCCCGTCACGAGTACTTCCGTCGCACCCTCTGCAACCTCATCGGCCGTGACGTGGAGAACGGTGAGATTCCCGCATCGGAGATGGACCGCATCAAGCAGATGGTAGAGGACATCAGCTACTATAACGCAAAGAACTATTTTAAGTTCTAAGGACCCCCTCCTCACTCCCCCTAAAAGGGGGAGGGTGGAATGGGGACAAGAAATGAGCTCAATTAAGTAATGATTAAGAAATAACAAAGTAAAAACGCATTACCCCTCAGCGGACGATACAAACCATACTCCCCCTTCAGGGGGAGCGGAGAGGGGGCCTTTATATGGAAAGAACATGGCGCTGGTTTGGCAAGAAGGATAAGATCACCCTTGCCCAGCTGAAACAAATTGGTGTAGAGGGCATCGTAACCGCCCTGCACGACGTCCCCCTGGGTCAGGTGTGGACACAGGAAAAGATTCACGAACTGAAGGAATACATCGAGAGCTACGGCATGACATGGAGTGTCGTGGAGTCCCTGCCCGTAGTGGAGACCATCAAGTATGCCGGTCCCGACCGCGACGAGCAGATCGAGGTCTACAAGGAGAGCCTGCGCAACCTCGGCAAAGAGGGCGTGAAGTGCATCTGCTACAACTTCATGCCCGTACTCGACTGGGCCCGCTCCGTCCTGTCGCTCGACAATCCCAACGGTGCCAACAACCTCTATATGGACTGGGGACAGTTTGCCTACTTCGACATCTACATCCTCAAGCGTGAGGCTGCACGTGCCGACTGGGCAGCCTTCTCGCTGGAGCACAAGTGGGGACGTGACCTCGTTGCCGAAGCCGACAAGATCAAGGAGACCGCCACTCCCGAGTTTGACCATGCCATGGTGGAGAACATCATCATCAAGACCCAGGGCTTCGTCAGCGGCAACTTCAGCGAGGGCGACGCTGCCCCCGTCCAGAAGTTCCGCGACCTGCTGGCACTCTACGACGGCATCAACAAGGAGCAGCTCCAGCAGAACATGAAGTACTGGCTCGAGGCCATCATGCCCATCTGCGAGGAGTACGACATCAACATGTGCGTACACCCCGACGACCCCCCATATCCCGTCTTCGGCCTGCCCCGCATCATCGGTCGCACCGACGACATCCAGTGGATGCTGGATGCCGTGCCCAACAAGCACAACGGCCTCACCTTCTGCGCCGGCTCCTTCTCTGCCGGTGAGCACAATGACTGCGTGGCCATGGCCCGTCAGTTTGCCGACCGCACCCACTTCGTTCACCTGCGTTCCTGCCACATCTTCCCCAACGGCAACTTCACCGAGGCCAGCCACCTGGGCGGTCGCGGCGACCTCATCGAGCTCTGCCGCATCTTCGAGCAGGCCGAGAAGGACGGCAAGTGCAACTCCGGGCGCCGCCTCCCCATGCGCGTGGATCACGGCATGACCTTCACCGACGAACCCGGCGGCGTCTTCGACGAGAGCAACCACGGCCACAACGCCGGCTACACCCTTCTGGGCCGCATGTTCGCCATGGGACAGATCCAGGGCGTCATGGCCACAGTAGACCGCGAGCTTGGAATTGAGTACAAGCAACCCGGATTCTACGACTAAGACCCACCCCGAGTAAACGTGTAAACGAATAACCGAATAATCGAGTAATCGAAAATGAAACTAACAGACATACTGAAGGAGGGCTTCAATCCCTCCGAATGGGAGAACAAAGGCTATATCCTTCCCAAGTTTGACATTGCAGAAGTTACCCGGAAGACTCACGATGAGCCGACCTGGGTACACTTCGGCGGAGGCAACATCTTCCGTGCATTCCCCGCATCCATCCTCAACGACGCCCTCAACACCGGCAAGTACGACCGCGGCGTCATCGTGGCCGAGACCTTCGACTACGAGGTCATCGACAAGGCATACGCCCCCTACGGCAACCTCTCCCTGGCAGTCTCGCTCTGCAGCAACGGCTCCATCGAGAAGAAGGTCATCGCCAGTGTCACCGAGGCACTCAAGGCCGACTACCAGTTTGCCGACTGGGATCGTCTGAAGGAAATCTTCAGAGCCCCCAGCCTGCAGATGATCTCCTTCACCATCACCGAGAAGGGCTACACCTTCAACGAGGCCGACCTTCAGCGTGGCCTCCAGCCCGTCTTTGCCATGGGCAAGGTCTGCGCCCTCCTGCTCGAGCGCTTCAATGCCGGTGCCCTGCCCCTCACCGTCCAGTCCATGGACAACTGCTCCCACAACGGCGACAAGGTGAAGGCAGGCCTCATGGCCTATGCCGAACGCTGGTTCAGCGACGGACTGGTACCCGCAGCCTTCATTGCCTACCTCAAGGACCAGACCAAGATCACCTTCCCCTGGTCCATGATTGACAAGATCACGCCCCGTCCCCACTCGCAGGTACAGGCCATGCTGGCCCAGGACGGATTCGAGGACAACAACTACATTGAGACCGAGAAGCACACCTTCACCGCTCCCTTCGTCAATGCCGAGGAGGTTCAGTACCTCGTTATCGAGGACCACTACACCAACGGTCGTCCGCCACTGGATCTCGGCGGTGCCCTCTACACCACCCGTGAGATCGTGGACCAGGTTGAGACCATGAAGGTCACCACCTGCCTCAACCCCCTCCACACCGCCATGTCCATCTACGGTGTCATGCTGGACTACACCCTCATCTCCGCCGAGATGGCCGACGAGGACCTGCGTCCCTTCATCCAGAAGATCGGCTACATGGAAGCCATGCCCGTGGTTACCGATCCCGGCGTACTGAATCCCTACGAGTTCATCGGCGACGTCATCAACAAGCGTCTGCCCAATCCCTTCATGCCTGATGCACCCCAGCGTATCTCCATGGATACCAGCCAGAAGCTGCCCATCCGCTTCGGTGAGACCCTGCGAAAGTACCACGAGCGCGGCCTGGACAAGAAGAACCTCATCCTCATCCCCCTTACCCTGGCAGGCTATGCCCGCTTCCTGAAGGGCATCAAGGACAACGGCGAGGCCTTCACGCCCTCACCCGATCCCCTGCTGGACGAGCTGCAGGCCATCGTGGCCCCCCTGGAGCTGGGCAAGCCCGACCAGGACTGGAGCTGTCTGCATGACCTCTACACACGCAAGGACGTCTTTGGCGTTGACCTCTACGAGATCGGTCTCGGCGAGCAGATCGAGGGCATGGTCAAGGAACTCTATGCCGGTCCCGGTGCCGTACGTGCCACCCTGCACAAGTATGTTCAGGCAAGATAATTCACCTAATCATTAAAACCATAATGGCTGAAAATGGCCGAAGATGCTTTCGGTTATTTTCGGCCATTCCAGTTCGATTCCCCATGAAACACCCATTCCGCCTACTATGCCTGGTGCTTCTGCTGCCCTTGATGGCATCAGCCAAGCCCGACCCCAAGTTCCACATCTACCTCTGCTTCGGCCAGTCCAACATGGAGGCCGGTGCCCAGCCCACCGAGAAGGACAGGCAGTGGAACGACCCACGTTTCCAGTTTATGGCCGCCTGTGAGATGCCCCGCTCCGGCCGCCACATGGGCCAGTGGTACACCGCCCTGCCACCCATCTGCCGCGACGGCAACAACCTGGGTCCCGTCGACTTCTTCGGTCGCAAGATGATCGAGGTCATGCCCCAGGACTACCGCGTGGGCGTCATCAACGTCTCCGTGGCCGGTGCCAAGATCGAGCTGTGGGACAAGGACGCATACAAGGAGTACATTGACAACGAGCGTGACTGGATGAAGGACATCGTCAGGAACTACGACGGCAATCCCTACCAGCGACTCGTCCAGATGGCCCGACTGGCCCAGAAGGACGGTGTCATCAAGGGCATCCTCATCCACCAGGGCGAATCCAACAGCGACGACCCCGAGTGGCCCAGCAAGGTCCGCAAGATCTACGATGACCTCTGCAAGGACCTCAAGCTCAAGGCCAAGGACGTACCCCTGCTGGCCGGTGAACTGAAGCAGAAGGAGATGGACGGCGTCTGCTACGCCTTCAACGAGAAGATCCTGCCCAACCTGCCCAAGGTACTGCCGGGCTCCCACGTCATTTCCTCCATCGGTTGCCAGTCCACCGGCGACCAGTTCCACTTCAGTACCGAGGGTATGCGACTCATGGGTACCCGCATGGCCGACAAGATGCTGCAACTGAAGGGCTTCACCCAGTCGCAGACACGCAGCATCAGCCTCTCCACCAACCAGTTAGGCATCAGCATCAGCCCCACCCTCTCCGGTATCTTCTTCGAGGACATCAACCAGAGCCTGGACGGCGGTATCTGCGCCCAGCTCATCCAGAACAACTCCTTCCAGGCCTACAACGTACCCATGGGACCCAGGGAAGAGTTCTCCCAGAGCGACACCATCTTCTTCGGCTGGACCGTCGACAGGGGCGAGGGCAGCCGTGGTGAGGCCAGGGCCGTCAGCGACCATCCCCTGCGCCAGCTGACCCGCTACTACGACTACGATCCGAACGACAAGTACGACGACGAGGCCCGCTATGCCCAGTACTGCGTGCGCTTTGACATCCAGGAACCCGGACAGGGCTTCGGCATCGCAGCCAACGGCTACGGCATTGCACCCTACACCAAGCAGCGCGGCGCCACCTACTCCAACAACACCCAGACGCCCTCCATCCCCGCCGTGGCCAATCAGAGCTACGACCTGGGCCTCTACCTCCAGGGTGAGAAGTACAGCGGCAGCATCAAGGTCTGGCTGGAGGACAAGGAGGGCAAGGCCAACTCCAACGTCATCACCCTCAGCGCCATTCCCGACCAGTGGAAGCAGTACACCGGCCAGCTCAAGGCCGAGCGCAGCGTGGACTCCCGCCTGGCCATCGTGGCCGACGCCAAGGGCGTGTTCTACCTGGACTTCGTGAGCCTGCTGCCCGAGTCGTCCGCCCTGTGGAACGACGGTAAGAGCGGACCCTTCCGCAAGGATCTCATGCAGGCCCTGGCCGACCTCCACCCCACCTTCATGCGCTTCCCCGGCGGCTGTGCATCCGAGGGGCCCAACTATTTCGGTCAGGTATTCTGGAAGAACAGCATCGGTGCCCCCGAGGAGCGCATCGGCTTCCGCAACCACTGGGGCTACTGGACCTCCCAGTACGTGGGCTTCTACGAGTACTTCCTCATGGCCGAGTCGCTGGGTGCCACACCCCTGCCCGTGCTCAACAACGGCGTCACCTGCCAGTTTGCCGGACACTCCTACGTCGCTCCCCTCGAGACCGAGGACGACCGCAAGCGCTTCCATGACATCTTCGTCAAGGATGCCCTCGACCTGATCGAGTTCTGCAACGGCGACGTCAGCACCACCTGGGGCCGCAAGCGTGCCGAGATGGGCCATCCCGCCCCCTTCAACCTCAAGTACCTGGGTATCGGCAACGAGAACCGCGGCAAGGAGTTCTGGGAGCGCTTTGACATCATGTACAAGGCCGTCAAGGCCCAGTATCCCGATATCGTCATCGTCTCCACCGCCGGTGCCGCCGATGCCGGACGTGACTTCAACGCCAACTACGCCGAGATCGATGCCAAGTACCCCGACACCTACGTAGACGAGCACTACTACAAGAACGACCGCTGGTTCTACACCCACCGCGACCGCTACGATGCCGGCAAGGTACGCGGAGGCGAGGGTCACACCTACGACCGTCAGAAGCCCACCCGCGTATTCGTGGGCGAGTTTGCCAACAACGGCACCAACAATGCCTACGCCTCCACCCTCTCCGAGGCGGCCTACTGGACCAGCCTGGAGCGCAACTCCGACATGGTGGCCATGGCTGCCTACGCCCCGCTCTTCTGCAAGAAAGGC
>JAZRVZ010000054.1:0-2702 GCA_045599425.1 Bacteroidaceae bacterium | reverse complement strand
CAGGTTGTCCAGCTTCACGCCGCTATGCACGATGGTAGCTCCCATCACGGCACGATCGACACAGGTGTTGGCACCGATCTCCACATCGTCCTCGATGATGGCGATACCTATCTGTGGAATCTTCTCGTATCCCTTTTCCGTGGGTTGGAAACCGAAACCGTCGGCACCGATGACGCAACCGGCATGCAGGATGCAGTGGCTGCCCACCTTGCAGTCGTGGTAGATCACGACATTGGCATTGAGTTCTGTGTCATTGCCCACCCTGGCGTTCTTGCCGATGGTGACGTGGGGATGCAGGATGCAGTTGTCACCTACAACGGCTCCCTCCTCGATGGAAACGAAGGGGCCGATGAAGCAACCCTCTCCTATCTTTGCCGTGGGGTCGATGAAGGCCAGTTCGCTTACACCCGTCTTCCTGGGCTGCATGCTCTCATAGACCTGCAGCAGTCTGGCCACTGCCTCGCGGGCATCGGGCACCTTGATGAGGGTAGCCTTGATTTCTTTCTTCGGTTCGAAGTTGTTGTTCACCAATACTACGGAACTCTCAGTCTCGTAGATGTAGTGCTCGTATTTGTCATTGGCCAGGAAGCTGATGCATCCAGGTTTGCCTTCTTCTATCTTTGCGAAATTGTTGACCTTGGCAGCGGGGTCACCTACGACGGTTCCCTCGATGAGGCCAGCGATCATTCCTGCGGTAAATTCCATTTCTTCTGATTTAATTCTTACTTCAAGAGTGCAGCCATCTGCTCTGCAAGCTCCTTGGCCTTCTCTCCGGCCACCTGAGCGAAGTTCTCGGTCTTGTCGGCATAGATGATGCCACGGCTGCTGTTGACCAGCAAGCCGCAATCCTCAATCATGCCATACTTGCAAACTTCCTCCAGGCTGCCACCCTGAGCACCTACGCCGGGTACGAGCAGGAAGGCATTGGGAGCCACGGCACGGATGTCCTTGAACATCTCGCCACGGGTAGCACCTACCACGTACATCATGTTCTCGTCATTGCCCCACTGCTGGCTCTTGCGGATCACCTTCTCAAAGAGGCGCTCCCCCTCCTTGTCCTCAGTGAGCTGGAAGTCAAAGCTGCCCTTGTTTGAGGTCAGAGCCAGGAGGATCACCCACTTGCCCTCATAGCCGTCCAGGAAGGGAGTGACGCTGTCCTCGCCCATGTAGGGAGCAACAGTCAGCGCATCCACATTGTATTCGCCGAAAAAGGTACGGGCATACATCTGGCTGGTATTGCCGATATCACCACGCTTGGCATCAGCGATGATGAACTGTTCGGGATAGTTCTCCTTCAGGTACTTCACGGTCTTTTCGAAGGCCATGATACCCTTCACGCCGAATGCCTCATAGAAGGCCAGGTTGGGCTTATAGGCCACGCAGTAGGGCGCGGTGGCATCGATGATAGCCTTGTTGAAGGCGAAGATGGGATCCTCCTCCTTCAGCAGGTGTTCAGGTACTTTCTTCAGGTCGGTATCTAATCCTACGCACAGGAAGCTCTTCTTCGCCTGGATCTGTGCAACAAGTTCTTTTCTATTCATAAAAAAGCCTCTCCCCCCGCCCTCCCCGAGCGGGGAGGGGGCTGCATTTCCTTTGGGGGGAAGTTTGCAGTTTGTTATTTCTGTATTTTTATATATTCTTTAATCTTGTTGATTACGTTAGGTGTTGATTCGATGACTTCCTCATTGGTAAATCTAACAACATGAAAGCCGAGTCGATTCAAGTGTTCTGTTCTTGCAAAATCATCCTCTTTCTGTTGCGTCCGGTCATGATAACCACCATCTATTTCTATTATCAAGTTACCACTGTATGTAAAGAAGTCAGCGATATAGTCTGCAATTGGATGTTGCCGGCGAAAAACCACACCGAGTTTCTTTTTTCTTAGTTCCTCCCAGAGAAGAGATTCAGCAAGAGTCATCTTTTGTCTGTTTTCCTTTGCGAAATCCTTCAATATCTCATACCTGTCAGGATATGATGTTTTGAAATCCTCTGAATAGATACTATTCATCTTGTTTCTTCTTTACTTCCGAATCTTACTGTTTCTTTTTTATTTCCGTATCTTACTCCCCTCCCCGCTCGGGGAGGGGTTGGGGGAGAGGCAGTTTACAGTTCTGCCTCCTTCATCCTCTCTGCATTCTCTGCCACGATGAGGTGGTCAATGCAGTCCTGTATCTGTCCGTCCATGAAGGCGGGGAGATTGTAGATGGTATAGCCGATGCGATGGTCGGTGATGCGTCCCTGGGGATAGTTGTAGGTACGGATCTTGGCCGAACGCCCGCCTGTCGATACCTTGGTCTTGCGCCGCGAGGCAATGTCGTCAAGGTACTTCTGATGTTCCTTATCATATATAAAGGTACGCAGGCGCGCAAGGGCACGCTCCTTGTTCTTGGGCTGGTCGCGCGTCTCGGTACACTCGATGAGGATTTCCTCGTCCTCGTTGGTAAAGGGATTGCGCCACATGTAGCGGGCACGCACACCAGACTCAACCTTGTTTACGTTCTGACCACCGGCACCCTGGCTGCGGAAGGTATCCCACTTGATGGCACCTTCGTTGATCTCCACGTCAAACTCCTCTGCCTCGGGCAGAACGGCAACTGTTGCTGCAGAGGTATGTACGCGACCCTGAGTCTCGGTGGCGGGAACGCGCTGTACGCGATGCACGCCCGACTCGTATTTCATGATGCCGTAGACACCGTCGCCCG
>JAZRVZ010000053.1:0-4670 GCA_045599425.1 Bacteroidaceae bacterium | reverse complement strand
TGCCTTTCGCTCAGCTTGTCCCATTGGAAATAGGCCGAATAGGCCACGCTCATGGCCCATAGACTGGACTCCCAGGACGCATCGTCCCTGGATGTCGAGCCCCAGTAGCGGCCGCCTGCACACACCTTCAGCCGGTTGGCCTTGTGGGTGGAGTAGGCGAAGACCAGCGACTGGCTTGCCATCTCTTCCACCCGCTCCCAGGTCACCCCTTCCGGCAACCTCACCTTTGCCGGTTTGCCGTACTTGACCAGGAAGGCGCAGACCATCGACAGGTCAGCGTTGGGACGTACGCCCTGCTCATTGCTGCCCATGGTGTTCTCGCCACGGAACGCCCCGCACACCTCGCCCAGGCTGTTGGGTTCCTGGCAGGGCTGGAAATCGTCGGTCATGTAACGCGAGAAGTCGGCCAGCATCTGCAGCAGGTCCGCCTTCATCCGCGCTTCAGGCACGAAGTCATGCGTGATGACGCCCTCCGTGGGACTGCCGTCCTGTGCCGGACGGCTGACGGGGTAAGGTGATGCTGACGGACTGCCGTTCCTGGCCGAGCCCTGCAAGGCCTGGCCAAGTAGCAGGAGAAGGAATATCTTTCTGTAGCTCATGGTGGTATGTTCCGGTTAGTGGGAAATGAAGGTGTGCAATCTGTAATTTTGAGATGCAAATATACTAAATAATCTTTGATTATTCACATCTTCGCCCGAATAATCCGTCCTTCCCCTTGCTTTTCCCCCGAATATTTGGCCTGGTCGCGGAAAATGCCTATCTTTGAGCGTCCAATGATACATCCTCAGGCCATGAAACGCTCCCTCCTTTGCACCGTGCTGCTGACCCTGCTGCTCCTGCCTGTCTGCCCGGGCCGGGCGCAGGTCGTTCCCGGCAGTTCCGCCGACAGCCTGCTCTCCTGCCTGACCCTCCGGCAAAAGGCCCGGCTCGTCGTGGGTGGCGGCTACGGATCGCTGCTTTCCGGCTTCGGTATTCCCTTCTGCCGGGGTACGGTGCCCGGTGCGGCAGGCGAGACGTCCCGGCTGAGGAAACAAGGCATCGGCCCCATCATCCTGAGCGATGGTCCGGCAGGCCTCAGGCTGAAGGAATCCTCCACGGCCTTTCCCGTCGGATCCCTGCTGGCCTGTACCTGGGACACCGCGCTGGTGGCCAGGGTGGGAGAGGCCATGGGACGCGAAGCCAGGAGCAAGGGCGTGGATGTGATCCTGGCACCCGGCATGAACCTGATGCGCAATCCGCTCTGCGGACGAAACTTCGAATACTACAGCGAAGACCCCCTCCTGACCGGATGGATGGCTACGGCCATGGTTCGCGGAATCCAGTCGGCAGGAGTGGGAGCATGCGTGAAGCACTTCGTGGCCAACAATCAGGAAACCAATCGTAAACACAACAACTCTAAAGTATCGCTTCAACCGCTTCGCGAACTCTACCTCAAGCCTTTTGAGATGGTGGTGCGCGAGGCTGCCCCCTGGACGGTGATGAGCAGCTACAACCTGCTGAACGGCGAACTGACCCAGCAGAGCCATGCACTCCTGACCGAGGTGCTGCGCGAGGAATGGGGCTTCGACGGACTGGTCATGACAGACTGGACAGGCAAGCGCAGATCCGCCTTGCAGATACAGGCCGGCAATGACCTGCTCATGCCAGGGCTGGGACGGCAGCGGCGAGAGATTCTGCGTGCCGTGAGGCGTGGCAGGCTGTGCGAGTGTGAGCTGGACATGGCCGTAAGCCGTGTCCTGCAACTGGTGGGGAAGTCGCCTTGCCATGGCATCCCCCAGCCATCCCCGGTGGCGGAGACGCCCGGTGCCATGCCTGCCGGGGATGTGGCCCGCGAGGCGGCGGCAGCCGGCATGGTACTGCTGGAGAACCGTGACTGCACCCTTCCCCTTCAGCTTGCGGACAGGCGCATTGCACTCTTCGGTGCCACCAGCTATGAGATGATCATTGGCGGAACGGGTTCCGGGCACGTAAAACCGTCCCACACCACCGGACTCATGGAGGCCCTTGTCAGTGAGGGAGCCCGTCCGGACTCCTCCCTGACCCGTCACTACCAGCGCTACATAGCCCGCCGCGGCCACCGCTATCCTTCCGCCTTCTACCTCTCACGCTATCTGGGCAAGGGAGGGCTGAAGGAATGTCCCATGAACCGCGATACCATTGTACAGGTTGCAGACCGTACCGACCTGGCCCTCATCACACTGGGCCGGCAGGCAGGGGAGGGGAAGGATCGCAGCCTGAAGGACGATTTCCTCCTGACCAGTGCGGAACAGAGCCTGGTGCGTGACGTCACGGATGCCTACCACAGGCAGGGGAAGCGGGTGATCGTGATCCTCAACGTGGGCGGTGTCATCGAAACCGACTCATGGAAAGACCTGCCCGATGCCATCCTGCTGGCCTGGAGCCCTGGCCAGGAAGGTGGCGCCGCCGTGGCCGACCTCCTCACGGGACGCGTCAATCCTTCCGGCCGCCTGACCATGACCTGGCCGCTCCGCTACGGGGACCATCCCTCATCCAGGAACTTCCCCGAAGGCGGGAAGGGACGCAGGAAAGATGGCAATGCAGGTCGTCCGGACATAGACTATACGGATTACGCGGAAGGCATGGATGTGGGCTACAGGTATTTTCATGACCATCAGGTGCCCGTGTCCTACCCCTTTGGCTACGGACTGAGCTATTCGCATTTCACACGCTCCGCACCCCGTGTCAGCCAGGATGCCGCAGGCAATCTGCTGGCAGATGTCACGGTGACCAATGAGGGACAGCTTCCCGGACGCACCGTCGTACAGCTCTACGGCAAACCCTCCACGCTTCCCACTTCCCTGCTGGCCTTCGGCAAGACACCGCTCCTCGATCCCGGAGAGACGTACCTTATCACCCTCCGCCTGCCTGCCTGGCTCGTGCCCGGTCAGTTGGATGGATTCTGGGTGAAATGAGGCATGTTGTGCATATATATATTAAAAACGGTATGGAATACATTGGGAATTATAAAAATAATCCTTATCTTTGCGAGGAGAAAACCATAACCAAGCAATATGAAAGACGAATTAGTAAAGCGTTTCCTGAAGTATGTAAGCTTCGACACGCAGTCCAGTGAAGAGAACGAGAGTCAGTGCCCCAGCACGGAGAAGCAGTTCCGTCTGGCAGAATACATCTGCCAGGAACTCAGGGACCTGGGCCTGGAGGAGGTAGAGATGGACGGGCATGCCTACGTCTATGCCTCCCTGCCCGCCAACACCGACAAGCCCGTGCCCACCATCGGCTTCATCGCACACATGGACACCTCGCCCGACTGCAGCGGCCAGAACGTCCAGCCCCGCATCATCCCCGGCTATGATGGCACCGACATCGTCCTGAACCAGGCCGAGGGCATCGTGACCACCGTCCGTCAGTTCCCCGAGTTGAAGGAGCACATCGGCGAGGACCTCATCGTCACCGACGGCAACACCCTCCTCGGAGCCGACGACAAGGCCGGCATCGCCGAGATCGTGACCGCCATGACCTACCTCATGGCCCATCCCGAGATAAAGCACGGCAAGATCCGCGTAGGCTTCAACCCCGACGAGGAGATCGGCATGGGCGCCCACCTCTTCGACGTGGAGAAGTTCGGCTGCCAGTGGGCCTACACCATGGATGGCGGCGAGGTCGGCGAACTGGAGTACGAGAACTTCAACGCCGCCAGTGCCAGGATTCAGGTGAAGGGCCGCAACGTCCACCCCGGCTATGCCAAGGACAAGATGATCAACGCCTGCATCCTGGCCAACGAGTTTGCCATGATGATGCCGGAGAACGAGCGTCCCGAGAAGACCGAAGGCTACGAAGGCTTCTTCCACCTCACCTCCATGCAGGGCACCGTCGAGGAGGCCACACTGAGCTACATCATCCGCGACCACAACCGCGGCCTCTTTGAGATGCGCAAGCAGATCGTCCTGGATACCGCAGAGAAACTGAATGCAAAATATGGCCAGGGAACCGTAACACCCATACTCAAGGACCAGTACTACAACATGCTCTGCCAGCTGGAGGACAAGCCCCACATCACCAACATCGCCAAGCGTGCCATCGAGGAAGCCTGTGGCTTCTGCACCGTTGTCCCCATCCGTGGCGGTACCGATGGTGCCCAGCTCAGCTTCAAGGGCCTGCCCTGTCCCAACATCTTCGCCGGTGGCCTCAACTTCCATGGCCGTCATGAGTTCGTGCCCATCCAGAGCATGGAGAAGGCCATGATGACCGTGGTGAACATCTGCAGGATCACGGCCGAGGACTGATCGCATCAGCTTCCATTCAAAACGGAATGCTTGCACAGAAATGTTGTTTTGTTATTTTGTTATACTGTTATAAAGCGAAGCCTGCCTGCGCATTTTCAGTGCGAGGCAGGCTTGCGAGCTAATGGCCCTCATCTCCGTTTCCGTCCCCCGTCAGAGGGCACCCATGCAGCTCGTGGCACCTAATGCCGTGGCAATGGCCGTCAGTATCGAGATGAGAATCTGAACGGCCCACTTCATCGTTTCCTTCTTCATGATTCATTGATTTTAACCCAACTTTGACTTAGTACTCTATTTCTTTCCATCCAATCAACGAGTTACGTTTCTGGGTTTGTCTTACTGGGTACTACAAAGTTTTCGTCTCTTCTTGAATGGCATAGGTTTATAATTTAGTCGTTTGTATATGTC
>JAZRVZ010000052.1:0-7223 GCA_045599425.1 Bacteroidaceae bacterium | reverse complement strand
CGGAAGTACTCGAAGAAGCCCAGGCCGTAGCTCTGGAAATAGTTGGGATAGTAGCGGCTGGTGAAGGTATAGTGCCAGCGGTTCTCGTTCAGGGGACGGTTCTCCACGGGACCCACGCTGTTCTTCCACTGGTAGCGGGTCTCCAGGTCGGTACCCTCCACGATGCAGCCACCCGGGAAGCGGAACACACCGGGATGCATGTCATACAGGGCCTGAGCAAGATCCTTGCGCATGCCGTTCTCGTCACCGTTGTAGGTGTCTACGGGGAAGAGGCTGACGTGCTCCAGGTCGGTGGTGACCTTCGAGTCGCCCCATACACGCATGTGGGCACGCTCCACGGTCTTGCCGGCCGTCAGGACGAGGGTGTACTTCTTCCACTCCTTGCCCTGGATGTCCACGCCGCCGTTGCCGATCTTCTGGTCCTCGCCCATGGTGGCATTATCCACCAGGTCCACCCAGATCTTGCTGCTGCCGCCCTCCGGGCAGCGGGCCCATACCGTGAACTTGTACTGGGCACCCTTCCTGATACCCATGCCGAAGAAACCGCTGTTCTCGATCATGGTATGCTTGTGCGCGTGGCCTGAGGGAGCCAGACGGACGTAATGGGGGTTCTTGTCAAAGGGACCGTCATCCTGCAGGCTTACCTTGCCGCTGATGTCCCAGCCGGCAAAGTGATTGGGGAACTCGAAGGAGCGGTTCATCACCAGCTCTGCATACAGACCGCCGTCAGCGGCATAGTTGATGTCCTCGAAGAAGATGCCATACATGGTACTCTGGATGGGAGCGCCCAGCTTGGCCGTCTGCACCGTGATGGTGTTGTCCTGGGCCATGGCCGAGGCAGATGCCGTCAGCGCAGCGCCCAAAAGTAGATTCTTGATTTTCATGAATATTTAGTTAATTAAGTATTGTATGTACGCGCGATGTTTTTGCAAAGATACGAATAAATCCGCATCCGGCAAAGCTTTGAGGCAAGAAAATCACGCACGAAATGCCAACCGGACTTTCCAATTCATACATTTTAGTGCCGAAATCCACGTTTTTTCTTGTTCGCATTACAATTATTCCACTATCTTTGCAATATCAAAATGATATCACATAAAAACATCACTATTATGAAAGAGAACAACAACATCCTGCAAGAACAAGAGTACAAGGGCGGTTACCTCAACGGTTTCCTGATGATCGTCATCGACCTGCTGCTGTGGGGCCTTACCGCAACCCTTCTGGTCGAGGCTATCAATCTTGAGAATGGCTGGATGGCCATCCCCATCGTCATCCTCTTCAGCTGCGCCATCATTTTCAGCTGCGGTTTCACCATGCTGGAGCCCAACGAGGCCAAGGTCCTGACCTTCTTCGGCCGCTACGTAGGCACTTTCCGCAAGACCGGCTTCTTCTGGATCAACCCCTTCATGACCTGCAAGAACGTCTCCCTGCGTGCCCGCAACCTCAACGCCGAACCCATCAAGGTGAACGACAAGACGGGTAACCCCATCCTCATCGGCCTGGTTGTGGTATGGAAACTGAAGGACACCTACAAGGCCATCTTCGACATCGACACCGACGTAAGCAACACCACAGCCGTGGGCGGTGCCGCAGGTGCCCGAATGAACAAGTTCGAGAAGTTCGTGGCCGTCCAGAGCGACTCTGCCCTTCGTGAGGTAGCCGGCATGTACGCCTACGACAACGAGGACACGAAGGAGGATGAGACCATCACCCTGCGCAGCGGTGCAGCCGAGATCAACGAGGTGCTGACCAACAAGCTCAACGAGCGCCTGGCCATGGCCGGCCTGGAGGTTATCGAGGCCCGCATCAACTACCTGGCCTACGCTCCCGAGATTGCCGCCGTCATGCTCCGTCGCCAGCAGGCCGCAGCCATCATCACCGCCCGTGAGAAGATTGTGGATGGTGCAGTAAGCATGGTGAAGATGGCGCTCGACAAGCTCTCTGACGAGGAGATCGTGGATCTGGACGACGAGAAGAAGGCTGCCATGGTAAGCAACCTGCTCGTGGTACTCTGTGCCGACGAACCCGCACAGCCCGTCATCAACTCAGGCACGTTGAATCACTAAAAACAGGATCAATTAAGGTTATTTCTGTTAATTGAACGCGAAGACGCAAAGACGCAAAGATATCTTTGTAACCTACTGAATATTGAATAAATAAAACTTCGCGTCTTTGCGTCTTTGCGTTCAACATTAATTCTCCCGAATCTGCAGAAACATTTAACGCTATGAGATTTCGTTCACGCATAAGCATCATACTGGTACTCCTCATCGCAGGAGTCACAGGCTTTGGCACCTACAATGCTTGGTCGCAGGGAAAGTACATTGCAATCCTTGTATTGGCCGCAGTTTTGTTCGCATTCATCGGTACAATCCTGGGTATTCACTACACCATCGACGAGGACAGACTGATCGTCAAAGACCTGTTCATCATAAAGGAGACCTACGAGCTGAAGAAGCTGAAGAGCATCACCCGCACCTACAACCCCGTCAGTTCGCCAGCAGCCTCTCTCAAGCGCATCAAACTGGACTTCGGCTGCGGTCATCCTCTCATCATCTCTCCCGCAAATCAGGACGTATTCATCGAGGAAATTCTGCGTATCAACCCTAATGTACAGGTGGAGATATAAGTCATGAGAAGATTCCTGTATCACTTCGTCCGCATCCTTGCCATCCTCGTCTTGGTGGCCATCTATGCCGCCTTGCTGTACATCATTGCCGACAAGGGGAAATGGGGTAAGGCAATCTTTGTAGGGGCATTAGGATTAGTATCCCTGTTCACCTTCGCGCATTGGCTCTATTCGGGATTCTTCATCAGAAGACCATTCAGGGGTTACCTCTCATGGTTCATGAAGTATCGATTCCGCAAGCATTACAAGTCAGCCTTGATCGGATATACGGTGGGATGTTGCGTCGTTGTTGCCATACGCTTCGCCCTGGGACACAATCCCCTGGCCGATCCTTCCTTCTACGTGATCATACTTTGCTTCGGTCTTCTGTTATTGCTATCAAACATCCTCTCCGGCTACATCAAATACTGTTACAGACGCAATGGCTACCAAGGAAAATAAAACCAAGAACTTTGTCCTCCGCATCGACGAGCAGACCATGTCCGCCATCGAGGCCTGGGCCGCTGACGAGTTCCGCTCCGTCAACGGTCAGCTGCAATGGATCATAGCCGAGGCACTGAAGAAGAGTGGCCGCATGAAGAAGGAGAAACCGCAAAAAAAAGTTTGATTTTGTAGTTTCACAGTTTCACGCTTTCACATTTGGGGGTTTATACGGCGTTGCTATCCAGGCTGTGCCTTATCGCCAAGAGATAAGGTTTGTACATTTTTTCTATATGACACAAGTGTAGTTGGATTGGAATACACCTGAGGTTGGATTGGAACACACGTGTTGTTCGGTCAAACACACACGTGTGTTATCATGTAATGATCTCCAGGATAAAGAAAAAAAATCCGTGTATATCTACTTTTGACCGTCGTCAAAAGTGCCTAAATAAAATTCATCGAACTCACGTTAATTTACTGAATCCAGATTTACTGATCATTTACTGCCCATTTTACTTTCCAAAAACAAAATCGTGGCCTGTGTGTGCGAGCAGCTTTTAATCGGAAAAGTAAATTATTCAGTAAATGAGCAGTAAATGGAGTTCAGTAAATTATTTTCCTTCCAAGAACGGTGTGTTTTGTGAAACTGTGAAACTGTGAAACTACAAAATCAAACTTTTTTTCGGAAGACACATGGCCATTTTGCATGGAGTTGATGACAAAACCATGAAATTTGAGATTAAAATCCGGGAAAAGTGTGGTTTAATAATATATAGTGTGTATTTTTGCACCACACCGTCAACTCCGCAAGCCCTCGAGCTTGCCCGAATGATTTAGAAGAACATGATGATTCCTACCTCCAACCAAGCCCTGCTGCTCGTTCAGTGCGGCTGCTTCACCACCACGCTGGTGCTGGCCCTGATGCTGCTCATGTCGCGCTACCTGATGCACATGCACACACCCAGCCGTGCCTATGATACGTCGCGCTGGCTGCTCGTCATTGCCCTCTCGCTCTACGCCATCCATTATCTGCTGCAGATGGTTTTCGGCTTCCGTGCCAAGAACCCCGATCTCGGTGCCATGGTCAACATCCTCTTCTACCTGCCCATGCAGTTCACCACGGCCACCTGGCCGCAGCCCGGCTCAAGGCCAACATGAAGTACACGTCCAATCCCTCCGTGACCCTCTCGCGCTGGGCGGAGAAAAGCTGGATCCGCAAGCTGGACACCCACACCTGGCAGCGCCTGTACGAATCCTCGGAGCAGGCCCTTCAGGCCCTGTCGGCATAGCGTCCTCTTCAAAGGGTGGGTTTCTGTTTTGCCTTAATCCAGATTTCCCACCTTTTCCCACTGCCCCCAAAAAAACTAACACCTAACACCTAACAATAAGACATCCCCCCTGTCCCTCCATGCAAAAGAGGCCTGCCACAAAGCGTAGCAGGTCTCTTTTCCGGTTTGGAAACGTCTATTTAGGTGGGTTCCATTTAACAGAAAATATAAGCCCTGTGCCCTACCTCTGAACATACTTGCGACCACCACGGATGACAAGTCCCTTGTACCCCTTCGTGGCACGCTGCCCGGTAAGGGTATAGGCGGGCCCTGCGGCAGAGGGATGGGCGACGGCTGACAAGGCATCGGTGACGCCCGTCTGCACGGAGCGCTCCTGTGAGACGTGGCTGCGGGTGGCGCTGTTGTAGGCCTGGACGGTAAAGTAATAGGTATTGCCATCGGCAAGGCCTTCCACGCGCTGGGAGAGGGCTGAGCGGCAATCCAGGGACTCGTAGCCGGGCAGGGGAATGATGTGGGTCTCGCCCTGGTGCTGCAGTCGGACATCGTCTATGGTCACGGAACCGCTGCCGGCGGCCTTGTACTCAATGCGCACGGCACGCACTCCGGCAGGCAGGGGGTCGTAGGTGAGTGTTGCACCGCCAGCCTCGTTAACGATGGCGGGGCTGTCCAGCAGCGTGGAGGTTCCGTCTGCTGCCAGGGCATAGACCAGCAAGGCATTGTCGGCCGACGAGGATACGCCACGGTGCCAGAAGGTGAGGGCCTGAAGATCATCCTCAAAGACCGGACTCTGGAGGTAATGTCCGTCCTGCTGCAGGCGCAGCGAGGGAGCAGACTCGCCACAATATGACTTCATGCCATAAGTAGAGGTACTGTTGGTTTCCCAACCTTCGGGCATCTGGGTAAGTCCGCCAGTAAAATCAACCACCTGCGTGCCGGGCTCACCCTTCTCCCGACTGAAAACACGCAGCCAGTAGCCATTGGCGCCGGGTACGGCATCCCACTGAGCCAGGAAGGACTGGGAAGCCACCTCGGAAGGCTCATGCAGAACAGGGGTCTCCTGGGCCAGCAGCAGGGCATCGGTTCCACCGCACACCTTGAAGCTGACGATCCCGTCGGCATCCTCGCTGATTTCCGAGATGGGCATGTCCAGTATCTGACCGATCCATGTAAACATGGCCGGATTGGTATCCTTGGAGAATTCGGTCACGCCCATCGTTCCCGGGAAGGCATCACCGGCACGGGTTGCGTCGGTCAGGATTCCGTCGGCCTCGATGATGTCCACACGCTGGTGTGACGAGGTGTTGTTGACGCGGTTCTGCTCCCAGATGAAGGGGTCGTAGTCGATGTGCCAGATGAGCATGCCATGCCCGGGAAGGAACCGGTCCCAGCCCACGTTCTGCCGGTTCTCCAGCAGGTAGTACTCGTTCTCGCTGGCCGTACGGATGATGCAGGCCTCATTGGCCACACCGATGGTGGAAAGCGACATGTTGGCAGCTCCGGTCAGCTCGTAGGGCTTGAGCCAGCCAACGGTCATTCGCTCGTAGGCCGTGTAGCAGGGTGGCGTACGCGATACATTATTATATTCTCCCTCATCAATCACCGACCAGCGGCCGGGCGTAAAGGGATGCGAACTGGCGTACCCGGTATCATAAAGGTCGGGCAGTCCCAGGACGTGCGAGAATTCGTGCACGAAAGTGCCGATACCGTCCATCCGATAGTCCTCGCCGATCTCGTTGGTACAGGCGTAGTGATCCAGCTGCACGCCGTCGAAGAGGACGGGCGTGGAGGTCACGGAGGTGATATCGAAGGAATGAGGCCAGATGGTATTGGCATCTCCCAGCGTAGCCTCGCCGAATCCGGCATAATAGACAAAGACGTTGTCGATGAAGCCGTCGGCATTGTAGTCATACTGCGAAAAGTCAATCTCCCCGTCCAGAAGGCGGCAGACCTCCACAATCATGTCCGATGCATGCTCATCGTCCCCACCCACGCCCTTGTTCTTGCCATAGTAGGCAATGGGGCGGGAGAGCTTGACCGGGCCGTAGACATCAAAGGTGGGACTGAACTGTCCCATGCTCTGATCAAGGAAATAGTCGCGTGCAGAACCGGTGCCGCCGAACTGGCTGTAGCCGGGTTCGTTGAGCAGGGCCTGGAAGTCGGCATGGGCCGTCGGGCTGGCAAAGCTGTTGTCACTGAATTCGGCCAGGATGACGATGCTGCGCTGGTCGCCCTTGGTGGGAAACGCCTTGCGCCGTCCGTTCTGCCGGATGGCCTGCTGGCGCTCTGCCTCACGGCGGCGGACCTCCTGCCCGCGGGCATTCAGCTGGCATGCCTCCTGATCAGTGGCAAGGCGCAGGAATCCGTCGGTGTCAAGGGTGAGCAGACGGCCGTCCAGGTCGGTGTAGTAGTGGTGGTGTTCGTCGCCACGCTGGTACACCTCAATAACGGAACCGTCGGGTTGGACAAGGCGACGGGTGATGTGCCGCGCAGGTACGGCAGATGCACAAAGGGCAAGCGTCCAGGCCAAGACGGCCATCAGTATCTTTTTTGTCATAACGCAACTTGAATTTTACATTTTACTATGCAAAGTTAGAAAAAAAATATCCAAACCGGCACCTGAATATCGTTTTTTTCTTCAGACCGTAACTTTTTGGCATAAGGAAGGTACAACGTAAGGATATTTTGTATAATTTTGCATCTTGAATAATAATAAATTAAGGATAACAATATGTTTAGATTTATTGCTGTCCGATAAAAATCGGGATTTGATTAATTCTATTGGTTAACTGCGTGTAAATAGGCGTTGGTCTTGTAATTCTCAAAATTGGGCCCCTCTTTTTGCTTGAAGAGCTCCAGCTGTGGCGAGATGTCATCCTCTG
>JAZRVZ010000051.1:0-3839 GCA_045599425.1 Bacteroidaceae bacterium | reverse complement strand
CATGCTGCTGGCCGTCCCTTCAAGATCAACATCTTTACGGGTGCCAGCACCGGTCAGAGTTGCGATGGCGCATTGGCCAACGCACAAGCCATCAATTTCCGTGCCCCTTACACGACAAACGCAGACTTCCGCAAGCACGTTAACCAGAATGAGCTTGCCTACAGCGACCTGAACCTGTCCAACATGGCTACTCAGATCCGCCAGGGTTATCTGGGTCCGGTCAATTGGGCAATCATCGAGGCCTGTGCCGTAGAAGTCGTAGGCAACAAGGCTCATATCTACCTGACAGCAGCCGGTGGTATCAGCCCCACCGTATGCCGACTGGCCACCGAAGGCATCTTCATCGAGCTGAACGCCTTCCACGAGCCCAGCTGTATGGGTATCCACGATGTGTATGAAATCGAGGATCATCCCTTCCGCACCCCCATCATGATTACCAAGGCCAGCGATCGTATCGGTAAGCCCTATGTAGAGGTAGATGTCAATCGCATCATCGGTGTCGTTGAATGTAATATCCCCGATGAGGCTCGTGCATTCAAGGATGCCGACCCCATCACCACCCAGATTGGACAGAACGTAGCCGACTTCCTGTTGGCCAACCTGAAGAGTGGCAAGATCCCCGCCAGCTTCCTGAACCTGCAGAGTGGTGTGGGCAGTGGTGCCAATGCCGTCCTCGGTGCCCTGGGACAATGCAAGGAAGTGCCCAACTTCAACATCTACACCGAAGTATTACAGGATGCTCCCGTTCAGCTGATGCGCGAGGGTCGCGTGCTGAGTGCTTCTGCCTGCTCTCTGACCGTAACGAACGAATGTCTGAAAGGCATCTACCGCGATATGGACTTCTTCAAGGACAAACTCGTGCTGCGCCCCTCCGAGATTAGCAACTGCCCCGAAGTCATCGCCCGCATCGGCGTTTGCTCCCTGAATACAGCCATCGAAGCCGACATCTATGGCCACGTAAACAGCACGAAGATCTGTGGCACCAAGATGATGAACGGCATCGGTGGTTCTGCCGACTTCACGAACAACGCCTATCTGAGCATCTTCACTTGCGGTAGTACTACCAAGGGTGGAGCCATCAGCAGCATCGTACCGTTCTGCTCTCATATCGACCACACAAGCCATTTCATCGATGCCGTCATCACGGAATATGGTGTAGCCGACCTGCGTGGCAAGAGCTCTATGCAGAAGGCCAACGAACTGATAAAGGTAGCACATCCCGACTATCGTCCTCTGCTCCAGGATTACCTGAAGTACGCCGAGAAGTTCGGTGGTCACACCCACCATTGTCTGAGTGCAGCCTTTGCTATGCACGACACATTCCAGCGTAAGGGCGATATGCGCCTGACCGACCTGGCCGAATACGTGAAATAACCCGTTTTTTTCACGCTTATACTATCGGAGGAAAGTAACTTGGTTCTTTCCTCCGTTTTTTTGGCCTTTGTTTTCGTTAAGAACGATTTTTTTGCTACTTTTGGACTGAAATATACATTAAGAGAAAAGAAAAACACACATGAGAAAGACTCTTTTTATTCTACTATCGTTCATCTTTGCATGTCTGACAGGATGCAAAAAGAACACCATCGACCTCAGTGGTGAATGGCACTTTGCCATGGATCCGGAGAATGTCGGCATCAACGAAGGCTGGTACAACACCACACTCAGCGACCATGTATCCCTCCCCGGTTCCATGCTTACCAATGGCAAAGGCAATGCAGTTGACATCAACACAACCTGGACGGGTGACATCCAAGACCAAGCGTTGTGGCACGACAGCCTGTATGCCCCCTATCGGAATCCCGACAATTTCAAGATTCCTAGTTGGCTACAACCAGACCTCTACTATCGGGGTGTTGCATGGTATCAGCGCGAGATTGATGTACCGAAAGAGGTGGAAAACAGTTTCGTTCGCTTGTTCTTTGAACGTGTCCATTGGCAATCAACCGTTTGGGTGGACGACGAACAGGTGGGCGAAGCAAATGCATTGGGTGCCCCTCAAGAGTTTGATCTTACGGGCCGTCTCACCCCTGGGTGTCACACGCTCACCGTCCGTGTGGACAACGAAGTGCACGACATCAATCCAGGTGCCAATGCCCATAGCATTTCCGACCACACACAAGGCAATTGGAACGGCATTGTGGGTCGTATGGAACTTGAGATCAAGCCACGTACAGCCGTCACTCACGTGGACCTCTATCCTTCTGCCGAACAGCAGAAAGTGGACGTAGTGGCAGAAATTTGGTCGGCAGAAGAATGCGACGAAACGCTTCTCATGCGTGTCGGCAACGACAGCGAGAAGGTGGATTGCCACCTCTCCAAAGGTATGAATACCGTCAAGGGAACCGTCACGATAACCGGTCAGGTAAAGGAGTGGGACGAGTTCTCTCCCACCCTCTATAAGTTCCAATATGCCCTCAATGACAGCCAGGACAAAGGCCATGTCACTTTCGGTTTCCGCAAGATAGCAAACAACAATGGTGTACTCTGCCTGAATGGTCATCCCGCCTTCATGCGCGGAACGCTTCATTGCGGCACCTTCCCCCACACGGGCTATCCTGCCACAGACAAGGAAGAGTGGCTGCGCGAATTGAAGGTCTGCAAGTCATACGGTCTCAATCACCTCCGTTTCCACTCCTGGTGTCCTCCCGCTGCCGCCTTCGAGGCTGCCGATGAACTTGGCATGTATTTTCAGATAGAGTGCTCGGCCTGGTGCAACATACTTGGCGAGGGTACGCCCACGGATGCTTTTCTCATCGAAGAGTCCAAGCGTATCATACGTGAATTTGGCAATCATCCTTCGTTCTGCTTCATGGCCTACGGCAACGAGCCAAGTGGAGCAGACTATGTCAACTACCTCAAGAACTTCACGTCATACTGGACAAAGACCGACCCCCGCCGTCTCTATGTAAGTGCAGCCGGATGGCCCAACATACCCGAAAATGATTACCTGTGCGATCCTGCTCCCCGTATCCAGGCTTGGGGTGGTGGTCTGAAATCCATCATCAATGCCAACAGCCCCTCAACCAGCTACGATTGGCATGGCTATACCGCGAAGTTCCCCACTCAGCCTATTATCAGCCACGAAATCGGTCAATGGTGTGTCTATCCCAACTTCCACGAGATAGAGAAATATATAGGTGTCTATAAGGCACGCAACTTCGAGATTTTCCGGGATTTCCTGACAAACAACGGCATGTCAGAACTTGCCGACGACTTTCTTTATGCTTCCGGTCGTTTGCAGACACTCTGCTACAAAGCAGACATTGAGGCTGCCTTGCGTACAAAGAACTTCGGTGGCTTCCAGCTGCTGGGCACCAACGACTTCTCCGGACAGGGTACGGCTCTTGTAGGTCCTCTCGATGCATTCTGGGAAGAGAAGGGATATACCGATGCTGCGGAATATCGTCGTTTCTGCAACTCCATTGTTCCGTTGGCACGCATGGACAAGCTCATTTTCCAGAACGACGAGCCCTTCGTGGCTGGTATCGAGCTAGCCAATTACAAAGAGTCCATGACGGACAAGAATGTTCGATGGAATCTCCGCGACAAGTCTGGCAAAACCCTTCAGGAAGGTTCCTTTGCCATGCCCACATTGCCCATTGGCAACTGCCTGAAAGTTGGCGATGTACAATGCAATCTCAGTGACATCAGCGTTCCCGTAGAACTCGAGTTCGAGGTTGCCCTCGACAACTATGTCAACAGTTGGAACATTTGGGTGTATCCGTCCAGGAAATCATCCGAACAGGGCTCCGTACTCCTTGCCGATGAGCTCAACGACTCGGTACTCCAGCAGTTGAAAGATGGTGCCAACGTACTTCTATCCCTCCGGAAAGGAAGAT